>JAOBWF010000102.1 GCA_025463215.1 Acidobacteriota bacterium | reverse complement strand
GAGATATTCGAGCACCCCGGGCGTGCCGTTGCCGTTGGAGACGAAGCCGGTCATCAATCCTGCGTCGCGGGCTTCCTTGAATATCGCCACCGCCCATTCACTCGTGATGAGCGGCTCGTTGTAGGTGCTCACCATCACGCGCGCCTGCTGGCGGAGCGCATCGCGCGCGAGATCCTCGGGCGAGGCGAGCAGCGGCGGCGCGACCGCCGCCGGATCTCGCAGCGCCTGCGACGTCACCCAGTTCTGGCAGTAGCCGCAGTGCAGATCGCATCCCAGCATCCCGAAGCTGTAGGCGAGCGCGCCGGGATAGGCGTGGAAGAACGGCTTCTTTTCGATCGGATCGCACTGCACGCCGCCGACGTATCCCCACGGAACGCGCAGGTGGCCGTGTGCGTTGAAGCGCACTTTGCAGACGCCGATCGCACCCTCCGGCAGCGGGCAGCAGTGACCGCACGCGTAGCACTGCAGGCGTCCATCCGGCAGCACGCCGACCAGGTCGCCGTCACGCGTTTCACGAGCCAGCACCTCAGCCAGAGTCGACATCGCTCGATCTATTTTACGCCCGCGCGTGGCATGGCAGTTGAGTCATCACCGGGCGGAGGACGTGATGCGAGGGTTCAGGCTCGCCTTTGTCTTAACAGTGGCTGTGCTGCTGCCGAATATGGGCAACGCGCAAGTCTTTCAGTTCCGCACGCCGCCGCCCGACGTCACGGCGGCTGGCGCCTTATGGGAAATGAACGGCGATCCGATCATGGTCGGCGGCATCACCTACGATGCGACGCGCGCGTTCCGGCTGTTCGACGGCCAGGTGATGGTGCAGACCGGTCTGTTCGCCGGCGTGCCGGTGTACTCCGATGCGACGATCGAGCCCTACAGTGAACTGTATGTGCCGCTGAGCAGCGGCCGCATGCGCGTCTACGAACGCCGCCGCGAGCGTGAGCTCGCCGGCACCACCGGCAGTCATGTCCCGACGTTCCCGGTCGACAGCCCATCGGTGCGCGCGCGGCGCGACCGGATCGCCATTACCGACGAGCCGGTCGGCACCGGCGGCAGCGACGTGCCTCGGACCGCATCGGAAGCGGCGTCGGCGATCACGCCGGCTCCCGCGCGCCCCCGCCACACGATCATGACCGCGGTGCCGAGCGGCGTTCCCAACGGCGTCTGGCTCGAGTTCAACGGCCGGCGCTGGTATAGCGATGGACCGGCGGCGTCCTTTTCTGCCGACCGCTTCGAGCCGATCGGTGAGTACCGCGGCTTTCCCGTCTATCGTGACAAGACCGCCGGCAAGGACGACATCTGGGTGTCGGTGGTCGAGGATGGTCCGTTGGCGCCTTACCGAAAGCAGTAGCTATAATCGCCGCACATGGTGCGGATTCTGGTGACGAACGACGATGGCTATCGATCGGCGGGCATTCACGCCCTCGCCGATGCGCTCAGAGATCTGGGCGACGTCACGATCGTCGCGCCGACGACGGAGGCGAGCGCGATCGGCCATGCGCTGACGCTGCGGCGTCCGCTGCGGCTCGAGGCGATCGCGGCTCGCGTGTTCGCGGTCGACGGCACGCCGACCGACTGCGTCAACGTCGCGGTCACCCACGTCTTCAACGGCCTGCCCGATCTCGTCGTCTCCGGCATCAACAAGGGATGGAATCTCGGTGACGATGTCACCTATTCGGGCACGGTGGCGGGCGCGCTCGAAGGGGCGCTGCTCGGGATCCCCAGCATCGGCGTGTCGCTGCGGCAGACGCGCGGCGACTACGATTTCCAGTATGCGGCGCGCGCCGCGGCGGTGATGGCCGGCGCGATCCTGCAGCAGCCGCTGCCCGGCCGGACGTTCCTCAACATCAATGTCCCGAAAGGGGAGCCGCGCGGCTATCGCGTCACTGTGCAGGCGAAGCGGAATCACGTGACGTCGGTCGCCGAGCGGCACGATCCGAAGGGGCACCCGTACTACTGGATCGAGGAAGGCGAGAACGCCTGGGAGCCGCACGATCGATCGGACTACCAGGCGGTTCGCGACGGCTACGTGTCGATCACGCCGCTCCATCCGGACCTGACCGCGCACCATGCGCTCGCCGCGGTCGAGGCATTGCCGTTCGAGAGGGTCGCCGCCAAATAGGAGGGTCCGCCATGCGCAGCCGTGGTCTCTTCGGTGTCGTCGTCGTGGCGGCGGCGTTGGCGCAGGCTGGTGCGGTCGCGGCGGATCCGCCGAAACGCAAGCCGCTCGGACCGGGCGAACGGGAAGCGGTGCTCGCGCTGGTCAAGGCGGTCGATCTGGCGCAGGCGGCCGGCACCGCGTCGGATCCGGCACTTGGCTGGATGCACCACGTCCTGAAATCGGGCAACTACACCGGCTATGTGCCGTTCACGGTGACGACGGCGGCGGCCTACAAATCGGCCGCGCTCTATGTTCGCGCGGTGTCGCGCCACGGCGGCATGCGATCGTCGAGCGAGCACTCGTTCGTGCGCGACTGGCTGCTGCATCAGCGCGACGTCATGCCGCGCCAGGCCGAAACGATGTATGTTGGCATCGGCGAGATGCCGACGGCGGGGCTGGCGGGGGCGTCCACGCGGCAGGCGACGGCTGCCGCGGCCGCCGCATCCGCGTTGTTGTCGCAGCAGCAGAAGGATCTCGAGAAGCAGCAGCACGCGGCGGCCGACGCGAAGCGGAAGGCGGAGACGCGCGAGCTCGACCCGCTGCTGTTTCCGTTCGAGGAGTATTTTTTCGTCGAGCTGCCGCCGGCGCGCGACGGCGATCCGCGCGCGATCGAGCGGGCGCTGGCGCTGCCGCCGGGCGAGTACGACATCTACGTCGGCCTGGTCGATCGCGCCAGGATCAAGACGTCGAGTCCCGCGATCGTGCACCGCACGGTGACCATCCCGGACTTCTGGAGCGATCAGCTGGCGCTGAGCAGCCTCATTCTCGCCAGGGATGTGCGTTCGCTGAAAGCGGCGTTCAAGGCGGCGCAGCAGATCGAGCATCCCTACGCGTTCGGATCCACGGAGGTGGTGCCGGCGCCCGGGACGACGTTCACGACCGGCGAGGCGCTCACGGTCGTCTTCCAGATGTGCAACTACGGTGCGCCCGACTCGGATCTGGCGGCCTACTACACGTTCTACCGCGTCGACGGCGGCCGGCGGCTGTTCAACCGGACCGACCCGCAGCCGTATGGCGACGCGGACCTGCCGCCGGCGGGGGCGTGGGAATCGCAGGCGTTCGCGGCGCAGACCGTGCCGCTGCAGCCGTTTCCGCCGGGGCAGTATGAGCTGGAAGTCGAGGTGCGGGATCGCCTGACGCGCGCGACGGCGAAAGCGACCGTGGCATTCACGGTGGTGTCTGGGTTAAGATAGGCGTTCGTCCGGTCGGGGCGTGGCTCAGCCTGGTAGAGCACTCGGTTCGGGACCGAGGGGTCGGAGGTTCGAATCCTCTCGCCCCGACCAATTTTTCCCGCAAACATTGGCGATTTTGGTTTGGATGGCCGGTCAAGACCGGCCATGAATCGCCATGATCCAATTGAAAAAGGCATGCTGAAGGCATGCTGAATTGCCGGTGGAGGCCGCAGCCTCCAAACCTATCCTAAATGGGGTTCCCCGAGGGACTCCGCAGCTGAAGCGAACCTCGTATGGCCGGTCACCTCGACCGGTCGTTTTGCGTACGGGCCTCACGCGAATAGTTCTAGCCGCCTTCCAACCGGAGCGAGTCGGGGCGACACGAACCCCGTTGTCCAACACTTCACGTTATGAGCGCGCAGGCGTTGATGAATCGCTTCAAGACGTGAATCGCCTTATGGCCAGTTCGCTACGAAAGAGCCTCATCGCCTCTCCGCAAACGAACGATATGGCGCTTCGCGGCGAGCTCGAGCCGGTGCTTGGGTAACGGTGGCTGGCATTAAGTCGCGCGAAACGATTCCTCCCAGGTCGACGAATTCGTCATTCGTCCGACTGAAACCACGTTGACTTAGTCGCCTTCAGGCTCCGGACGATTCACTCCGGGCGGGACAGCAGCGACGATTCCTTCATCAGAAATCAGCGTTGTCGGCCTCGCGAAGACAATCCCGATATCCCAGCGTCCCTCGTAGATGACTGCGGCGAGCTCGATGCGGTTGTCGGCTGGAATAATCCGAAAGCAGGGACCGCCGCTCATACCGCTGAAGTTCGCGTCGTCTTTCAGCGGTTCATGAACGTTTGGCAGCCAACTGAGCTTTGCACGGTCGATCTGGAGCGACACGTTCGTCCCACTGCAGCCGTTCGGAGTGCCGCGGAAAGAAACGAAGTCAGCGGTCATCTTTTCGGGCCTGTCTCCATGCGACACCAATCGCCGGTCCTCCGGATACCCTCCGTAGGCGACGTGGTCGGTTGTTTGAAGCAAGGCAGGTGGCCACTGGTTGTGCGAAAGTACTTTGTGGTTGAAGTGCTTCAACGTCCGCGTGGGAATTCGGAAGGTCGCAAGGTCCCAATACCAGTTGGAAGAAATGATGTTCTCAATTGGGTCGAAGGGACCGCTTCCTAGCTGGCAGAAAACGTCCTTCTTGTCTGCCTTGTCCTTCTGGTACTGCTCGAAAACATGGTTGTTGGCGATCCCGAATACCGCCTTCGGAGTCTTGACCACGCACATCGAGCCGCTGTGAACGACGAACTTCCTTTCGGACTCCCACCACAGCGGTGAACACAACGACAACATATGCCCGCGCAGAACCATGTCGGCCTTGTGGGCATCCGTCAGTTCCCGCATGACGCGAATCGTAGCCTAGCTGTCCATCACCGCATCGTCTTGAGGCAGGCGCGTCTGGCCGCATCTGCGGAGACCGGTGGCCCTGAAGCCACTTCTCGACGTTTCGAGACGTGATCGGGTACTTTGTCCCGGTTGGCTCGGTCGCCGGGGTGTTCGACTCCGTTGGTGAGGTCGAATTCACGAAGCGTACGGGCCAGACGCACACGCTCCCCGTCGTCCCGCTGGATCGCCTGCTGGTGCTTCGCTTCGAACCCAACGCACTACGCCGGAGCAATCTTTGAAGGTCGCTAACGATACCCGAAACGCGCCCCGGAATGCTCCGCGAATCCTCCCATTCTTCGTCGTCGGAGACGACACGCATCTCGTTGCGCAGATCCTCACCCATCTGGCCAGGCCGGGAGCATTCGTGCCCGTGGTCGACGGCCCACGCATACACCGGTCTGACTTAGACGCTGAGGTCGTTCGGCGCAACAACGCAGCTGCAAGCGTTCAGCCGAACCGGATTTTTTTTGCGGGTCTGCCCACGACGACGTGCGACCTGTTTTTAGGGCACTTTCCCCCAGGCCGGACAAAGCGGATCGAGACCGCGAGCGAAGTGCTTAGTCCAAGCCATGATTCGTGGGCTTCACCGGCAAGGCCCGCGCTTAGTTGGGGAATGAGCAACGTTGGACTCGGACTGCTTCGCGCTCTCAACGTGCGGAGCTCGCTGGTCTTCGAGAAGGGCATCGAATCGCCCAGAGATCCAGTTCGCGTAACTTCCAAGCATCTCGTCGTGTGCGAGGACGACGACGAATTCGCGCAGGTACTCGCGGCGAATTACGCCTTCGCCCTCGGCGCGAGCATGTGTCTCGTTCCGGCCCCTTCGAAACAGGATGCCGAAGAGATCCTGGAGCGCCTCTACACGGTCTCGGACAATCGGACAGCCTCGACCACGACTCTCCTTGAGGGACTGCGAAGCGAACTGCGACAACGAGCAGGAGCCCTCCCGCTGCCCTCACGCGGAGCCGTTACGTTCGTAACCAAGAACATCCCATGGGGGTTTGCGTTTCCCGAACTGCCTTCGACACACCTCTTCAGTTCTCCCGACCTCGGCATCGCGCTGGTCAACGGACTCGTCGCCGAGCAACGAACAACTTCCGGAATCCGCGTTGCTGCTATCGTAGATCCAGGGACGGTCGATGCGGGAGAGGTCGGGCTTGCGCTAAAGGAACTTACTCGTCGGGGAGTGGTCGCGACAGCGCTGCGAGGGCGCCAGGCGACCGTTCATCGGACCACCCAAACAATTGAGCATCTGCCTTACGACCTCCTTCTGATCTCGACGCACTGCGGTGACGTCTCAGGCTGGGAATGGACGTATGAGTTCATTGATAGCGAAGGCAACATGAGGACGTTGATCACCGAGATTGCTATCGGGGTGCAGGTCATTCCAGGGCAGGACGATTTACGCGTAACTCAGTTTACGCGGTTTGTGGCCCTCGACGGCGTTGACTGGAACGACCCGGTGAAGAAGAAGTGCTTGTACGTTGGAACCGCAATGCGTGACTTTATTCGGTTGCGAGAGCAGAACGCCTTGGAACCTGTCAGGAAGAAGCCGGTGTCGCGAGTGCAGGGATCGATGGCGTTGAGAATGGCGGACAATAACTACATTGCGTCCCCGCAGTCGCTGGCAGCCGCCGGGGCGCCGATCGTCATCAACAATGCCTGTGCGTCGTGGCATCGCCTGGCTGGTACGTTTGCGTTCGCAAACTCCAGGGCCTACATCGGGGCCTTGTTTCCGGTGCTCGATCCTGAAGCGCAAGCAATCATCGAACGAATATTCGGCGAGTACTTCGGCAAACCACTCGCGGTTGCCCTCTGGCGCGCTCAGAACGATGTCGCAGGTAAGAGCGTTCGTAGACCGTACGTCATGGTCGGTTGTCACTTCCAAGCACTTCGCGCCTCGATCGGCGACAACGGTGCGTACGTTTTGAAGGAACTGAAACGTGCATTGGCGAATTGGCAAGATCGCCTGAACCAGTCGGGCAGCCTCTCTGACAACGCCCGGCGTAACATCACCGAGACAGTCAAGTATCTAGAGCAGCAAGTCGCATCTGTCCGTACCCAGCTCGGCGTCGCTGACGATTGACGCACGCGTGACTTGCAATACGCGGAGTTTCGTTCACGCGGAAGCTGACCGGCCGTCCAGAGGCCGGTCATTTTACACAGTGCAGTTCTTAAACAGCAGATTCGAAGCTCACCCGCGCCAATCACCACGTTTCAGGCGGTACGCGTAAGCGACGAACGGAGGATTGTACGCGCGCGGCGATACCGGTAATGGCGATCAGCCAACTGGTGGACAGAGCTCGAACCCGACGCGGGCCGACGCGAGAATGGCTTGGCAGCGCGGCGCATACGCCAAGGGAACCGCGAGCACGACAAGACGCCGTGCCCGAGTCACCGCAACGTAGACGACACGCTTTGCCTCGAGTTCCGTACGAGTTTCCCAAGCGGTGAACAACTCTGCAGTGTGATTGGTCGGTGCCCGGTCTGGCGGAATCACCACCACCACCGCATCGAACTGCTTTCCTTTGGCTTCATGCACGGTGCCGCAGGCGAGGTTCGTCTGATGGCGAACACGGAGGCTACGTGCCCATGCGGCGCCTGGAGGAGTCCTGAAGAATCGGGCAGTGCTCTGACCAGCAGGCAATGAGAGCTTGAGATTGTCAACAGCGTGCCTTGCTGCGTCCACCCATTCCAGCCGCGCAGCGTCGTCGTCCGGACAATGCTTCCGGATTCCGGTCAGGACTTCCAGCGCCTGACGCCGCATCACTCTGCGGTTCATGCCGTGTCGTTCAAGCGCCTGCGCCGACGTCTCGTGCTCTGCGAGTCGCCCCATCAACTCGAGCAACAACAATTCGATGTCGCGCAACGCGCTCTCGCGTGCTCGCAGATTGACGGACTCTGAATGGAAGACCGCGACGGTGCGCGCGAGAGTCTCTATGCGCGACGTGCCCCCCTCCGGTGAATCACGCCCGACCGCTCGCAGAGCAGAATTCCGGTTGTGCGCCAATACAATTGACGTCGCTGTCGATTCCAGCAGTTGTGAAATGCACTGACCAGACCGAACGCCAATATCTGGGGTGACTGCACCGCTGTAGGGGTAAACAAGTATCGGCTGCGCCGATCCGGCAGTCGCACCTACAGACCTGTCGGCAGTGCCTTCCGAGCGTAGGGTAGCTGCAAGTGCACAGATGGCAGGTGTACTACGAAAATTGCCGGTGAGCCGAAGGCGGTTCTCCGCGGGATACGACTGACGAAAAGCCGCGAGCTCGGCCGGCGCACTCCTGCGAAACTCGTATATGGCCTGATCGGGATCCGCTACCAGAGTAATCAGCACCCCGTGAGCTCTCAGCCAACGCAGAATCTCAAGATCGTGCGAATTGCAATCTTGTCCTTCGTCAACCAGGACCTCACGAAACCGGGCGCCAAGTGCTGCACCCAATGCCGCCTGTAGTTCAGCGTCCCTAATCTTCTGGCAAGCTTCGATCCGTGCGTCGGCGGCGCTCAATGTGCCGTGCATCCGCAATCGGGCGCGTGTTGCTCGAGCCACCCGTTCGTACTCGAGCTGATGTTGCTGCACGTGATTACGAAGTGCCTGTATTCCGATTCGCGCGACATCCACACCGCCGGTAGCCGGATCAAACCGATCCAAGCTCACGCCCTGACCTCGAAAAGCGCGGTTTCCGCGGAGTCGAACGTCTATGTTGACCGTTTTCCAGCTTTCGATGATGTTCGGGCGTGCGGTACAGCCAGTGATGCCGCCCGGCAACACCAGAAAGTGCCTGATGAATGCGTCAAATGTTCCGACGAAGTTCGGGTGTCCAAGGACGCGATCGAGGGACACCTCGCGACAACGCCGCGTGAATTCTTCCAACGCGGCATTCGTAAACGACAAAACAGCAACACCGCGTCGCGGCGGAAGGACGGTGAGGAGGGAGCTGACCCGGCCGATGATCGTTTCGGTTTTGCCGGCTCCAGGGCACGCCTGCACGAAAGCTGCCCCGTCACAGCTGATGACATCACGTTGCTCGTTCGTTGGAGGCAAATTCCCTAAGCCTGCACAAAGCTGCGAATTGCCTGTTCAAGGTACGGCGGCACCAGGAAGGGCTCATGACGCTCGATGCGTTCGGCGATTTCTTGAGCTAAGTCACCTTTCCTGGTGCGCTTGGCCTCGAGCATAGTGATGAAAGCGTCCGCGCGGCTCGGATTCGGAATTGCCTCAATCTGCTGCTCCCAATGTCGCCGCGATCCGCGATGCAACTTGAGCACCGCCGCCTTCAGCAGCACTTCATTGCCAGCAGCGAAGAGTTCGTGTTCCAGCGTTCGCATGTTGACGTTGACATGAAGAGCCGCCGTCGCACCATGGCGTGCGGCGAGAGCTTCCAAGTCCGCCTTGCGATTTCCCCTCACCTTTGGGTCCCCGTCGGTGACTACCACGACTCGGTCCGCGATGCGCGCCCCTTCGCAGGGTTTGAGAAGAATCTCGACGTACGGCCTGAAGTCGACACCTTCGATCGCCACGATTACGCCGCCACGAAATCGTCTCCATGCCTCCGGGTTGTTCCGAAAGAGGATGTGCTGAGCGATGACCGGGAGAAGAAGCGCTTCGGCAATTCCTTCGACGAGGAGAGCTCGCGGTCCAAATAACAGTGCGGACCGAGTGACGTCGAGATAGCGACTAATCTTCGCTATCGCGGACGGCCGCAGGTCGAGGCTGGATACCGCTATGGCTTGTGTTGATGGTGGATTGCGAGCCGGCGGCGGCTGAACGTTCGCGATGTTCCCGATCGCACCGTCCGGGCGCGAGCTGCGAAGCACCACCAGATGTATGGGCGATACCCAGGCCGTCAGGTTCGGGGAATGGGTTGAAACAATCACTTGGATACGGCCTTCGGGCTGGCCAGCGTCCACAGGCCTTGAGGACGACGCGGCGGCTTGTTCGCGCAAGAACTCGAGAACGAGCATCTGGAGTTGGGGGTGAAGATGAGCCTCAGGCTCTTCGACGAGGAAGATCGTCAGGTCGGATTCGCGAGCTTTTGCCAGTTCCACAACGACACTCGCGATGTACAGGAGGTTCGCGTAACCCAGGCCGGAAGTGCGAACCTCTTCCAGCGACAGTCCTGCGTCGCCGAGCTTAAACCGCAGGTCCCGCGCCACGTCGATGAGTGTTTCGGATGCGAAAGCCAATTCGGCAGCCTGTGTGCGAACGCCACTCGTCAGCGCCCCCAAAGCGGTGCCTACTTCCGTATTGATGGTGAGCAGAACCGGAGGAGTCTCGCCGGTGCGCCGCACCGCTTCAATGAAGGCTGCTTCCTCCGCTCTCGGAATGTAGTGCCGGAAAAGCGCAAGAACGCGAGCCGCGCCACCGCTTCCTAGAGCCTGATGAGCGTCCCTGAGTGCGGGCAGATAGACGTGACGGATTAAGTCGGTCGAACCATGCTCGGGTTCGACCGCGTCGGAGCGTCCGGCCCATCGGCTTGTACGACCGCGCGGCGACTCTGCGCTGGCCGCTTCATGCCGAAAGCCAAAAACCGCCTCGTCCTTGAGCGGATCGGGTACACCGGAAATCAGGAGGCCCTTCAGTGTGTTGCTTAGTCCACGAAAATGACCGGCAATCTCAAAGCGAGCCGGAACTGTGCCTCGCCGGAGATCCTGTTCTTCAGGGTAGCGATCTCGGCGGCCATTGAGCGGACTGGTGAGAAGTCGGATCGCGTCGATGACGTTGGTTTTTCCTCCGTTGTTTTCACCAACAAGGACTGTTAAGTCCTCCCGCAGGTGAACGGTCACCTTCTCGCAGGACCGAAACCCGGAGATTTGCAGCTCGCTCAAATGCATGGGCCCTCGCCGTTGTTGAGGTCGCGAGTGTGCTCTAGAGCTGAGAACCCGAGCGGGTGCTGGGCACGTCGTCGGCCCCATTGCTTATCCGCGGCCTCAATCGCAACGTGTCTTTCTCGTCTACCCGGCCGAGTGACCACGATCGGTGCGCCCGGACGGCACCTGAATTGGGCCACCAATCGCGCGCGTCATTTGCTGAGGAATTCAGGCATCCTACGTCATCTATTCGCCCAGGACAACAAATTCCGACTCATCTTGGATTTAGCTGACTGTCGTCGATTGATGCCCGCTATTATTGGATGAGTTTGCATGTGAAAGCCGCCAGAAACAAAGAGGACGGCTCGGTCAAAAGCTCGACGCTGCCAGCCCATGACTGAGCCCTGGGTCTCTGTTGACGTCCTTTCGCGTCACCTTGGCGTGACAAAGGATTCGGTCTATCGATGGATCTAGCGGAAGGGACTGCCTGCCAGCAAAGTGGGGAAGCTCTGGAAATTCAAGCTCTCGGAGGTCGACGCGTGGGCTCGGAAGGGCGTCGCGACTGAGCCCATTCCAGACACATTTGACCAATCGTGACGACGAGGGTCGCGACCCGGTACGATGTCAGGCCATTGTTCGCCGGTTGGTAGGAGTCATCGATCAACGATTGAAAGGCTCGGCGATCCAGTGAGAGGGATGCCGCAGGCGAATCGGAGTCAGCGCTGATAATGTCGAACCCGTTCTTCGAGCGCCCCATCGTCAACTCGCCATACGAGTATCCGCATCAGCACTGGGAACTCGATGACACGGGTCAGCCCACTGGACGCCTGATCGACAGACGACGCCGCGCTGAGTTCATTACGCCGATCCCGAAGCCGAAAAAGAGGCGGGGCAGCCGTCAGGAGGAGCTTGACCTCGACGAGGGTAGAGGCCTTTCGACTAAGAAGCAGGCGTACGACCTCACGTCGATCATCAATGAAGTTCGGGCGCAGGTCGACACGTGGCGCAGTCTGCCGCCCAGCCAGTGGCAGGTAACACCAGAGACGGCACGACTCCTTCACCACTGGCGGCATCACGAGTTCGGTGGCGTCAGGCCATTCTTCTGTCAGATCGAGGCGGTTGAAACCGCGATCTGGTTCACCGAAGTGGCGCCGCATCTGGCGTCGGGAAAACGGCTGCTCGACAACCTGAAGGCGGTCAACGCCGACGCGAATCCCCAAATCGAACGGCTCGCGCTGAAGCTCGCCACCGGCGCGGGAAAGACGACGGTCATGGCGATGCTGATCGCCTGGCAGACGCTCAACGCCGTTCGCAGGCCCGGCAGCAAACACTTCACCCGCGGCTTTCTCATCGTCACACCAGGCCTGACCATACGCGATCGCCTGCGAGTCCTGCAGCCGAACGACCCAGACAGCTACTACAGCACACGCGATCTGACCCCGAGTGATCTGGTCGAGGACATACGGAAGGCGCGGATCGTGATCACGAACTACCACGCCTTCAAACGACGCGAGCGGCTGGAGCTATCCGCCGGCGGACGGGCGCTCCTCGAGGGGGCGACCGGTCCCCCGTTGCAGACGCTCGAAACCGAAGGCCAGATGCTCCAGCGCGTGATGCCGGAACTGATGGGCATGAAGCACGTGATGGCGCTGAACGACGAGGCGCACCACTGCTACCGGGAAAAGCCGCCGCATCCGTACGAAGAGAAACTCAAAGGGGACGAGCGCAAGGAGGCCGAGAAAAACAACGAGGCGGCCCGTCTATGGATCTCCGGTCTGGAAACCGTGAACCGGACATTGGGGCTCACGCGCATCTTCGACCTCTCAGCCACCCCGTTCTTCCTGAACGGTTCTGGTTACGTTGAAGGCACGCTCTTTCCCTGGACGATGAGCGACTTCTCGCTGATGGACGCTATCGAATGCGGCATCGTCAAGCTGCCGCGTGTGCCCGTCGCGGAGAACATCCCCGGGGAGGAGATGCCAATCTACCGCAACCTCTGGGAGCATATCCGCAAGGACATGCCCAAGAAAGGTCGTGGCACCGGCGGCGAACTCGATCCGCTGAAGCTGCCCACACGGCTGAAGACCGCGCTGGAGGCGCTGTACGGACACTATAAGAAGACGTTCGAGCTGTGGCAGGAGCGCGGCATTTCCGTTCCGCCCTGCTTCATCGTCGTTTGCCAAAACACCGCCATCTCGAAGCTTGTATACGACTACGTGTCCGGCTTCGATCGCAAACACGAGGATGGCAGCTCGATACCGGTTGCGGGAGCGCTTGCGCTCTTTCGTAATTTCGACGCGACGACCGGCAATCCGCTCGCGCGCCCTCATACGCTGCTGATCGATTCCGAGGAGCTCGAATCCGGCGAGGCGCTCGACGACAAGTTCCGCGCGATGGCCGCCGACGAAATCGAGCGCTTTCGTCGGGACATTGTCGAACGCACCGGCAACGCTCAAGCGGCCGAAAACATTACCGACCAAGAATTGCTGCGAGAGGTAATGAACACGGTCGGCAAGAAGGACCAGCTCGGCGCCGGCATCCGCTGTGTCGTGTCGGTCTCCATGCTCACCGAGGGATGGGATGCCAACAACGTCACCCACATCCTCGGCATCCGCGCGTTCGGCACGCAGCTGCTTTGCGAACAGGTAATCGGCCGCGCGCTCCGTCGTCAGTCGTACGATCTCAACGAATACAATCTCTTCGACGCCGAGTACGCCGATATCTTCGGCGTGCCATTCGACTTCACGGCAAAGCCGGTCGTCGCGCCGCCGAGCCCGCCGCGAGAGACCGTGCAGGTGAAGGCGGTTCGGCCCGACCGAGACCATCTGGAGATTCGTTTCCCGCGCGTGGAGGGTTATCGCGTAGAGCTGCCGACCGAGCGCCTCACAGCCACGTTCAATGGGGACTCCGTGATGGAGCTCACGCCGGATCTGGTTGGTCCGACGCACACGCGGAACCAGGGCATCATCGGCGAAACGGCGGACATGACGGTCGATCATCTCCAGGATGTTCGACCATCCACGCTGCTCTTCCATCTGACGAAACGCCTTGTTTACAAGGAGTGGCGTGACGCCGGCGAGGATCCGAAGCTGCACCTGTTCGGTCAGCTGAAGCGGATAACGAAGCAGTGGCTGGACACGTGCCTCGTTTGCAAGGGCGGGACGTATCCCGCGTTGTTGTTGTACGAGGATCTGGCTGACGCCGCCTGCAACCGGATTACTGCTGGTATTACGAGTGCGCTGCAGGGACAGCGCCCGATCAAGGTTCTGCTCGACGCGTACAACCCGACGGGCTCTACCGCACACGTACGCTTCCCGACGTCAAAGCCGGACCGTTGGGACACAAGCGGCCCTCCGCCAAAGAATCACGTCAACTGGGTCGTACTCGACAGCCAGTGGGAGGCCGAGCTCTGTCGTGTGGTCGAGGGGCATCCACGGGTTGCGGCATATACGAAGAACCACAATCTCGGATTCGAGGTCCCTTACCGTTTCGGATCCGACGTGCGCCGCTATAGACCAGACTTCATTGTGCTGGTAGACGACGGACATGGTCCCGACGACCTCCTGCATCTGGTGGTCGAGACCAAGGGGTACCGACGCGAAGATGCGAAGGACAAGAAGCTGACGATGGACACGTTCTGGGTGCCCGGCGTGAACAACCTCGGGACCTTCGGGCGATGGGCCTTCGCGGAGCTAACCGACGTCTACCAAATGGAAGCCGACTTCGAAGCCAAGGTCGCCCAGGAGTTCAATCGAATGATTGATGCATCGGCTCCGGCTGTCGAGAGAGTGGGTTAGGGTGGCAAAGCGTCCGCAAGCCGCGACACCGCCGAAGCGGGCAAAGAACGTCGAGACGATTCGCCACACTGACGACAAACGGATGAACATCCCGACCGCCGAGCACCAGTCGGTGCTCGAGGCCGATCACGTGGCGCGGAAAGAGGTTCGATATCCGCGCAGAACGGATCTCGATCCCCAGCTTGTGTGGCGCGGTAAGGATTACCAGGACTGGACCGACCTCGTCGTACAAGCGCCGCCGCTTTATATCCAGGAGAAGGTCCATCCCAAGGTGTTGATCGACGACCTCCTCAGGGAGTCGAAGGATGCGCTAGGGCAGGATCCAGGCTCACAGATAGATCTATTCGCGGACTTCAACGGCGTCGCCGAAGGGGCCGACCGGACAGACTTCTATCAGCACGACCAGAACTGGACCAACCGGATGATCTTGGGCGACTCGCTCCAAGTGATGGCCAGCCTCGCCGAACGCGAGGGGCTGCGAGGGCAGGTGCAGTGCATCTATATCGATCCGCCGTATGGCATCACTTTCAACAGTAACTTTCAGTGGTCAACCACGAGTCGTGACGTCAAAGACGGAAACCCCGACCACATAACACGAGAGCCCGAGCAGGTTAAGGCTTTTCGCGACACTTGGCGCGATGGCATTCACAGTTACTTGACATATCTGCGTGACCGCCTCACCGTCGCTCGAGATCTTCTCGCCGATTCGGGTTCCGTATTCGTGCAGATCGGGAACGACAATGTTCACCGTCTTCGTTCGGTCATGGACGAGGTGTTCGGCGAGGACTGTTGTGTAACCGAGATACTCGTAAAGAAGAAGGGTAGTCAAAAATCATCCCTTTTAGATCCGGTGAATGACTACATCCTGTGGTACTCCAAGTCCCCGAGAAGCGTTCAGGCAACGAAGTTTCGGACACTCTTCGAGGAACGGGCGCTCGACGCTGAGACAATCGATGAGTTCTCTCGTGCCGAATTGCCTTCGGGAAGAGTGGAGAATCTGAAGGGTTACACAACGCCCGACGGCGAGGAACTCGACTTCAGAGCATTCCCGAAGCGTATCGAGCTCGAGTTTCCTGGAGCGCGGTTGTTTCGGCCTTGGCCAATCACGAACGGCGGTGAACGAGCGAACCAGATGGACCCTGTGGAGTTCCGGGGCATTCTTGTTTCGCCACCGCGAGGCAATTGCTGGCGTCATCCGTCAAAGGCTGATTCTGCCGGACACTCAGGAATGCAACGGATTCGGCGAGCGGAGCGTCTCGTTCGATCTCGTTCCGCGCTCGATTTCGTTCGCTATCTCGTCGACTTTCCATTCAAGGCCATCTCGAACTGGTGGGACGGGTTCGGAGGAGCTCCTGATCAAGTCTATGTCGTCCAAACTAACGAACGTATCGTGGAACGATGCATCTTGATGTCGACCGATCCCGGCGACCTAGTACTCGACCCGACGTGTGGTTCCGGCACTACCGCATTTGTGGCAGAGCAGTGGGGGCGTCGCTGGATCGCGACGGACACGTCTCGAGTCGCGCTCGCATTGGCGCGGGCGCGCATCATGGGTGCGCGCTACCCGTTTTATCTGCTCGCGGACTCAGAAAAGGGTGCTCGGAAGGAGGCTGACGTTTCTGGACGCGCATTCGTCGGTCGGCCGCTACACGACAACGTCCGTCAAGGATTTGTGACTCGGCGGGTCGCGTACGTGACTTCCGGTGTTGTCGCCAACAACGTTGAGATTGACGTCATATATGAGGAGCACCAGCCCACAGTTCGGTCGGCGCTCGACCGACTGAACGCAGCATTAAGCGGGCTCAAGGAACCCTTTCCCGTCACGACGGGCGCCCGCGCAGGCAAGGAGATCCGATTCGATGCTTCCGGAGATGCTACATTCGCTCTGCCGAGCGGCGAAGTTATTCCAGCAGGCGCGTTCGTTGAATGGGAAGTTCCACGTGAAGCAGAAACGCCGTGGTCGGCTGAAGGAACGACGTTGCTGCTTCGGCTCAAGCGGGAACAGGCCCACCTAGGGAAGGCGGATCTGGCCAAGATCAATGAGTTGTTGCGAGATCTCAATCTCACCTTGAGACGCTCCTATACGCTTCAGGATCTTCCTGAACGACCAGCCGATCCGTGGCCTGAGAATGCCCGCGAGCCGCATCGTGACTTCTGGAATGCGCGCACCGCGCGACAGAAGGCGATCGATGCGTCGATTGCGAGCAAGGCGGATGTCGAGTACCTCTACGATCGACCGTACGCGGATCCGAAGACTGTCCGCGTCGCCGGGCCGTTTACCGTCGAGAGCGTCAGCCCCCACCGCACGCTCGGCGTGGACGAGAACGACGAGCTAATTGATCCACTGCAGATCAAAGAGAGTGGCGCTCAATCGTTTGAGCAGATGATCCTGGAGAACCTTCACGCGGCCGGTGTGCAGCAAGCGCACAAGGAAGGCCGGATCGCTTTCGAGGCGCTCACGCTTTGGCCCGGCGAGATGGTCTGCGCCGAGGGACGCTATCGCGAGGGGGACGTCGAGAAGCGCGCCGCCATCTTCATAGGGCCTGAGTTTGGAACCGTACAGCGGCCGGATCTCGTTAAGGCGGCGCGTGAGGCCGGCGATGCGGGTTTCGACGTCCTCATTGCCTGCGCGTTCAATTACGAGGCGCACGCCAGCGAGTTCAGCAAGCTCGGGCGCGTCCCGGTGCTCAAGGCGCGCATGAACGCCGATCTCCACATGGGCGGTGACCTCAAGCCCACCGGCAAGGGCAATCTGTTCGTTGTCTTCGGCGAGCCGGACATCGAGATTCTGCACGAGGCAGATGGACGTCTGATGGTTCACGTGAAAGGCGTCGACGTCTTCGATCCGACGACGGGAGAAGTCCGAAGCGATGGACCGGATGGTATCGCCTGCTGGTTCATCGACACGGATTACAACGAGGAAAGCTTCTTTGTTCGCCACGCGTACTTTCTGGGCCAAAACGATCCGTATGGGGCTCTGAAGACGACATTGAAGGCCGAGATCGACGCCGAAGTCTGGGCCTCACTGAACAGCGCTCTGTCGCGGCCCTTCCCGGTGCCGAAGAGCCGGCGTATTGCCGTCAAGGTGATCAACCACCTTGGCGACGAGGTGATGAAAGTGTTCCGAGTCGAATAGCGTGGATTCTGAGTTTGAGTGGGATGCGGCGAAGGCAGAAGGAAATATCAAGAAGCATGGAGTCGCGTTCGAGGAAGCACTTACTGTCTTCGCCGATCCGCTCGCGCGAATCTTCGACGATCCGGATCATTCAAGTGAAGAACCGAGGGAACTAATTATTGGTCACTCGGCGAAGGAGCGTGTGGTCATCGTGAGCTTCGCCGACCAAGGACGAAGAACTCGAATCATCAGCGCTAGGAAAGCGACCAAGCGAGAGCGGCAAGACTATGAAGAAAACACAAAAGAAGGCTGACACGAGTGAAGTCGGCGACTTGCAGCCGGAGTACGACTTCGACTACTCGCGGGCAAAGCCTAATAGGTTTGTCGGCAGGATGACGAGGCCAGTCGTCGCCGTCGTCCTGGAGCCGGACGTGGCCGCGGTGTTCAAATCTTCTGCGAGAGTCAATGCCGAGCTCCGAACGCTGATCACGGCACGCAAACGCAAGCGGCCGGTGTCGCCGGCTCGGCAACACCGCCGAAGAGCGAGCTGACAGTTCTTGAGTCTCCTGATCGCCGATACATTCACCGACAGCCTTGCGCGGCTAAGCGGCGAGGAACAGAAGGCTGTCAAGACCACTGCGTTCGATCTCCAGATGAATCCGTCCTCGCCTGGCTTGAGCTTTCACAAGCTCGATAAGGCGAAGGACAAACGCTTCTGGTCCGTGCGGGTCAGCTCAGATATTCGACTAATCGTCCACCGCACGGTCGGCAGCCTCTTGCTCTGCTACGTCGATCACCACGATCGCGCGTACGCGTGGGCGGAACGTCGGAAGCTCGAAACCCATCCCACCACGGGAGCGGCGCAGATGATCGAGCTTCGTGAGTCGGTCCGCGAGATCGTGGTGCCGACATACGTCCAGGCTGGTGAGAGCCCGAAACCGCCGAACAGGCCTCTCCTCGAGATTCCGGAAGATCAACTCCTCGGATACGGCGTGCCTTCGGAATGGCTGACGGACGTTCGCCAGGCAGACGAGGACGGCTTGCTTGTGCTGGCCCAACACCTGCCGGCAGAAGCGGCCGAAGCCATTCTCGAGCTTGCTACTGGCGGCACCCCACGATTGGCACAGGCGGTGCCGGTAGCCGATCCCTTCTCGCATCCCGATGCTCAGCGGCGTTTCCGCGTCGTGACCAGCACCGACGAACTTGAACGCGCTTTGGATGCGCCGTGGGACAAGTGGGCGGTTTTCCTGCACCCCGAGCAACGCCAATTGGTCACCCACGAGTACGCGGGGCCTGCTCGCGTCGCAGGCTCCGCCGGCACGGGGAAGACAGTCGTTGCGCTCCACCGCGCAGTCCATCTGGCACGCGCGAATCCGGACGGCCGCATACTTCTTGCAACGTTCTCGGAACCGCTCGCACATGCGCTTCGCGCCAACGTCAAGCGGCTCATTGGCAGTGAGCCGCGAGTAGCGGAGAGGCTCGAAGTCCACGCGATGACGAACCTCGGCATCCGCCTGCACCAGGCGCAGCTTGGCCCCGTGCGGCTGGCGTCGAAGGAGGACGTCAACGCGTTGTTGCGAGAGGCATCACTCGCCGTTGGCAGTCACAAGTTCCGCCCACTGTTCGTGCAAGCGGAATGGGACCAGGTGGTCGATGCGTGGCAGCTTCGTACTTGGGAGGCCTATCGAGACGTCCAGCGCCTCGGCCGCCGCACGCGTCTGCCGGAAGCGAGACGAGAGGTGCTGTGGAAGATCTTCGAGCAAGTGCGCGACGGGTTGAAGGCGCGCGGGCTGATTACAGAATCGGCCGTATTTGAGGCCCTCGCCGACGCCCAAGCGACAAATCGAACGCCGGCGTACGATGCGGCAGTGGTGGATGAGGCGCAGGACATCAGCATCACTCAGTTGCGGTTTCTCGCCGCGCTCGGCGGCGGTCGGCCGAACGCTCTATTTTTCTCCGGTGATCTGGGCCAGCGCATCTTCCAACAGCCTTTCTCGTGGAAGGCGCTTGGAGTGGACGTTCGAGGTCGGTCGAAGACGCTGCGCGTCAACTACCGCACGTCACATCAGATTCGCGAACAGGCCGACAGACTCCTCGGACCAGACATTACTGACGTTGACGGGAATCGGGAGGAGAGGCGGCACACGGTGTCGGTCTTTAACGGTCCCGCTCCGCTGATCCGCACGTTTGCGACAGAGGCCGAGGAGTCCGAAGCCGTTAACGGGTGGCTACGAGTGCTGGTCGCGGACGAAATACACCCGCACGAAATCGGTGTATTTGTGAGGTCGGCGGCCCAGCTGCCGAGGGCGATGACGGCAGTAGCCGCAGCCGGTCTGTCTCCCCGGCTGCTCGACGATCGAGTTCAGATCCAAACAGGGGGCGTCAACGTCGCCACGATGCACTTGGCGAAAGGGCTTGAATTTCGAGCCGTGGCGGTGATGGCGTGCGACGACGAAATTCTACCCCTCCAGGCGCGCTTGGAAGGCGTTGGCGATGACGGAGACTTGCAAGAGGTGTATGAGTCGGAACGCCAGTTACTGTACGTTGCGTGCACACGAGCGAGGGACTGCCTGTGTATTACGAGCGTTGAGCCCGCCTCCGAGTTCTTGGATGATCTTCGGCAGAAATGACACTCGCTGATTTGTGAGCCTCACCACCAAGATAGTTCGTTCGCGAGTCGTATGACCTTGCACCCTTTCAACCTACGGATGCTGGCCGAGGACCTCGTCCGTGTCCGCCGGCCAGACGACCGAGAGCGTTATGCTGCGTCGCAGCGGCAGGCCCGCATCGATCCGAATCCACATCAGATCGACGCGGTGATCTTCGCGCTTCGGCGCCTTCGAGAGGGTGGCTGCATCCTCGCCGACGAAGTCGGGCTAGGCAAGACGATTGAAGCCGGCCTAGTGATTGCGCAGAGCCGCGCCGAAGGAGCCCAACGCGTCCTCCTCATCGTCCCGAAATCGTTGATCGGGCAGTGGCAAAACGAGCTGCTCAACCTGTTTGGGATTCAGGCCCAGGAGACCCAGGCGACTTTCACCGCTCCGGGTGTCTACCTGGTCGGCCGCGAGTTTGCCGGCAGCGAACGTGGTGCGGAGCAGCTCGGGGCGTGTGCCGCGTTCGACTTGGTCGTCATCGACGAGGCGCACGAGATCTTCGCGGGGCTGCACAAACGTTACGACCGAGACGGGATCTACGACGAGACATCCGAGGACGCGTTGATGGCCCACCGCGTGCGCGGTTTCCTGCGCTCGGCGCCGGTTCTGCTGCTAACGGCCACCCCGATGCAGAACTCGCTCGCCGAGCTTTGGGGGCTCGTGCAATACGTGGAACCGACAGGGACACTGCTCGGGGACATCAACACCTTCAGAGAAGTCTTCTGCGCAGACGACGACCGGACGCTGGTCCCCGGTCAGGAGCACGAGCTGCAACGGCGCCTGGGCATGGTCCTCCAGCGCACCCTCCGTCGTCAGGCGCAGGAGTTCTTGGACCGACCATTCACTCAGCGCCGGTGTCGACTCTACGAGTACACGATGAGCGACGACGAGAAGTCGCTCTACGACGATGTGACGGAGTACCTGCTCCAGCCGACACTTCATGCGTTCGCGGGGTCGCAGCGCCGATTGCTCCTGATCGGCTTTCACCGCCGCATGGCCTCCTCGATTCCAGCGCTCGCCGCGAGTCTGGAAAACGTCGCCGCACGACTGCGTCGTCTCGATGCTGGCCACCGCGCCAAGGTCGCGCACGATGATCTCTATGACCTCGAGGATGAAGACGAAGTCGGCGAAGACACCGAGGACCCGCCGGTCCCGGTCGATCGCGAGGCAGTCGCCGGCGAACTGGCTCGTGTTGAACAATTCGTCGCTCGAGCGAAGTCCCTTCCACACGATGCGAAAGCCCGGTCCTTTCAAGACGCGATACGAGTCATTTTGGATCTCGGTCGCGATGGCCGCGGCAGCGGCAAAGCGGTTGTGTTCACCGAGTCCATCACCACACAGGAGTACGTGAGGAGGCTGCTCCTCGACATCGGCCTTCGGGACGACGACGTGACGCTCTTCCGTGGGAACAACGATCACGATCGCGCAAAACAGGCACATGCTCGATGGATCGAGGAGGAAGGGCGCAAACTCCCGCCTGGGACCGGACCGACGCGGGAGGTCGCCACCCGGCTCGCACTGGTTCACGAGTTTCGAACGCGGTCCAAGGTGCTCGTCTGCACGGAAGCGGGTGCGAAAGGGTTGAACTTACAGTTCTGCGAGACGGTCATCAACTACGACCTACCCTGGAACCCGCAACGCATAGAGCAGCGGATCGGACGCTGCCACCGGTACAGCCAACAGCGCGACGTCACGGTGGTGAACTTCATCGCAAAGGACAACGAAGCGCACAGCCTCACCTTCGAGATCCTGAGCCAAAAGCTTGATCTCTTCGGCAAGGTCCTGGACGCCTCGGACGTAGTGCTGCACGAGCCGCGCACCGACACTCCAGAAATCGCAGTATCTGCGTTGTCGCTCGAGTTCAAGAAGGATCTCGAGAACATCTACAGCCGATCGCGAACGCTGGACGAAGTCACGCGAGAGATTGCTGCACTCAGGGACAAGATCGCCGGTCGGAGAGACGCCTACGAGAAGGAATACGAACGGACCTCACAGATCATCGAGTCCCGGTTCGACGAGGACGTCCGTAAGGTCTTCAGGCGCTTGCGCGAGGAGTTGCCGCAAGGCCTCGTCCAGTTGGACAGGGACATTGCCGACCTCGTGGACGGTTACCTTCGATCGAAGCGGATCGGCTACGAACGGTCCCAGCAGGCTGGTCGAGTCGTGTTGGACATCGCAGCCGGCGCGGAGATGCCTGCCTCAATCGGAGACGTACGACGTTTCGCAACAGGTGACGCGAGAGGGCTCGTCGATGCGGAGCCTTTGAACCTTCTGCACCCGTTGGTGAAGGCCGCGATCGCGGACGCACGCGCGTGGTCCAGCGGCTCCGTCGAATTCTTACGCCCGCCTAACGCGTCCGCAGAGCTGAGTGCTCTGTCAGGAACTGGCGTTTTGGCGATTTCGCTGGTCGACTACGCCGGTTTTGAACCCGTTCAACGGCTGGTGGCAGCGGCTGTCTTCGATGGGGACGTCACACTCGACCCTTCGCTGGCGACTCAGATCGCTAGTCTGCAAGCGGTGGACGGAGAGTCCTTCACGACGACAGTGGACGCGCGTTCCTTGGACGATGCGGTGGATGAAGCCGTCTTCGTGGACCAACGAGACGTCGAGAAGGGCGAGCAGAAGCACTTCGAGCAAGCCATAGGTCAGCTCGAAAGATTCGTCGAGGATAAAGTGCTGGTCTGTCGTCGGGAGCGCGCGAGTATCTCCGAAAAGTTGCGCGCCGCACGGACTCGACGGGACCAGGTTGTCGGTTCCACCGCGCGAGACCGGGTCGAAGCAGAGATCTTACGGCTTGGCGAGAAGGACGAGACGCTCGAGCGTCGCATCAGCGCGCTCGATTCCAGAGAGGACGAGGTCTATCGGAAATGGCGAAACGAGTATCACGAGCTGCGGTACCGCGCGCCAACGGTGACCCGCCTGTTCGAGGTGTCGTTCAGGATCGGGAAGACGTTGTGCTGAGAATCCTCCACACGGCGGATTGGCATCTTGGACGGCGGTTCCCGTCATTTCCGGAGGAGGCGCAGAAGAAGCTCTCACGCGCCCGGATGGAGGTAATTAACAGGATTCTGGACCTCGGCCGCCGTAACACCGTGAATGCGATTCTGTGTGCCGGTGACTTGTTCGACGACCCAACACCGAGCGAGGACTTCTGGGAAGGGCTCGCAAAGACGCTGCGGGACCACCCAGGGCCTCACGTACCGATCTTTCTCGTGCCGGGCAACCACGACCCGCTCACGCCGGAGTCGGTGTGGGCGCCAAAGCATCCCTTTCGGTCGCGGCTGCCAAAATGGGTCCACGTCGTAGACCGAGACGATTTCTCGTTCGATCTCGCCCCCGATGTGGTCCTGTACGCCAGTCCGTGCAGGTCTAGAGCGGGGGAGAACGACCTCGCAATGACGCTGCCGGCCCGCGAACCCGGTGACACACGGTTGCGGATCGGCTGCGTCCACGGCTGCACGTTCGACATCGCCGGCCATCAGACGAATTTCCCGATCTGCCGAGACGCCGGCGTGCAGCGCGGACTGGACTACCTGGCGATCGGTGACACGCATTCATTCCGGGACGTCACCGATAGTCTGCCGGTCCCAACCGTTTACCCCGGAGCTCCAGAACCGACGAATTTTGACGAGCCGGGTGCCGGCAACGTCGCACTTGTTGCGCTGTTCCGCCACGGATCTCGTCCAAGAGTCGAATCGGCACCCGTCGCCTTTTGGCAGTGGATCGACGTGAAGTGTCGCGACATCAACGAGCTGCGCACGTTGCTCACGCGGCAAGACCTCGAGCGTCATGTCGTCCGTTTACGGCTCGACATGACCGTTTCCCTGTCGGAGGAAAACGAGGTCGAACGAATCCTCCGAGACCTTCAGGGCACTGACGCCGCGCACGGGCGCGCCGGCATCCTGTTGATCGACCGCACGCAACTTCGGCTGCAGCCTGGGTCGGACGGGATCTTCCCTGACGATCTGCCCCCGGTGGTCAAAGACACGATCGCGCGCCTTGACCACATCATTGAAGCGGCCGAAGACGAGGCGGAGAAGGTTCGGGCGACTCGGGCGCTGGCGCACCTCTATAAGCTGCTACAGAACCACGAGACCGTGTTGGGGCGCGGGCGATGAAGATCCGCCGGCTGGTCGTGAAGGACTTTGCCACGATTCGCGAGTCGGACATCGAGTTCGGCGCAGGCTTAAACGTACTGTACGGTCCGAACGATCTTGGAAAATCGACATTGGCGGATGCCATTCGATTGGCCCTGCTGCTTCCTCACACTTCGAGCCACATTGAAGACTACGTTCCATGGGCTGGCGGCCAGAATCCGCGTGTGGAGCTGACGTTCGAAACCGAGGCGCAGCGTATCTGGCGGGTGAGAAAGGAATTCCGAAAGGGAGGCGCATCATCGCTCGAAGAATCGAAGAACGGCGTCGACTTCGACGAGGTCGAGCGCGCTCGGAAGGTGGACGGCAAACTGCGCGACCTTCTCCGCTGGGGCATCCCCGAGCCGGGTGGCAGCGGCGGCAGCAAAGGCCTTCCGACGAGCTTCCTCTGACCGTTCTGCTATCTACGCAGTCGGACGTCACCGCGGTCCTGTCTGAGAGCTTGCAAGGGGACTCGACCGGCAGCGGAAGGGAGCGAATCTCGGCGGCCCTGCAAGCGGTTTCACAGGATCCGCTATTCGTCGCGTTGCTGAATGCCACTCAGGCGCGACGCGATGAGGCATATACGGAGAAGGGCGCCAAGAAGACCGCCAAGGGGAGTGTGTTCAAGGCCGCGGCCGACCGGATCAATGACGCGAGGGATGAAAAGGAACAATTGCAGAGGGTCGTGGACGACTCCGAGGGCGTGGAGAAGCAGCTTCAGGAGCTGACGGCCCGACGGGATCAGCGTGAGGCTGCTCTGATCCACGCGACCGATCGGCTCAAAACCTTCGAACTGCTGTCGACCCAGGCCGCTGCCGTGGCTATCGCCGACGAACAAGTCCGAGTGGCTAGCGTGGAGGTCGAGCGAATTCGACGGATCGGCGTGGATGTGGAAGCGGCCGAACGCACCGTTACAGCCCTGGCCACTCAGGTGAACAGTGCAGCGAGTTCACTCAACGTTGCTCAAGGCCGGCTAAAGGACGCTGAAGCCGCCTTGGCGTCTGCAACCGAGGCGGCGAGGGCGGCTGGCGCGGATTCGTCCAGCACCGGCACCGTGGCGCGTCAAAGCCTTGAACTCCGAAGAGTCGCGGCGGAGCAGGCTTCGAGGGATGCGCAGCAGCGGACCGACGAGGCGAACGCCGCGCACAAACTCGTGGAGGCTGCCGAAACCGCCGACGCTGAGTATCGGAAGCAACAGGCCGAAGCCGAGCGCGCTCGCGAATCGCTTGCCGT
This sequence comes from Acidobacteriota bacterium, assembly GCA_025463215.1. GTDB lineage: Bacteria > Acidobacteriota > Vicinamibacteria > Vicinamibacterales > CAVVIG01 > CAVQFC01. Next base: position 27,165 of record JAOBWF010000102.1, on the reverse strand, counting down.
CGCGGCTGCCAGTGAGCAGACTGCGACCGAGCAACTGCGCCGGTTGGACGTCCTGGAGCGGGCACTCGAATCCCGTGCAGCCGATGAGAGGTTGCTTAGCGCCCAAACCGAAGTCGAGAAGGAGGCGTCGCTTAGGGCTCACCTGGAGGCGGGGACACTCGAGCGCGATGAGATCATCCGCGCACGTGCTGCTATTAGTGTCCCGACACTGGATGCCCTGACGCCCATGCGCCGCCTGGCCAACGACCTTGCGGGCGCACGCGGCGCGTTGAACGTCGGACTCGTCGTCACGGTGACACCGAAGCGTCCGGTTGATATCAGCGTGCAGAAGGACGGCACGCCGGGCGTAACGCGGTCGATCGATGAGCCGCTCGAGATCCAAGCGGATGCCGAAGTAGATGTCGATCTCGCCGACGTTATGACGGTGCGGATTCGGGCCGGGCGTCGAGAGGCACAGCAGACCATGGAGTTGCTGGAGCAGCGGTGGGGGCGCGACATCGTGCCGCATCTTTCGGCCGCCAACGTCAATGATCTGGACGCTCTGGCCGCCAAAGTGGAGGAGGCGCGAGCCCTCGATACGAGCATCGTCGCTAAGCATGCAGAGTTGGAGTCGTTTCGGGTTCAATTGGAGTTACTAGCCGGTTCCGCAGACTCGCTGCGCCACGCTTCTGAAGCGGCGACAATGGCTCGTGCTGCGTTGGGAGATGTATCTCTCGACACGCTCGCTTCGGATATTGCGACGCTCGGGCCAACCCCGACAGATAAGTTGAGAAAGCGCCGAAAGCAGTTGTCCACGGATGTAGAGGGTGCGCGCGCCGTGGCAAGCCAGTCTAGAACGAATCAGACGCTCGCGGACGAACGCAGCCGAACCTCGAAAGGTGCGCTTGATGCGGCTGTCGTCGCACGCGACGCAGCATTGGCACGATTCCCCGGCGGAGTGACTGTGGCACTGTCAGACGCGCGGGCTTCGCTTGCGGCAGCTTCGGACGAACAGAAGAAGCTCGCGACCGAGCTGGCGGCCTTGGAGAGCACAATCGCTGCAGAAGCGGTGCGCGTTGAAACAGCCGTCAGGGCTACACGTCTGGCGGCAGAACACGCGAGGATTGCAGTCGAGAATGGGCAAGAGGAGCAGAAAAAGGCCATCGCTGAGCATGCGTCCGAACTCGGTCGGCTTGAGGAACTGCGGCGGCAGCGCGATTCTCAGGATCTTTCCGGCGCGGAGAACCGGTTGCGGGAGGCAGCCGACCATCGAGCTCGCGTACCAGTCCCAGAGCGGACGGTGAGCGACGTCGAAGTTGCGGCGGCGCGGAATGCCGAAGCGAGCGCGAGGGCTGACCTCGAACGAATAGTGGGTGAGATTCACAAAACGCACGGAGCACTCGAGCAGGTGGGCGGATCCGTCGCACGGGAGCGACTGCGGGACGCGGTCGAGGCTCTTGAGTCGGCCGAGCGTCACGAGAGAGAGATCGAGGCGGAGTACGACGCCTGGCTGTTGCTGCTGCAGCAGATGAAGGAGGCTGACGCGGCGCAGGCGACCGACCTCGGACAAACGCTTGCCCCTGCTATCGCAGGCCGATTCGAGGAGCTGACCCAGAGACGCTACGAAAGCGTTCGGCTCTCTGCGCAACTTGGCACCGAAGGAGTCGTCGTAGGTGGCGCGGTCAGATCAACGGAACGGATGTCGGTCGGCACGCGGGAGCAGCTGTCCACTCTCTACCGCCTGTCTCTTGCGGAATATTTGCAGACGACTGTTGTTCTCGACGACCAGCTCGTCCAGAGTGACGACACGCGGATGGATTGGTTTCGCGCGCTGCTTGCCGAGAAGGCGCGCAACTTCCAAATCATCGTCTTTACGTGCAGGCCGGTCGACTATCTCCCACAAGGAGCAATGGTCCCGCCCGGCAAGAGTATCAGTCACGATACGAACGCAGGATTTCTTAGAGCGATAGACTTGTCACGCGCGATCCAGAAACGATGAACCCGCCGGACCGCTCAAACTTTACGCGTGTGAAACCAATACGCTACGAAACGTGCTCAATTCTGGAGTTCGAAACGATCTTGCCCACCAGCAGCGGCAACCCTCGAAAAGGAGGGGATCGGGCAGTCCGACTTGTTCGGATCTCTCCGCTGGTTTGCCTGTGACGAATTCGTGCCCGATCAATAGGCGAACGTTCTCGCATTGTCGGTATTTCTGGGGTTGGCTTTGCGACAGACATTTTCTCTCGGCCGATTCATTCTTCTTGACGAGCCCGTCCAGAATCTGGACGACCTGCATTTCTTGGTTTTTTTGACGCTACTAAAGAGAGTTGCATTGTCACGGCAGGTGATCATCTCTACCGCCGATTCGAACGTCGCCGAGATTTTTCGCAGGCAGTTGAGATCGTGGGCCGTCAGGGACCGCCGGTGGTGTGAGTACGAATGGGTGGCGTTCCATCCTCAGGACGGCCCGACGATCAAGCGGCACGAAGGGAAGCAGATAGCGGTCGCGTAGATTAGATCCCTGTTCAGTGACGCAAGGGGACTTCGGGGTCGGAGGTGCTCGGGCAATTGCCGAGCAGCGACTGACGACACATCAGGAACCAGCATCGCACTGTGCAGGTGCCGTCAGGGGTTAGTTAGGGCTCGCGGCGGACGTTGGACGGACGCTTATCCTCACGGAGCCCCACGAACGTCGAGTGGCGTAACAGCCCCTCGGTTGTCCACTCGACGAATCCGACTTCCACAACGACCATCGGCTTGACCCATCGCATGGTCTTCATGTCCTCTGCGGTGATTCCCTCCCCCAGTGGCCCTTACTGGTGCTGTTTGGCAGATCGGCAAACGGACAGCGCGAAGCTGGACGGTCGACGATCCGACGCATGACCTCAGCCCGCAGATGCGGCGTGAAGCCGGCGCGAGCGCGCCCGGCGAATTTCAGACTGCGCTTCTCGAAGTAGCCCACGAGGATCGAATCAAAGTTCGAGGCGTTGGGTTTGTAGCCGCCGATCACGAATTCCTGACGCGGGCTGAACTTCACCTTCACCCACGCGTGGCTGCGTTCGCCAGGCATGTAGACTGAATCGCGTCGTTTCGCTATCACGCCTTCGAGGCGCAGCTTCCTGATCTCACTCTCAATCTGTTTCGGGGAGCCTGGCAAGACATCGGACAGCAGCACGTTCGATCCGCGAACGAGAGCTTTCAGGCGTCGGCGCCGCTCCTCGACCGGCGCCCGAAGGAGCGAGACGTCGTCAACCGCCAACAGGTCGAAGGCGTACACGACTGCGAGCGCGCTCGTCCTTCGATGCTGAAGCGCCTGAAAAGACGGGCCGCCGTCGCCGTCGAGCGCGACGATTTCACCGTCGAGAACTGCGCCTCCGACGGACAACGCGTCGATGGCTTTCACCACGGAGGGGTAGTCGGCCGTGAGATTCTTGATTGCGCGAAACGAGTTGAGCGCCCTTCGCTCCCTTCACCGCCAGCGCGCGATAGCCGTCCCACTTGACCTCGTACGTCCAATCGGCGCCGCGCGGAAGTTCCGGGGCAGCCGTCGCAAGCATCGGTCGCAGCTCAGTCATTACGTGTAGTCTGACATGTCTGTCTTGCTAAAATACTTAGGTAATCTACAAATATTTGCCTTTTGTTCGCCTCCGCGCTACGCTCCAGATCCGTGGCGATGGTGCTGTTCTGCCAGGCGGCTCCGATCGACTCGACATCGACAAGTGGGACAACCAGCGCGCGCTCTTGAAGTGCTTCACGTGCGAGCGAACAGCCTGGGTTGAGGGCTTCACGGTCGGCAAACTCGATTTTGGAGCAGCTGTTCGGCGCGATTCTCGACCAGTCGCGCAAGTACCGCAAGCGCAACCCGGCCGATCGAGAGCGGCTGTTTCGTGACCGCCTGCAACAGAAGCGAGCGGAGCGCCGATGAACGTCTACGTCTGGACGGATCAGCGAAATCCGGCGACGCCACGCGCCACGATTCAGCGCGGGGAGTGCTCGCGGGGGCATTGTCGACAGTTCGCGCTCTCGATCTCGAACGGTGAACTGGGATTGACCGTTCGTTTTGAGTCCGAGACGGAGTTCCAACAGTTCTTGGAGCAGGGCGAGGTCGCGCACGAACGTCGCACTGAAGTGGATAGCCATGAGGCAACTGGCGCTACTCGTCACGAGTGAGACGCTGTTGGTGGACGACGAACGGGGAAGGATCGCGTACGTCCCTGAGTTCATCGACGCCGACACGGCGCGCGACTGGTTCGCGGAGATTCGCGAGGGCGTGGACTGGCACGCGCAGCGCCGCATGATGTACGAGCGCGAGGTCGATGTGCCGCGGCTCGTCAGCAGCTTCCGGCTTGATCCGCCCGCTGAATCGATGCCTCAGGCAATTCTCGACGCATCCCGTCGCGTGATCGAACGGGTGGGCGAACCATTTAACAGCGTCGGGCTGAATCGGTACCGTGATGGACGCGACAGCGTAGCGCCGCACAACGATCATCTCAACGAGATTTGTGAAGGCTTCTCGATTGCGCTCATTTCGCTCGGCGCAGCGCGACGCATGTCGATCCGCGCGAAGGCGGGGCCGCGGCGTGTCATACATGTCGATCTCGAACCCGGTAGTCTGTTCGTGATGAGCTACGCCGCGCAGCTGCACTATACGCACGCCGTGCCGAAGACGCCGAACCCCGTCGGCGAACGCATCAGTCTCGCGTTTCGTGTGAAGCGCCCACGCGTGCCCACCGCCGACGCCTCGCCCACCGGCATCCACCGCTAATGTGAACCGCCTCGATCTCCTGGACTCCTCGCAATCTCGTTCCCGCTAGAAACCTTAATCCCATCCGCCCGCTCGCACTCCGTCTGGCCTGTAGTTCCGCGCGGTGTATGCCCGGTTTGCGATGCACTACGTAAGAAGAACGTAGTGATTCAGACCAGCCGCCGACGCTGGCTATGCCATTCAATTCCTCTGAGAAGTTCTGCAAAGATCCGCGCGCCGCGGAGTCACGGCGGTAAAATCGCGATGAGGTCATCGAAAAGTGCATGACCGGGAGACCACTTCATGAACGTTCAACATTACAAGCAGCGATTGCTCGACCTCGAGCGGACCCTGTCCGCACGGACCGACCGGGCGGTTGATGAGGGGCGGGGAGCGTTCATCGACGACGCTCACGATGCTGGCGATGCGAGCGTCGCCGACGAAGTGGCGTCCGAGCAATTCACCGAAGCCGAACAGGATGCCGCGATCCTGCAACAGGTCCGCGACGCGTTGACCCGCGTGGACGCCGGCACGTTCGGCACGTGCATCGTCGATGGCGGCCCGATTGAAGAGCAACGACTCGATGCCGTGCCGTGGACCTCGTACTGTGTGAAACACGCACAGGCGCGCGACGCAGCCACGCAGTCGCGCACGCCGACACTCTAGGAACAGCGGTTTCGGACGTCGTCGCGATTCGCACCCGCTTCAAGGCGATCGCCGGAAACGGTCGGCGGTGCTGCTCCGGTCACGTTGTCGCGTGGGAAGAGGACCTGATGTCCGAGCTGGAACAGTACGACGTGGTCGTTATCGGGAGCGGCGAGGGCGGCAAGTACCTCGCGTGGCACATGGCGCAGAGCGGCCGCCGCACCGCCGTGGTCGAGCGCCGCTGGATTGGCGGTTCATGCCCAAACATCAATTGTCTTCCGAGCAAGAACGAAATCTGGAGTGCGGGCGTCGCCGACATCGCCCGCCGCGCCGGTGCGTTCGGCGTGACGACCGGCCCGATCTCCGTGGACATGGCGCAGGTCGCGAAACGCAAGCGAGAGATGGTCAATGGCCTGGTGACCTTTCACCTGGAACGCTATAAAGCGACCGGCGCCGAACTGATCTTGGGGAGTGCGCGCGTGGTGGCGCCGAAGACGGTGGAGGTCGCGCTGAACGACGGCGGCACGCGGCGGTTGATGGCCGGCAAGCTGTTCCTCAACCTTGGCACTCACGCCAGCATGCCGATGGTGCCCGGTCTGGCCGATGCGCGTCCGCTGACCCACATCGAGGCGCTCGATCTCGAACGGCTGCCGGATCATCTGATCGTCCTCGGAGGCGGGTATGTCGGCCTCGAACTGGCGCAGGCCTACCGCCGTTTCGGCAGTCGCGTCACCGTCGTCGAGCAAGGCGCGCGGCTTGCCAGCCGGGAGGATCCGGACATCTCGAACGAAGTGCGGAGGATTCTGGAAGCCGAAGGCGTCGAGGTGTGGCTCTCCGCGGAAGTGGAGCAGATTGATGGACGCTCAGGCGATCACCTTCGAGCCCGCGTTCGCGTCGCGGATCGGCACAGAGACCTGGAGGGTTCAGACGTCCTGGTCGCGGCGGGCCGGACGCCGAATACACGAGACATCGGCCTCGAAGAGAATGGGATCGAACTGACCGACCGGGGTTACGTCCGTGTCAACGATCGCCTCGAGACAACCGCCGCCGACACCTGGGCGATTGGAGAGTGCGCCGGAAGCCCGCAGTTCACCCATATCTCGCTCGACGACTTTCGCGTCATCCGCGACAACCTGGGCGGAGGGCATCGGACCACGGAAGGACGCCTGGTGCCGTACTGCATGTTCATCGATCCGCCGCTCGCCAGGGTCGGCCTGAATGAATGTGAGGCTCGGGACCGCGGGATGCACGTGCGCGTCGCGACGCTGCTCACCCGGGCGGTGCTGCGGACGCGCACGACGTCCGACACCGCCGGGTTCATGAAGGCGCTCATCGCTGACGACGACCGCATCGTCGGCTTCGCGATGATCGGCGCAGACGCGGGGGAGGTGATGGCCGCCGTGCAGGTCGCGATGATGGCGCGGTTATCCTACACGGCCCTCAGGGACGCCATCCTCACCCATCCCACGATGGCGGAAGGCTTGAACAGCCTGTTCGGCAACGTGCCGAGCGGAAAACAGGCCTAAACACGGATCGACAGGAGGGACACGAGGCGGGCGACGACAATCTTCGACGCATGAAGACGCTCGCCTCGAACCGTCCGACCGCGATTTGGAACATGGCGGGGTACCGCGCAGGCCGTCGCTGGAATGATCCATCTGACGAGGCGCGAGCGAATCGTCCCGAGAACGAGCGCGGCGCCAAACGCGATGGCACAAATCCACGCGAACGGCGGCCAGCCCAGCGCCGCCCTTTGACGATCCCACTTTGCGAGCGATTGGCGATCCACACGCGCCGCTTGCAAAACTTCCGAGCGCACGCCGCCGGCTTGATCGGCGGCTGACCTGGTGCATACCCTACACCCGCTGGACCCCCAATAGCCGTGGGCGGTTAGTGGGGCAGGTGACTGTGCCAAAGAGCACACCAGCCTGCATCCATCACGAGTATGCTGGCTCCCGCGGCTCCGGCCGACTCCCTCACCTTTGATCGCCTCTCGCGCTGTCATCGTCTGAGCCATTCGGGCTCCTTCGCGTTGCTCGTCGCCGTCTCCATCATTGGCTCACTGTGCAGACCTCGTGCTTCGGGCAGTCTGCTGCGCTGCTCACCGGATGTCAGGCACAGATATGACGAATCTCGACCGTGCTCTCGTAGGGAGCCTGCTGATCTGCGGCTTGGCGTGTCCGGCACGGTCGCAAACACGGCCTCCCGCGCTCGCGGACGTGCCGATCGAAGATCTGATGAACATCCAGATCACGTCGGCGTCGCGCAAGGTCCAGCCGGCCGCGGACGTCGCTGCCGCGGTATACGTGATCACCAGCGACGACATCCGGCACTCGGGCCTGACGACCATTCCCGATCTTCTGCGCCTGGCGCCCGGCGTCGACGTGGCCCAGGTCAACTCCAACAAGTGGGCGGTGTCGATTCGCGGCTTCAACGGCGTCTTCGCCAACAAACTGCTGGTCCTCGTGGACGGCCGCACCATCTACGACCGCGCCTTCGCCGGCGTGTCCTGGGAGGCGGAGGACCTGATGGTCGACGACATCGATCGCATCGAGGTGATCCGCGGTCCCGGCGCGGCCATCTGGGGGGCGAACGCCGTCAACGGCGTGATCAATATCGTCACCAAGGCAACCCGCGACACGCTTGGCGGGCTGGTGCGCGCCGACGCCGGGCGCGCCGGCGAGCAGGGCGCGGTGCGTTACGGCGGCACCCGCGGCGCCGCAAGCTATCGCGTGTTCTCCCAATGGACCCGCCGCGATGAGACGTTGAGTGCGGCCGGGATTGGCGCCGACGATGTTTCGCACAACGTGACGACGGGATTTCGCGCCGACTGGACCGCGCAGCCGGGCGCCGCGATGGTGGAAGGCTCCTTCACCGCCGGTCAGGCGCGCGAGCTGTGGCCCAATTTCGATCCGCGAACCGCGTCGGCCGATTCGATTGCGAACGTACCCTCCGATGGGCAGAACGGCCACCTGTTGGGGCGATGGACGCACACGCGGGCCGGCGGCGGGTCTCTGCAGATCCAGTCGTTTCTCGACATCGCGGCCCATGAAGAACCGGTGGCGGACTATGCGCGGCGTACCATCGACGTCGACACGCAGTACCACACGGCGGTCGGCGCGCGCCAGGATCTGGTCGCGGGTATGGGATATCGCTTCAGCACCGACGAATATGTGGGCCATACCGGATTCCAGCTGACGCCCGGGTCCAACCGATACTCGCGCGGGACCGGTTTCCTTCAGGATGAAATCTCGCTGTTCGGCGATCGACTGGCGCTCACCCTCGGCAGCCAGGTGCAATATGACTCGGACACCGGTGCCGGCATCCAGCCCACCGCGCGAATGGTCTGGAAGGCGCTGCCGCATCAGCGCGTGTGGGCGTCGACATCGCGCGCGCTGCGGACGCCGTCCCTCTATGAGCAAGGCATCCGGGTGGAATTTCCGCCGGTGCCCAGTCCCGCCAGCTTGCCGCTTGTGATCACCGTGCAGGGGAACACCGCCGCCGGTACCGAGACGCTCGTCGATGGGGAAGCCGGCTATCGACTCGAGATCGGCGCCGCCAAGGTGGCGGTCACCGGGTTTGTCGGGCGCTACGGTGGTCTGCAGACGCAGGAGCCATCCGAGCCTGTCGTGGTGTCGGTGCCATCGCCGTACATCGTCGTTTCTTCGCAGTTCTCAAATCTGCTGGACGCGACGACGCGTGGCCTCGAAGTCACGGCGCGCTGGTCGCCCGTACCCGCATGGCGCCTGGACGGCAGCGTCACCGCGTTTCACGTGACTCCGCATCCGCTGGCCCCGAGCCGCGATCCCCTCGCTGTCGCCGCAGACGCCAACGCGCCCGGGATGCAGTGGCAGCTGCGGACGGTGGCATCGCCGCTCCGCGGCCTCACTGTCACGGCGGGGCTGTTTCATGTCGGGCCGCTGGTGCAGCTCGCGGTCGAAGGCTATACCCGGGCGGATGCGACCGCCGAATGGCGCTTCAACCCGGCGTTCTCGGCGATGTTTGCCGGCCAGAACCTCCTCGACGCGTCGCACCCGGAGTTTTCCACGGTCAGCTCGCTCCTGCTGGCGACGCGGTTGCCGCGCAGCGGCAGCCTGCGCCTCCGCTGGACCTTCCGGTGAGAGGGATCCAATCCGGCGTCGGACGAAGTGTGCCGGTGCTTCTCCTCGCGCTGAGCGCGATGCTGTGCGCCGCGCCGGTGACGGCCGCAGCCGGCACCGATCCCCTGCCGGGCGCCGCGGTGAAGGCCGCCTTTCTCTACAATTTCGCCAAGTTCACCGACTGGCAGGCGGTGCCCGCCGGCATCCCGCTCGTCGTCTGTGTCGTCGGCGACGAGGACATCGCGGCCGCCTTCGCCGAAACGGTCCGCGGTCAATTGGTCGGCGGCCACGCGCTCGACGTGTCCAAGACGCCAGGGAACACCCGATGGCGGACGTGCCATGTGCTGTTCATCGCAGAGGAGGAGCTGCGGCGCTCCGCCGCGGCGCTGGACGACATCAAGGCGCTGCCGGTGCTCACCGTGAGCGACGGCAAGGGCTTCGCCCAGAGCGGCATCATCGAGTTGTACCTCGAAGACGGCAAGTTGCGATTCGCGATCAACGTGGATGCGGCCGGGCGCGCCGGGGTGCACATCAGCTCGCGCCTGCTCGGCCTCGCCAGGATTGTGCGGGACAGTCATGCGCCATAGCGCCGGCCGCTGGTTCCGCCGCCAATCGGTCGCCCGCAAGCTGGCGACGGCCGCCCTGATCACCAGCGGAGCGACGCTGCTGGCGGCCTGCGCCGTCTTCGCCGCCTACGATTATCTCGACAGCCGCGCCCGTCTGGTGCGCGACGTGACGCTGCTGGCGGACATCGTCGGCAGCAACAGCACCGCGGCGCTCACCTTCAGGGACGCGTTGGCGGCGGCCGAGACCCTGCGCTCGACGGCGGCGAATGCGCACATTCTCGACGCGCGGCTTCTCACCCGCGACGGCCTCCTGCTCGCGACCTACAGCCGTCCGGGGCCGGTGACCCAGGGCGGCCGCCTGCGCGCGGTCCGCCCGATTGTGTTCAACCACGAGATCGTCGGCCGCATCGAGGTGGAGTCCGACACCACCGAGATCTGGACCCGGCTGGCCCGCTTCGCCACGGTCGTCGCCGCCACCATGCTGGGGGCCTTCGGCATCGCGTTCAGTCTGTCGCGCCGGACGGCCCGGATCATTTTCGACCCGATTGCCAGGCTGATTGAGGCAACGCGGGTGGTGGGCGATCAGGGCGACTACGGCGTACGCGCGGCGCCGGGCAACGACGACGAGATCGGCGAGCTGATCGACCGGTTCAACTCGATGCTCGGCGAGATTCAACATCGAGACGGGCAACTGCTCCGGCAGCAGACCGATCTCGAGCAGACCGTCGAGGCGCGGACCGCCGAGCTCCGCACCAGCAACCACGATCTGGTCGCGGCGCGCGACCGCGCCATGGAGGCGAGCCGGGCGAAAAGCGAGTTCCTCGCGAACATGAGCCACGAGATCCGGACCCCGATGAACGGCATCATCGGGATGACCGAACTGGCGCTCGACAGCGACCTGACTGACGAACAGCGCGACAGCCTGGTCACCGTCCAGGCCTCGGCCGACGCGCTGCTGTCGATCCTGAACGACATTCTGGACTTCTCGAAAATCGAGTCGCGCAAGCTCGAGCTCGAGGCGGTGCCGTTCTCGCCACGCGCCGCGATTGGCGACGCACTCAAACCGCTCGCCTTCAGGGCGCATCAGAAGGGGCTCGAACTGATGTGCGACATCGAGGCGGACGTCCCGGCGGCCGTGATCGGCGATCCGACGCGCATCCGTCAAGTCCTGACCAACCTGGTCGGCAACGCCTTGAAGTTCACCGACCGCGGCCACGTGCTGGTGTCGGTCCGGCAGGCGTCGCACGCGCGGGGCAGCACCCAGCTGCAGGTCAGCGTGACCGATACCGGCATCGGCATCCCGGCGGAGAAATACGAAACGATCTTCGAGCCGTTCAGTCAGGCGGACGGCTCCACGACCCGCCGGTTCGGCGGGACCGGCCTCGGGCTGACGATCTCGGCGACGCTGGTGCGGCTGATGGGCGGCCGGATCTGGGTCGAGAGCGAGCCCGGCGCCGGCAGCACGTTCCATTTCACCGTGGCGCTCGACGTCACCGACGAGCCGAGCGAGCCCGGCAGTCCGGTCCTGATGCGGAATCTCCGCGTGCTGATCGTCGACGACAACGAGGTCAACCGCCGGATTCTCAGCGAGCAGGTGACGCGCGGCGGCATGAGCGCCGCCGAGGCGGGCGGCGGGCGCGCCGCGCTCGAGATGCTCGACGCGGCGGAACAGGCGGGACGAGCCTTCGAACTGATCCTGCTCGACGCGAACATGCCGGACCTGGACGGCTTCGGCGTGGCGGAGGCGATCCGGCAGCGGCCGCAACTGGCGGGAGCCACGGTGATGATGCTGACCTCCTCGGGGGAGTACGGCGATCAGGCGCGCTGCGCCGCGCTGGGCATCGCGGTCTATCTGACCAAGCCGGTGTATGTCGCCGATCTGCTGACCGCGATCGAGCGCGCGACCCGACCGAAGCCAGTAGCGGCGCCGCCGGCCGCCCCGTCGAGAACTGGCGCGCTCGCCACCGCCTACGCAGGTCGCCGCCGGCGCGTGCTGCTGGTGGAGGACAACCTGGTGAATCAGCGGGTCGCCTCCGGCCTGCTCACCCGCCGCGGCCATCAGGTGACGATCGCGCACCAGGGCGCCGAAGCCGTGGCGCGGCTCGCGCACGAAGCCTTCGACGTGGTGCTGATGGACCTGCAGATGCCGGTGATGGGCGGGATCGACGCCACGGTCGCGATCCGCCTGCGCGAGCGCGCGACCGGTCAGCACGTTCGGATCGTCGCCATGACCGCCCATGCGATGAACCGCGATCGCGAGCGGTGCCTGAGTGCGGGAATGGACGGCTATCTTTCCAAGCCGATCGATCCGCACCTGCTGTTCGGCCTGGTTGAGCAGGACGAGTCAGGCGGCGGCGCGGATGTCGCGGTCACCTTCGCGCCGGCCGCCTTGGTCTTCGACGCCGCCGCGTTGCGGCACCGGCTGTCGGGCAGCGAGTCGCTCATGATCGAGGTCATCGAAGTGTTCATCGACGATCTGCCACCGCGGCTTGCCGCGATCCGGACTGCCGTCACCGCGCGGGATGGGGAGGCGCTGCGCGCCGCGGCGCATGCGCTGAAAGGGGCCGCCGGCAATCTGTCCGCCAACCGGTTGGCCGATGCGGCGGGTGTGCTCGAGCGCCTCGCCGCCGAATCTCACCTCGGCGCCATCGAGGGCGCGTGGCGCCAATTGTCCGTGGAAGCCACCCACGCCGTAGACGCGCTGCGCGGTCACACCGCCGGCAGCGAGGAGCCGTCTCCATGCGAATCCTGATTGCCGACGACGACCGGACGTCGACCCTGATGCTCGGACGGACGGTGGAGTCGTGGGGTTTCGCGGCCGTCGTCGCCGGCGACGGCGAAGAGGCGTGGGACCGGATCACCGGTACCGACCCTCCGGCGCTCGCCATCGTCGACTGGATGATGCCGCGGCTCGACGGCGTCGAGCTGTGCCGGCGCGTCCGCGCCGCGTCGCTGCCGTCGCCGGTCTACCTGATCCTGCTGACCGCGCGGACCAGCCGCCACGATCTCATCGCCGGTCTCGAGGCGGGGGCCGACGACTATCTGACGAAGCCGTTCGATCCCGACGAATTGCGGGCACGCATTCACGTCGGCCAGCGGACGCTCGGCCTGATGGCGAATATCAGGCAGCTGACCGGGCTGCTGCCAATCTGCAGCTACTGCAAGCGGATCCGCTCGGACGACGACTACTGGGAGCAGCTCGACAGCTACATCTCCGAACACACGGCCGCCCGCTTCTCGCACGGAATCTGCCCGCCCTGCCTCAAGAAAGCGATGGCGGAGCTCGACGCGCCGGGCGACGCCGCGGGCGGTGGCGCGTGACGATCCTGACTCAACCCGGAGATGCGTCCGACGTCACCGCCGAACACCGCGCCGAGGTCTTGCTGCGCACCGGCGCCCTGCAGAGCGCGATCTTCAACAGCGCCAACTTTTCGAGCATCGCCACCGATGCCAAAGGGGTGATCCAGATTTTCAACGTCGGGGCCGAACGGATGCTCGGCTACCTGGCCGCCGACGTCATGAACAGGGTGACGCCGGCTGATATTTCCGATCCGCAGGAACTGGTGGCGCGCGCGGCGGCGCTCAGCGGCGAGTTCGGCAGCGCGATCACCCCAGGATTCGAGGCCCTGGTGTTCAAGGCCTCGCGCGGTATCGAGGACATCTACGAGCTGACCTACATCCGCAAGGACCGGAGCCGCTTCCCGGCGGTGGTCTCGGTCACGGCGTTGCGCGACGCCGAGGATGTGATCATCGGCTATCTGCTGATCGGCACGGACAACACGGCGCGCAAGCAGGCGGAGGACGCGCTGCTGCGGGCGGGCGCGCTGCAGCGCGCCATCTTCAACAGCGCGACCTTCTCGAGCATTGCGACCGACGCCCAGGGCGTCATCCAGATCTTCAACGTCGGCGCCGAACGCATGCTCGGGTATACCGCCGCCGAGGTGGTCAATCTCGTGACGGCCACCGATCTCCACGAGCGCGGGGAAGTGGTCGCCCGCGCCGCGGCATTGAGTGTCGAATACGGCATTCCGATCGCGCCGGGATTCGAGGCGCTGGTATTCAAGGCGGCGCGCGGCATCGAGGACATTTACGAGCTGACCAAGGTCCGCAAGGATGGCAGCCGGTTTCCGGCAGTGGTCTCGGTCACCGCGCTGCGCGACGGCCACGACGCGATCATCGGCTACCTGCTGATCGGCACCGACAACACCGCGCGGCGAGAGGTCGAAGAGGAGCGGAAAGCGCTGGATCAAGGGCTGCGCGACCAGCAGTTCTACACCCGGTCGCTGATCGAATCGAACATCGACGCGTTGATGGCGACCGATCCGCGCGGCATCATCACCGACGTCAACAAGCAGACGGAGGCGCTGACCGGCTGCACCCGCGACGAGCTGATCGGGGCCCCGTTCAAGAACTACTTTACCGATCCCGTCCGCGCCGAGGCCGGGATCCATCGGGTGCTCGCCGAAGGCAAGGTGACCAACTACGAGCTGACCGCCCGCGCGCGAGACGGCAGGCAGACGGTGGTGTCGTACAACGCCAGCACCTTCCACGATCGGAACCGGCGGCTGCGGGGCGTGTTTGCCGCAGCGCGCGACATGACCGAGCTGAAGCGCTACGAGCAGACCGTCCAGCAGAACGAGATCCAGCGCGAGCACGACAGTGCCCACGCAAGGGAGCTCGCCGCGGTCAACGAGGAGTTGGAGGCGTTCAGCTATTCGGTGTCGCACGACCTCCGCGCACCGTTGCGCCACGTCCACGGCTACGTGGAGATGCTGCGCACCGCCACAGAGGGTCAGTTGTCCCAACTGGCGGAGCACTACCTGACCACGATCACAGAAGCGAGCGAGGAGATGGGTGAGCTGATCGACGCCCTGCTGGCCTTCTCCCGCGTCAGCCGCGCGGAGATTGCCGGCGTCCCGATCGAGCTGGACCGTGTGGTCGCGGACGTCATTCGTGGCCTGGAAATGGCGACCGCCGGCCGCTCCATCGTCTGGCAGATCCGTCCGCTGCCGTGGGTGATCGGCGACGCGTCGCTGCTGAAACAGGTCCTGACCAATCTGATCGACAACGCGATCAAATACAGCCGCACGCGCGATCCGGCGCGGATCGAAATCGGCCGCGACGGGGACGAGGATGGCCGCGCGATCCTGTTCGTGCGCGACAACGGCGTCGGATTCGACATGGCATACGCGCACAAGCTGTTCGGGGTCTTTCAGCGCCTGCATCGCGCCGAGGAGTTCGAAGGAAACGGCATCGGCCTGGCGACCGTGCGGCGGATCGTCGGCCGGCATGGCGGCCGGGTCTGGGCGGACGGCGTGCAGAACCAGGGGACCACGTGCTATTTCACCCTGGAGGTCGCCCCGGCCGAGGCGGCCCGTACGCGGAAAGGCACAGCATGAATACCCTGAAACGCATCCTCCTGGTTGAGGACAGCCTGCGTGACGCGGAACTGATTCTCAACGCGCTCGAGCCGCACCGTCTGGCGCTCGAGGTCACGCACGTCCGGGATGGCGCCGAGGCGCTGGATTATCTGTACCGGCGCGGCCCGTTCGCCGATCGGCCTGACGGCCTGCCGGCGCTGCTGCTGCTGGATCTGAAGCTGCCCAAAGTGGACGGACTCGAGGTGCTGCGCCAGATCAAGGCGGACGCCATCCTCAAGGTGGTCCCGGTCGTGATGATGACCTCCTCGCGGCAGGAGCAGGATCTGGTGCGCAGCTACGAACTGGGGGTCAACGCGTATGTCGTCAAGCCGATGAAATTCCAGGACTTCGTCGACGCGGTCAGACAGGTGAGCGGGTTCTGGACCGCGGTCAACGAAGTGCCGGAGTGTCTGCGCGTCGGCGAGGGCGCCGATCTCGGGTCCTCATCACTGGACAGGAAGTCTTGACATGACCGATTCAATCCGGGTGCTGCATCTCGAAGACAGCGCTCGAGACGCCGAGATGATTCGAAACCGGCTCACCGCCGACGGCCTGTCCTGCGACATCGTCGTCGTGGATGCGAAGGACAGCTTCGAGCGCGCGCTGCGTGGAGAGCCGTTCGATCTCATCATCTCCGACTACAATCTTCCCGGCTATGACGGCATTGCCGCGCTGAAACAGGCGCGTGTCTTCCAGCCGGACGTGCCGGTGATCCTCATTTCCGGCACGGTGGTCGAAGAGCAGGCGGTACGGTGCCTCCATATCGGGGCGACCGACTACCTGCTCAAGGAGCGCCTCGATCGGCTGGTGCCAGCGGTCCGCCGCGCGTTGACCGAAGCCGACGCGCGCCGCGCGCGCCAGCGCGTCGATGCCGCGCTGATGGAGAGCGAGGCCCGCAAGGCCGCCATCCTCGATTCGGTGCTCGATTGCATCGTCACGATGGACGCGAACGGGACGGTGCTCGAGTTCAATGCCGCGGCCGCGCGCACATTCGGCTACAGCAAGTCCGCCGCGATCGGCCGCCCGCTCGCCGACCTGATTATCCCCGCGAGGTTCCGTCAGCGACACGACGCCGGCTTGGCGCGCTACCTCGCGACCGGCGACGGCCCGCTGATCGGGAAATTGATCGAGACGATCGCACTGAGGGCGGATGGCTCCGAGATTCCGGTCGAGTTGACCATCACGGCCATTCGCTTGGGTCCCGTGGCGATCTTCGTCGGGGTGCTGCGCGACATCACGGCACGCACGCAGGCAGAGGCCCTGCGCACGCAGCTCGCCGCGATTGTCGACGGATCCGACGACGCCATTTTCAGCATGACCATGGACGACACGATCCTCACGTGGAACACGGGGGCGGAACGGCTCTACGGCTACACCGCGGACGAGATGATTGGCCAGAGCCGCACGCTGCTCGTACCCGCAGCGAAGATCGATGAACTGGCGCCGGTGATGGCGACGGCCGCTCGCGGCGAGGTCGGCGAGCCGTTCGAGACGCAGCGCCGGCGCAAGGACGGATCGTTCGTCGACATCTCGCTGGTGATCTCGCCGCTGACCGACCACGCCGGGCGCGTCACCAGCATCTCCACCATCGCCCGCGACATCACCGGCCGCAAGCAGGCGGACGCCACGTTGCGCGGGGAGCGGGACCGGGCGCAGCGCTACCTCGATGCGGCCGAAGTCATCCTCCTCAGCCTTGATCTGGACGGACGGGTCGTGCTGGTGAATCGATATGCCTGTGACTTGCTGTGCTGGCCGGCGGACGAACTGCTCGGCCGTGATTTCGTCGACACGTGCGTGCCGGCAGCGGGGCGTGACGCCCTCCGCAAGGAATTCGACCGCCTGCGCCACAGCGATCACTCGAGAATGAACAATCCCGTCGTGACCAGAACCGGGCAGGAACGGTTGATTGAATGGCGCAGCACCACCTTGCGCGACGACGCGGGGCGTGCGATCGGCACGTTGAGTTCGGGCACTGACGTCACCGAGCGCGATCACGCTGTCGCCGCCTTGAGAAAGGCGGAGGAGCGCATGCGGTTCGCACTCGAGAGCGCAAAAATCGGGATCTGGGACCTGGACTACACCACGGGCGAACTGTCCTGGTCCCCGACCATGGAGTCTCAATACGGTCTTCAAAGCGGCACGTTCGGCAAGACCATGAGCGCCTACATCGATCTCATTCACCCTGACGATCGGGCATCGGTCATCGCGACGGTTGCTGAGGCGCAGACGACCGGAGGCGACTTCACGCTCGCCAATCGCACCGTGCTCGGCGACGGCCGGGTCCAGTGGCTGAATGGGCAAGGCCGGATCGTGCTTGCCGAGCATGGCGAGCCGGTCCGCGGCATCGGCATCTCCCAGGATGTGACCGAGCGACACCTCCTGGAGGCGCAGTATCAGCAGGCGCAGAAGATGGAAGCGATCGGCCGTCTCGCCGGCGGCGTCGCCCACGACTTCAACAACCTGCTCACCGTAATCCTGGGGTTCTGTGAACTCCTGCTCGTGGATCTCGAGGCCGACGATCAGCGCCTGTCGGACATCGGCGAGATCCAGAAGGCGGGCACTCGCGCCGCCGGCTTGACCCGGCAGCTGCTGGCGTTCAGCCGCAAGGAAATCATCCAGCCCACGCTGCTTGATCTGAACGTGATCGTGGCCGACATCAGGGTGATGCTGGGCCGTCTCATCGGCGAGGATGTGACGATCACGGTGACGCTCGCGCCGACGCTCGGACGGATCACGGCCGATCCCGGGCAGGTCGATCAGATCGTCCTGAACCTGGCGGTGAACGCCCGGGATGCAATGCCCAAAGGCGGCACGTTGACGATCGAAACCGCCAACATCGACCTCGACGAACAGTATGCCGGGCCGCACCTGCGAGTGAAACCCGGCCGCTACGTCGTGCTCAAAATGACCGACAGCGGAACCGGAATGACGCCCGAAGTGCAGGCACGGCTGTTCGAGCCGTTCTTCACCACCAAGGAGCCTGGCAAAGGAACCGGGCTCGGCCTGGCGACGGTGCACGGCATCGCGACCCGGAGCGGCGGAGGGGTTACGGTCGACAGCGCCGTCGGCCGCGGCACCTGCTTCATGGTCTACTTTCCGCGGGCCGACGCCGCCGCCATGCCGGTCGCCATCGCGGCGCCGGTCGTGCGAAAAGCGTCTGGCATCCATACTGTGCTGGTGGTCGATGACGCGGACGGACTTCGGTTGCTGACGAAGCGGATGCTGGAGCGGCAAGGCTATACGGTGCTGTTTGCCAAGAACGCACAGGAAGCGGTGCGGGTATTCGATGACCATCCGTCGATCGACCTGCTCCTGACCGACGTCGTCATGCCGGGAGCGAGCGGACCGGAACTGGTCAGGCAGCTGGTGGAGCGCCGGCCGGCGCTGAAGGTGATCTACATGTCGGGCTATACGGATGAGGCGATCGTGCATCACGGGGTCCTCGATCCCGGAATCGCCTTCCTGCACAAGCCATTTACCTCCGAGACGCTCGGACGGAAAATTCAGGACGTTCTCAAGCCGTAGCCACGCCATCGCTGGAGGCGCTACGAGCACTGCCCGGCGCGATCATTTTGCGAAGGCTGGCCTCGGGGCTCTGGCTGCTTCGAGCCCCGCCAGAGCATGAGCCGCTGATTCGCGCTTCGATCCGAGGGTGACGCGCGCGTGTTCGCGCGGTTGTATGTACCTTGACATGTATATACATGATTGAGTATATACAGAGCGTGGAATCGGTCTTCGACATCATTGCGGATCCGAACCGCCGCGCGATCTTGAGCCTCCTCGCCGCATCACAACAGTCGGTTGGCGAGATCGAGCGGCGACTGCGCATGCCGCAGCCGACCGTGTCGAAGCACCTGCGAGTGCTGCGCGAGGCCGGTGTCGTCGAAGCCACGGTGGACGCCCAGCGCCGTCTCTACCGCCTGACACCTGACTCACTTCAGGAGCTCGACGCCTGGCTGGCGCCGTTCCGTCGGTTCTGGTCCGCCCACGTCGATGCGCTCGAACGCCACCTCGATCGCATGGATCAATCAGCGCCAACGAAAAGGCAGCGTCGATCGACACCGGCGACAAGCAAGACAAGGAGACGATAGATGACCGATCGCGAGCACTACGCACCAGGTCCCGCCAGCGGGGCGCAGGTACGAAAAGACGGCGAGCAGTGGACGCTTATTCTCGTCAGAGAACTGCGTCACTCGCCGGAAACAGTCTGGCAGGCGCTGACCGACCCCGCGCAGCTGCGCGAGTGGGCGCCCTTCGAAGCCGATGGGAGCCTCGCGACGAAGGGCACGACGGTGAAGCTCACCACGATGGGAGCGCCCACGCCGCAGGTTGCCGAAGCAACCGTGACCCGAGCCGACGCGCCCAGGCTGCTCGAGTACGACTGGGGTGGCAACGATATGCGGTGGCAGCTCGAACCGTCGGGTGCCGGTACGCGCCTGACGTTGTGGCACAACATCGACCGCCGCTACATTTCAATGGGCGCGGCAGGCTGGCACATCGGCTTCGATGTGCTCGAGCGGCTTCTCGCCGGTCGGCCCATTGGCCGCATGGTCGGCGCCGACGCGATGAAGTTCGGCGGCTGGCAGCGACTGAATGCCGAGTACGCGAAACAGTTCGGTGTGGAGACCCCCGGTTGGGCCGCCGGTTCAGGGAGCTGAGCATGGCGCGAAGGATGAGGACATGAAAAAGTCGGGCGCGAGTGAAGGGGAGCCGGCATCGGCGCTGATCTCGAAACGCATCGCCGAACTCGGGGACTGGCGCGGCGACACTCTCAGCAGAATGCGCAAGATCATCAAGCAGGCCGACCCGGACGTCGTCGAAGAATGGAAGTGGATGGGCACGCCAGTGTGGTCCCACGACGGCATCATCTGCACCGGCGAATCCTACAAGAGTGTCGTGAAGCTGACCTTCGCCAAGGGCGCCGCTCTGAAGGATCCGGCCGGTCTCTTCAATTCGAGTCTGGACGGAAACGTACGCCGTGCGATCGACATCCACGAAGGAGAAGACGTTGACGCGTCCGCGTTCAAGGCACTCGTTCGCCAGGCGGTCGCCCTCAACAGTTCCGGCAAGTCGAAACGGTCGAAGCCCGCGAAGTCCTGAGGGGTTTCACCACCATCCGATCGCGACATCGTGAACGGCTGGGGCAGCGCCAGGTTGTGCAGAAGTGATATCGGGACATTCCCTGATTGCCGCCGGGGTCGGTCCGACCCTACAGTCGGTCGCGATGCTCGAAAACGATAGTCAGCGGCAGTCTCCGCCCCCGTGGACGGAGGTCGTCCCGCGGCTGTCTGGCGAGATGGTCGACGTCCGCGAGGTGCTGGAGTCCGACGCTGCCACCTTGTACGAGCTGCTCTCGGACCCCCGGGTCACCGAACACCTGTCGTCGCCGCCGCCGTCCGCGTCGGCCTTTGCCGGGTTCATCCGTTGGACACACGGCCAGCGCGCCGCGGGGCATGCCGTCTGTTTCGGGATTGTGCCGCACGGCATGTCCGACGCCGTCGGCATCATCCAGGTGCGCGCGGTCGATGTGACCGGGCTGACCTGGGAGTGGGGCTTCGCCGTCGGCGCGGCGTTCTGGGCGACCGGCGTGTTCATGGCAGCGGCGAACCTGGTCGCCGGATTCGCGTTCACCACGATCAAGGTGAACAGGCTGGAGGCCCGCGCCGTCGGCCTCAACGGGCGCGGCAACGGCGCGCTGCACAAACTCGGCGCGCGCCCGGAGGCGAACCTGGCGCGGGCGTTTCGCAAGGACGGCCGCGCCGAGCGGCAATTATTGTGGAGTCTGCGCGAGGACGAGTGGCGGCAGCGCCCGCTGCTGCCCGACCGCTTTTCGTCGACCCAGGCGAACGCGCAGATCCTGCAGGCGATCGACGACACGGCACGCGCGATGTCGCAGCGCCCGCCGCACGACCCGCACGCGGCGGCTCCCGCCTATCCGTTTTTCCTGACCGACCCGCGCCGCTAGCGCGGTTTGCAGATTGGCGCCGCGCACGCCGTCAGCCCTGCCAGGTGGCCGCCCCGAACGGCTGCACGGCGAGGCGGTCGACAGGGCTCGAGCCCGCGCCGGTTCGCTACGGCTTTTCGTAGCGGTGGATCAAATCGGCCGCGAACTCGCCGGCCTCGTGATAGTCGGAAAACCAGTCTTCGCGCACGACCACGCCGTCGACGGTCACCGCAATCTGGATGTGGTCCGCGGAAATGACCCAGCACGTGCAGCGCACGTCGCCGACCTGCCACAGCAGGACGTCTTTGCGGATGGGTGGCCCGTCCATACGTCAGGCGCTAACAGAGCACCGCGTGCGCCGGGGTCACCGCGTATCCGCGCTGCACTCGCGTCACTCGAGGCGCAGGACGACTTCCCAGGTGCCGTTCACGAACACCTTGTTCCGGGAGGCGAGATAAACATACTGCAGACCGATGACCCCCTTTTCGGGCGGCGGATACCAGAGCGCGGCGGTCGGATAGCCGTTGCCGTTCATCCAGGCGGCGGCGGCGTCCGGATCGAAGCCGCGATCGAGCAGATCGAAAATGCGGATCATCTCGGCGTCGGGGCTCTGAAAGAAGACGTTGCGCGGCAGGTAATGCAGCGTCTGCACCTGCCAGTTGTCGCCCATCGTCGCGTGTCCGACGGAGCCGGGCGGTACCCTGCCCGGCCACAGTACGACGCCCAGTTGCTGCGCCACGGTTTCTGCCTGCGAGAAGGGCAGCGGCGTGAAACTCTGCGTCGTGCTCGGTGTGCTCGTCAACGCGTTGGCGGCGTCGATCGCGCTCGCGCGCCAGAACAGCAGCGACCGCGTCGGCAGATCGCTGGTGGGGATGTAGCCGGTCTCGTTGACCCCCTCCGTAGTCGTCGCGCTGACGACGATCGACCCGAAGCCCGCGTCCCTCGCGATCTCGAACTTGTAGGTGATCGCTCCGGTCGATCCGCTTCGGCTGGCGTTGGTCACGCGCAGTGCCGGTCGCGGATTGGTTTCCGCATTGGTCAGGGGGCTGATCGGCGCCGGCGCCGCCAGCGTGACCGCCGGCCCGACGGTGAACTTGAACAGGTCGCTGAAGCCGCCGGTGCCGCCGGGCGCTTGCGCGCGGGCGCGCCAGAAGTAGTCTTTCGCTGCCGGCAGCGGGTCGAGCTTCACGCTCGTCTGACCGCCGGTGCCTTCGAGGATGCCGTCCTTGGTCTGCACCTTGGCGGTGAAGGCGACATCGGACGCGACCTCGAAGGTGTAGGTGGTCCCGGCCTTCGAGCCGGCGGCATTCTGTACGACCAGCGTGACCGGTTGCGATTGATTGGCGACCTGCGATCCGTTGCCGGGCGACAGGAGCTGCGGCGACGCGGTCGATACCGCGGCCGGCGCCGCCGGACTACTCGAACAGGCACCAGCCGCGACCAAGGCGACGAGCGACAACAGTCCGCAACAGGCACGAGCACGCATTGATATCATCCAGGCGAGCCCCGGCCCGCAAATATGGTCCAGCCGATACACCGCGGGCGCCAACCGTCAAAGCGCCACAAGTACAGACGGAGGAATGCACTGAATATATCACCGATGGAACAGCTGGCCCGCCGGACCCCCGTCCGGCGCCTATAGAACGCCTACCAGCCGGGGACCGGCCTGCGGCGGCCGGTCAAGAGGCTGGGTTCGCGGTACCGGAGTCAGCCGACGCGCGGGGCAGCGTGACGGTGAAGCGGGAGCCGCGCCCGATGCCGTCGCTCTCGGCCGCGACCGATCCGCCGTGCAGCTCCACCAGGTTCTTGACGATCGCCAGGCCGAGTCCAAGGCCCATCGTCGTGTCGCTGTCCCCCTGGCGGAACTGCTCGAACACGTGCGGCAGAAAGTCCGGGTGAATGCCGATCCCGGTGTCGATCACCGTCGCGATGATGGACGCCCCTTCGCAGGCGACGCGGACGTCGACCTGCCCACCGCTCGCCGTGAACCGCACGGCGTTCGCCAGCAGGTTGACGGCGACCTGGCGAAGGCGCGCGGCGTCGCCGCGCACGCGGTACGGCTCCGCGCCGATGTCGGTCGTCAGCCGCACGCGCTTCGCGTCGAACTTCGGCTCCATCGTCCGCGCGCTGTCGCGGAACACCTCGTTGATGTCGACCTCGGCTTCGGCGAGCCGCAGCTTGCCGGTGGCGATGCGCGACACGTCGAGTAGATCCTCGATCAATCCGGTGAGGGCTTCCGAGTTGCGGTCGATCGCCGCCCACGCTTTCGGCATGCCGGCGGGGGACATCACTTCGGGACGGCGCAGCATGCTCAGCCAGCCGACGATCGCGTTCAGCGGTGTCCGGAGCTCGTGCGACAGGGTCGCGAGGAACTGATCCTTCGCCAGGTTGGCACGCTGCGCGTCTGCGTAGAGATTGCTGTTGTCGAGGGCCAGCGCGGCCCACGCGGCGAGGCCGACGACGAGCCGCTCGTGCCGTTCGGTGAAAACGCCGACGTCCCGGTGACCGAGGAACAGGCCGCCGTGGACCTTGCCCGTGCGCGAGAGGACCGGCACGGCGAGGTAACTGCGCACCGGCAGGTGACCCGCCGGCATGCCGTGATACGGCGGGTTGTGTCCGAACCGCGGGTCGGCGATCACGTCGTCCAGGCGTACGACGCCCGCGCCGGCGAACGTCGGCGCGAAGATCCCGGTATTGCGCGGCATCGGAAAGCGCGAAAAGGCTTCGCGCGGCGCGCCCGCGAGGGTATACAGCATGTACGACTCGCCGGCGCGGTTGACCACGTTATAGAAGAACGCGCCGAAGTTCGCGCCGGTCAGCCCGGTCGCTTCGTCGGTGACCGTCTGCACCACGCGCTCCGGATCGAGGTCCCCGGCAATCGAGGTTCCGACGCGCTGCAGGATGTCGGCGATGCGCTGCTCGTCGCGCGCGCTGTCGGTGAGCAGCGCGAGCGTCGCCTGATTCGCGGCGACGTTGAGCAGCAGCCGGTGCGTCTCCGACGGGAAACCCGCATGGCTCGCCACCGTCACGATGACGCCGTGCTCGGCGGAGATGCCGATCGGCGTGACGACGTGGGTCAGCGACGGCTGGGAGAGCTGCGGCACGGTGGCTGCGGCACCCGGCTGGCGCAGCCAGCCGGCGAGGTCGGCGCGGATCGCCTCGCCGATCTGATCGTGTGTCTGGTTGCGCCGCGACGCGGCCTCGCAGACGGCGGCGCCGGCCGTGCCACGCAGACCGACATAGACGAGGTCGGCGCCGAGCGTTTCGCACAGCACCTGGGCGAGACTGTCGGCAATTCGAGGCCGCGCCGCGCCCGCCCAGACCGCGGACAACGTCGACAGCGCGACGACGTCACCGATGCAGCGCCGCAGGTGACCGATGTCCGGGTTGACGTCAGCCGCGCCCATTCCGGGTGTGTGGACCAAACGACGTCAGTGCCGCTGCCGCCGCGCCGCAAGCTCCGGCAGGAGCACGTCTGGCAGCGTATAGAACGGGTTCTCCTGCATGACTTCGCCGACGATGACCATCGGATGGGTGCGCAGGATGTCCATCACCGCAAGCGCGCTGAACTTGGCGAGATCGTAGGTGCACACGACGGTGTCGTTGTACCGAGGCAGGATGTAGTTCAAGCGCGATTCGTATTCGACGATGTCGCCGACGCCGGGCTGGTCCTCGAGCGCCCACTCCATGTTCGCAACGAGCCGGGTCATCGGAAAGTTCTGGCGGCGGCCTTCTTCGAGCACTTCCTGGATCAGCGCGAGCATGGCGTCCTGGTCGAAGTGCCCCCCGCGCAGGTAGGCCTCTTCCCACCGGCGGACCTCCAGCTGCCGCGTGTCCTGGCTGCGCTCGGCATCGATGCCCGCGGCCGCCAGCGTCTGCACATGGCGGTCCCGCTTGGCCGGATCGACGATGTGCACCGCGCGATCGCCGGCGGCAAAGCCTTCGCGGATGAAGGGCAGCAGCACTCGGTAGAACTGGTCGTCGGTGTGGAAGAACGCGCAGGCGTGGCAGCTGCAGCCGATCTCACGTCCCGCGAGGTTGACGGTACGAGCGGGTGAAGGCATGGGTGAGGCTAACATGCGCAGTGGCCGCACGCCACAAGTGACACTATGGCCGAGGTGGCGGCCGCCACGATGACGATGTCCCTGTTGCTTCGCGATCTTCGCCGCTACGCCGTCGCGCGCAGTCTGTTCCCTCCGACGACGCTGAAGCGCGCGATCGCGAAGCTCGGGTTCGTACAAGCCGATCCGATCCGCGCCCCGGCGCGCGCCCAGGATCTGACGCTCCGGCATCGCGTCACGAACTATCGTGCCGGCGACCTCGAACGCCGTTATGCCTCGCTCGGCATCGAGGAGGACATCTTCATCAACTACGGCTTCGTGCCGCGGCCGGTGTTCGCGCTGATGCATCCACGCGCCGACCTGTCGCACTATTCGCCGCCGACGCGCAAGACGGTCGAGGCGCTGCTCGCCTTCGTCGGCGAGCATGGCGAGGTGCACCCGCGCGAGGCCGATGCGCATTTTGCGCACGGCCGGGTCACCAATTACTGGGGCGGCTCGTCGAGTGCGACGACGCACCTGCTGGTCGACATGCACTATCGGGGTCTGCTGCGGGTGTCGCGGCGCGATCGCGGCGTGCGCGTGTATGCGGCGCACGAGCACGCCGCCGGCCCTGGCAACGCCCCGTCACGCGCGGCGCATCTCGACGCGCTCGTCGACGTCCTGGTCAACACATATGCACCGCTGCCGGGTCCGAGCTTGTCGTTCACGATCGGCCGCCTGCGTTATGCCGTGCCGCAATGGCATCGCGACATCAAAGCGGCGCTGGCCCGCGCGACGCGGCGGCTGGCGCGCGGGCGCGTCGAAGGCGTCGATTGGTACTGGCCGGAAGCGGAGCGTGTGCCCAGCGACGATCCGGCGGACGTCGTGCGTCTGCTCGCGCCATTCGATCCGGTCGTGTGGGATCGGCGTCGATTCGAGCTGCTGTGGGGATGGCGGTACCGGTTCGAAGCGTACACGCCGCCTGCGCAACGGCAGCGCGGGTACTATGCGTTGCCGATGCTGTGGCGGGACCGGATCGTCGGCTGGGCCAACGCGACGGTGAAGGAAGGGCAGTTGATCGCCGAAGTCGGATACGTCGCCGGCCGACGGCCCGCCGGTCGCGCCTTCGCGCGCGCGCTCGACGCCGAAGTCGAGCGGATGCGAACGTTCCTACGGATCGAGTAACAAGCACGCGGAAGAGGCGATCGGCACTGGTCATCCGTATACCAGTGCCGATCGAATCGCTGAACGCTACGGCTGCGGGCAGCTGCCGGACATCGGCTGCACGCTCTGCACGCGGAATTCGCGCGCGCCCGTGCCGGCGTTCGCACCGGCATTCGCGGCGCCGGCGGCCGGCTCCGCCATCGTGCCGACGATCTGCACGCGCTTGCCGCGGAACCCTGATACGTCATACCCGCTCAAGCGATAACCGTTCGCCGTCGTTGCCGCGGCGTTGCTGCCGGCCGCGCCCAGAGCGGCGCCGGTTGCCGTCGAACCCACGGTGCCGACTCCGCTCGCCGTCGCCGGAGACGTGCCGGTCGTGCCAGCCGTCGCCGTGGTTCCCGCCGTGCCCGCCGTCCCGGCGGTGCCGGTCGTCCCCGCCGCGCCGGTGGTGCCCGCCGTTGCAGTGGGCGTCGCACCGGTCGCTGCGGTGCCCGCCGCGCCTGTGGTGCCCGCGCCGGATGTGGCGGCACTACCGGCGGTGCCGGCCGAGGCCGTCGAAGAGG
>JAOBWF010000398.1 GCA_025463215.1 Acidobacteriota bacterium | reverse complement strand
CAAAGAAAAAGGGTGGCCCGAAAGCCACCCCATTTCGTCAGTCCATTGCGGCAGGATCAGAAGCCGATCCAGATGCCGCTTTTGTAGTAGCCGCGACCTTCGTGATAGTCGCGATAGTGGCGCTGGTCATTCCACTGCTGATGGAAATACCAGTCGTCATTGTGATTGACATAGCCGGTGCCGGGATAGCGATAGCGGCTTTCGGTATGCCAGCAGTCGCCCGAGTCGTTGCAGACCATGCGGGCCGAGGCGGCGCCGGTGGCCGCAACCAGGGTACCGGTAGCGATGAACATGGTAATAGCGGCGGCCGAAAGGGCCGTTTTCAGAAATAGCATGTGGGGATGCTCCAATAGAGGAAGTTATCGTGCAGAGTTAACACCGTCAGCACGGTTCGGTTCCGTACGCCGGTGAACTAAGCCGCCGTGCGGGACAAGAATGTCGCGTGGGTGATGGAAACTCGCATGCCGCCCGGACCGCTGATGGTCTCGACCTGCGCATCCAGCTGTTGCGCCAGTGCCTTGACCAGGCTGGTGCCCAGCCCGCCCTTGGCCGGAGGCGCGCTGTCTGCGCCGCGCCCGATGCCATTGTCGGACACCGAAAGCTTCCAGTCGGTGCCGTTCACTTCATAGTCCACCTTGACCGAGGCCTCCTTGCCGGAGTCCGGAAAGGCGTATTTCAGGGCATTGATGACCAGTTCGGTGACGATCAGGCCCAGGCTGACGGCGTTGGCGGAGGCCACATAGCCTTCGTCGGCGGTGACGGTGAGCTTGGCGGGGCGGCTTTCGCCGATCATGGATTCGGCCAGCGACTCGCAAAGCTTGGAAAGATAGGGCGCGACATCGATCATGTCGGCCCGCGCCGAAATATGAAGATGCTGCTGCACGGCCGCCACCGACATGACGCGGCGGTGCGCATCCTGCAGGTGCTGGCGGGTTTCCTCGGAGCTCACCGCCCGCGCCTTGAGCATCAGGATGCTGGCGATGATCTGCAGGCTGTTGACGATGCGGTGCTGCATCTCGGCCAGCAATACTTCCTTCTGCACCAGAAGGTCGTCGGTGCGAAGCTGGAGCAGTTCCTTTTCGTGCTCGATGGCGCGCCGGTCGGTGATGTCCTCGAAACCCAGCAGGATCAGGGCATGGCCGTCATCGGTCCCCAGCACCTTGCGGGCATGCAGCAGGAATTTGCGTGCGCCGATGCGGGGAAATTCCTGTTCGACCAGGAAACCTTCCACCACCGTCTGGTCGACCAGCGAGCGTTCCAGAAGCGTGTGCAGGGCCGGGATGTCCCAGCCGCCCTTGTCCAGGGTGAACAGCGGCCGGCCCGGCGTGTCCTTCGGGCTGATCTGGAAGGTCTTGTGGAAGGAGTTGCTGGCCACCAGGATCGTCAGGGTATTGTCCAGAACAAGCAGCGGTTCGCGCACCGTCTCCACGACGATCTGCGCGAGCGAGCGGGCGTCCTCGATCCTGTCGAAGAACATCTTCATGGCCAGTTTATCCTTATGGGATAGACGCTAAGCCCTTGGCGGCCCTGTGGCAACCGGCCGTGTTGGCGTGCGATTGGCCAATGAAATCAAGCTCTGTTAGTGCCGCAACACCGTGTCGGACACGGCCTGGATGATGGTACCGGGCAGGTAGGGCTTGCGGACAAAACTGAACGCACCGGCCTTGCCGGCTTGCGCGGCGGTGGCATTGCCGGAGACCACGATGGAGCGGATGGCGGGATTGTTGAGCTGTACCCACGTCACCAGCGCCAACCCGTCCATGAGGCCGGGCATGCGCACGTCCGTCAACATGATGCTGATTTCGGAATGCCGCGCCAGCACATCAAGCGCTTCGGCGCTGTTCTGGGCTTCCAGCACCCAATAGCCGGCATCCTGCAGGGCGGCGACCGC
Source organism: Acidobacteriota bacterium (assembly GCA_025463215.1). Lineage (GTDB taxonomy): Bacteria > Acidobacteriota > Vicinamibacteria > Vicinamibacterales > CAVVIG01 > CAVQFC01. Next base: position 663 of record JAOBWF010000398.1, on the reverse strand, counting down.
CGACATGCGGATCAGGGGTTCATCTTCGACGACCAAGATTGTCCGGGGATCTGCTGGATTGCACATGCCATGATAAGCCCCGGCGCCGCCGTCGGTTCCATTTTCCCTTGTGTTTCAAATATTTACGAGGGGTAAAGCGGCTGGTAAGCCTCGCGCAGGCCCCACAAATCCGGACCTGCGGGAACTTTTTTCTCAAGGCGGAGTTCCCTATGCGTCGAAGCCCTTCCCCGCTTCGGCACATCACGGAAAGCCCGGTGCCCCCGCCCGGGCTTTTTCCTTGCCAGCAGGACAACCATGCCGCCCAAGACCGACAGAAACCGCCGCATGCTGGCCGACTTCGAGGCCGGACACAGCCTTGAGCAGTTAGGGGCCGATCATGCGCTCACCTGCTTGCGGGTTCGCGCCGTGCTGACGGATGAGAAGAACAGGCGCAGCGTCATTCCCGATCCGTTTTATCGCAGCCTGCGCAGGGCTTGAGCCGCCCGCGACGCATCGCGCTTTGACTATGGACGGGTGCCCCAGTCCACTGATGGACAAGGGGCGTCATGAAATCTTTTGTCTCCATCGCGATGCTGATGGTTCTGGCCAGTCCGGACGGTGCGTCGCCCTACCAGGTCGCGGAAAAAGACAACGCCACCTTGCAGGCCGACATGGCGGCGGGCC
>JAOBWF010000071.1 GCA_025463215.1 Acidobacteriota bacterium | reverse complement strand
CGGCGGCCGAGTGCGCGCAGCGTCGCGGCCGCGTCGCTGCTGCCGCCGCCGAGCCCTGCCTGCATCGGGATCCGCTTCTTCAGATCGATCGCCACACCGCTCGGCGCGCCGCGACGGCCCGCCGCCTGCCACATCGCGGCCGCCGCGCGCGCGATCAGGTTGGTGTCGTCGACCGGACAGGCCGGGTCGTCGCAGGTCAGGGCGAAGGGGCGACGCGTGGCGCGGATCGTCAGCGTATCGTGCAGCGCGATCGACTGGAAGATCGTCCGCAGCTCGTGATAGCCGTCGGCGCGCGTCGCGATCACGCGCAGCGAGCGGTTAATTTTTGCGAACGCCCGGACGCGCACGTCGCAGCTCCTCGAGCGTGATGGGTTCGGCGCCGCGCGGAATGTCGACCCGGAACACCTCGGCGCCGAGCGGCACGTTGGCTTCGACCTGCGACAAGGCGAGTGTGAGATCGAAGGCCGCCGCGGCATCGCCGCCGGCGGCGCTGGTGATTCGCAGCGTCCGTGGCATGCCGTTCAGCGGATCGCGGTAATCGACGCGCCAGGCGCGCCGCACGATCGCGGCGAGCTGCCACGGCTGCGCGGCAGCGGGACGATGGAGATAGAGCGAGTCGCCGGACGGGTCGGTGATGACCCGCCAGTCGGCCCCGAGCGCGCGGCCGTCGGGTCGCGACACCGCCGGCGCGCAGCCGGTCAGCACCGCATGGAGATCGGCGGCGCTCAGCGGCACGCCGGCGACCGCATCGAGCACGTCGACGGAGCGGCCGTGCTCGAGCACGCGCGCGTCGCGCGGCAGCAGCAGCGTCGCGTCGTCATTGGCGGCGGCGAGGACGAAAAACGGCGCGCCGAACGGCGCGACCGCTTCGATACGGGCCGATGCGGGCTCGGCGACCCCGACCGAGAGCCGGGCGCGAAAGCGCTGGCCGCTCACCTTGCCGCTGGCGGCCACTTCAGCCGTGAGCGTGCGGATGCCGCGGCAGACCGCCGTCGCCTGCGCCAGCGCGTCGGCCGCGTCGGCGGCCGGTGCACCAGGTCCGGCCGGCAGCTTCATCAGCGGCGCGCCGCACGACGCCGCGCACGCGGCGAGCCACACCAGCAGCGCGGCGTGCTTCACTTCTTGATTTTCTGCTTCGCGGCCTTGATCTTCTTGTCGACGTCGGCCTTGTCGATCGAATCGCCGTCGCCGGCGAGCGCCCGCGTCCACGCCGCGATCGCCTCGTCGTAGCGTCCCAGCTTGAACAGCACCTGGCCGTAGTGCTCCTGGATGACGGAGTTGGTCTTCAGCTGATCCGCGGCGCGCTTCAAGTTGGTCTCGGCGAGCTCGAGCTTGTCTGCCTTGAAGTAGGCCCAGCCGAGGCTATCGAGGTACGACGGGTTCTCCGGCTCGACTTGCAGTGCCTTCTGCAGATAGCCGACCGACTCGTCGAGCCGCTCGCCGCGTTCCGCGAGCATGTACCCGAGGTAGTTCAGCGCGATGGCGTTCTGCGGATCGCGCCCCAGCACCTGGCGGAAGGCCGCCTCGGCCTCGGCGTATTTCTTCTGCTTGTCGAACATCGATCCGAGCTCGAACGCGATGCTGTCGTCGGCGGGAAACTTCGCCTGCGCCTCCTGCAGCACCTTGACCGCCTGCGCGCCGTGCTCGGCTTCCGAGTACGCCTGTGCGAGCGAGATATACGCCGCCGGATCGTCGGCGTGGTGCTTGACCGCCTCTTCGAGCAGCGTGAGGCCGGCGTCCGCCTTGCCGCTGTGGCGAAGCGCCTGCGCCTCGAGCCTGGTCAGGCGCAGATCGTCCGGATGCTGGGCGAGCGCGGCCCTGGCCGCGTCCACCGCGGCGCCGTATTTCTTCGCGGAGATGTTCGCCTCGACGAGATAACCGGCGATCGCGGGGTCGCCGGGCGACAGCCTGCGCGCGTCTTCGAAGGCGGCGACCGCCTTGTCGGCCTGGCCGACTTCCTGGTAGGCGAAGCCGAGATGCGGCAGGAGGATGCTGACGTCGAACGCGTTGTCTCCCGATTTGCCACGGTTCTCCGCGACGACCGGGGCGAGCTCGTCGATCACGGTCTGATACTGCCGATGCGCTTCGAGCGCTTCGGCCAGGGCGTAATAGCCCCACGGGCTCTTGCTGTTCTGGGCGATGACGCGGCGCGCCGAGGCTTCCGCGTCCGCGACGTCCCCGAGCCGGCGCTGCGCCTGCGACAGGAGATACAGGGCGCGCACGTCGGTGGTGCGCCCGGCCGCCATTTCGGCCAGCGTCGTCCGCGCTTTCTCCAGATTGCTGCGGCCGCCCGCGTTCATCAGCGCGGAGGCGTAGCGCGTTTTCAGGTTGGCGTCGCGCGGCGCGCGCTGCACGGCGGTGGCGTAGGCCGCAGCGGCGTCGGACCAGCGCCGTTCGCGCTCGTAAAAGTCGGCGAGCGCCGGCAGCAGACGCGGGTCGCCGGCGGTGCGCTCTTCGAGCCACGCGATCGCGTCGCGGCTGCGGCCGGCGCCGGCGTAGGCTTCGACCAGCATCAGCGGGCCGTCCTGCCAGCCGGGCTCCTGGTTGACCAGATCGGTCAGCAGCGGAATCGCCTTGTCGTAGGTGCCGCTGCGGACGTACAGCCGCGCCAGCGTGGCGCGGACGTTCGGATCGGATTCGGCGACCGCGCCCTCGAGCGCCGCCTCGAAATACTGGGTCGCCTTCGACAGATTGGCGTCGGTCTTGTCGCCGCCGCGGCCGGGCGCCGCCGGATCCTGGGCGCTCTCGGCGAGGGCCGCGTAAATGGTGCCGAGCACGCGGTTAGCTTCGCGGTTGGCTGGCGCGATTTTCAGCGACGTCTCTGCCGCCGCCATCGCTTCCTGCACTTTACTCTGCTTCAAATAGATGCCGGCGAGCTGCGCCGGGATCTCGGCCGCAGTCGGATCGAGCTCCATCGCGCGCTTGTAGGCGGCGATCGCCGCGGTCTCGTCCTCGTTCTCTTCGAACCGGTGACCGAGCAGGAATTGCGCGTAGGCGTCGGCCACTTTGTCGGGGGCCGCGGTTGTCGGCGCGGCGACCGGACGCTGTCCTCGCGGCGAACCCTGCACGGCGACGCGCGCGTCGGCGGCAAGCGGCATCGACACGCTGAGCGCCGCGAAGAGGGCTGCGAGCTTCATCCTGGAATTGTTCCACAAAATCCGGAAGGTGTCATATATTCGGAGGCATGCCGGTCGACCAGGAACTGCTCGAGATTCTCGCCTGTCCCAACTGTAAGACGCCGGTCACCCTGGTCAAGAACGGCGCGGCGCTGAAATGCGCGACATGCAACCGGGTGTATCCGATCAAGGACGACATTCCGGTCATGCTGATCGACGAAGCGACGGTGGAAGACTGAATCGGGTAATCGGATAATCGATTACGCGATTACCCGATTCCTCGATGAGAATCCTGCTCGTCCGCCTGCGGCAAATCGGCGACGTTGTCTTTACGACCCCAGCCGTTCATGCGCTGCGGCACCGGTTCCCCGACGCCCATCTCACCTACCTCGTCGAACCGGCGGCGGCGCCGATCGTTCAGCACAACCCGCATCTGAACCAGGTGATCGTCGCGCCGCGGGCCCCGGGCGTCCGCGGCCTGCTCGACGATCTCGCGCTCGGCCGGCGGCTTCGCGCCGAACGCTTCGATCTCGCCATCGACTTCCACGGCGGTCCCCGCGCCTCGCTGCTGACGTGGCTGAGCGGTGCGCCCGAGCGGATCGGCTACCAGATTGCCGGCCGCGGCTGGATGTACACGCGCCGCATCGCGCGGCCGCGCGAGCTGCGGCCGCGGCATTCGGTCGAGAACCAGTGGGATCTGCTCACGCCGCTCGGCGTCGCCGCGCCGGATCCCTCCGCATTTCCGGTGGAGATGCCGGCGGACGGCGGCGTCGCGGCGGATGTCGCCGGACGCCTTGCGCGCGCCGGCGTCGCGTCGACCGATCGGCTCGTCGTCATCCACACCAGCGCCGGCAATCCATTTCGGCGCTGGCCCGCGGCGCACTTCGTCGATCTCGCGGTGTCGCTCGCCGCCGCCGATCCGTCCCGCCGCATCATCGTGACGACCGGGCCCTCGGAGCATGACGCGGCTGCGCGGGTGATCGGCGAGGCACAGGCGCGGCTCGGCGACGCACGCGCACGCCAGGTCCTGTCGTGCGGCGAGTTCTCGCTCTCCGAGCTGCGCGCGCTGCTCGATCGCGCGTCCCTGTACATCGGCGGCGACAGCGGGCCGCTGCACGTCGCGTCGACGACAGGGGTGCCGATCGTCGGGTTGTACGGACCGACGCTGCCGGCACGCTCGGCGCCGTGGCGCGCCGGCACATGGATCACCGAGTCGGTCGATGCCGGCGAGTTGACGTGCCGCCCTTGCAATCAGCGCGTCTGCGAGCCGGGGGACTTCCGGTGCCTGACGACGATCACGCCGGCGCAGGTGTGTGCAGCGGCCGAACGCGCACTGGTTCGCAGGGTAAGATGAACGACGTGAACGACGCTATCCGGGTCGACGCGCCGCAGCAGGCCGACCGCCTCAATCTCGAACAGGTCGGTGCGCTGGCGCTGTTCGGGATGGCCGGCGCCGTGCAGTTCTCGATTGCGGCCGCGCAGATCCTGCTGGCGGTCGCGCTGATCTGCTGGATTGTGCTGCTGATCGTCCGGCACGAGCGCTTCGAGGCGCCGAGCTTTTTCTGGCCGATGGCGGCCTACGCCGGCGCGACGCTCATCTCCGCGGCCGTGTCGCCCGATCCGCGCACCAGCCTGATCGACTGCAAGCAGCTCGTGCTGTTCCTGATTGTGCCGGCGGTATACCGCTTCGTCGCCGGCACGCGGCCGCATACGCTGCTGACGGTGGTCATCACCTGCGCCGCGATCAGCGCGGTGTTCGGCATCGTCCAGTACGGGATCCTGCATTACGACAACCTGGGGCAGCGGCCGCAGGGCACCCTCGGCCACTGGATGACCTATTCAGGACTGCTGATGGTGGTCATCGGCGTCGCGATTGCGCGCGTGATCTTCGGCACTGCCGATCGCACGTGGGCCGCGCTGGTGCTGCCGGCGCTCGGCGTCGCCGTCGCGCTGACGTTCACGCGCGGCGCTGCGGTCGGCGCCTGCGCCGCGGTCGCCCTGCTGTTTTCGCTCAAGGACTTCCGGCTGTTCGCGATCCTGCCGATCCTCGCCGCCATCTTCATCGCGGTTGCGCCCGGACAGATCGCCAAGCGCTACGCCTCGATGTTCAACATGAACGACCCGACGGTGCGCGACCGCTACACGATGCTGCGGATTGGCGAGCGCATGATCCGCACGCACCCGCTGACCGGCGTCGGGCCGAACATGGTGCAGCGGCTCTACGTCGCCTACAGGGGACCCGACTCGCTCGTCGGCCCCGACGGCGTCACTCACATCAATCCGCACCTGCACAATGATTTCCTGCAGATTGCCGCCGAGCGCGGCCTGCCGGCGCTCGCGATCTGGCTGTGGTTCCTCGCCGCGCTGCTGCGCGACCTGTGGCAACGGTTTCAAGCCGGGCAGCGCGAGCTGGCGGCGACGGCGATGGCGACCGTGGTGGCCCTGCTCACCGCCGGACTGTTCGAATACAACTTCGGCGATTCCGAAGTGCTGATGCTGTTCCTCACAATCGTGACGCTGCCCGCGGCTGCCGCTCGCCTGCCCCGCGGATGACGCTGCCTTCCCTCGACCCTGGCCGCGCCCGCGATCTCGTGGGCCGTTTCTCCGGCCTTGCCGTTCTGGTCGTCGGCGACGTCATGCTCGACCGCTTCATCGTCGGCCGGGTGACCCGGATTTCACCCGAGGCGCCGGTGCCGATCGTACGCTTCGAATCCGAGCACGTCCGGCTCGGCGGCGCGGCCAATGTCGCGCACAACCTCGCGGTCCTCGGCGGCGCGGTGTCGCTGGTCGGCATCGTCGGCGCCGACGCCGCCGCCGCGCAGCTGCGCGCGCAGTTGCAGGCGGCGGGGGTCGCGACGACCGGCCTGGTTGAGGATGCCGGCCGGCCGACCACGGAAAAAGTGCGGGTCGTCACCGAGCGCAATCAGCAGGTCGCACGGATCGATTACGAGCGTGATGCCGACGCCGGCGGCGACGTCGAGCGCGCGATCGTGGCGCAGGTCGCGCGCCTGGGTGCCGGTGCGCAGGCGCTGCTGGTGTCGGACTACTTGAAGGGCGCCGTCACCCGCGCCGTCGTCGAGGCGATGCTGAGCAAGGCGCCGGTGCCGTTGATCGTCGATCCGAAGATTCCTCACCTGGCGTGCTACGCCGGCGCGACGCTGGTCACGCCGAATCACCACGAAGCGGAAGTCGCGACGCACCTGCGCGTGCGCAGTGACGATGACGCGCGTCAGGCGGCGCGGGATTTCCGCTCGCGCGCGCAGTGCGGCGCGGTGCTGATCACCCGCGGCGAACAGGGCATGTGGCTGTCTGACGCTGCCGTCGAGGGATCGATTCCCGCGGTGACGCGGGAAGTGTCGGATGTGACCGGCGCGGGCGACACCGTCGTCGCCACGCTCGCGCTCGCGCTCGCCGCGGGCGCAACGATGGCCGAGGCCGCGGCGCTGGCGAACCACGCCGCCGGCATCGTCGTCGGCAAGTTCGGTCCCGCCACCCTCACCGCAGCCGAACTTGCCGAGTCCTTCTGAGTTCTGAATTCTGAGTTCTAAATTCTGAATTCTGAATTCTGAATTCTGAATTCTAAATTCTGAATTCTGAATTCTAAAATGGCGTATACACCGCCATGACGTTGAACCCGCCCTTGTCGTCATACACCGCGCGCTGAACGCGGCCGGTCCACTTGTCGTGGACGACGATGCTGAGCCCGTTCGGGTCGCGGACTTCGCGCCATTCGTAGCGCGGCAGATAGGCGTGCGCAAAGATCGCCGCGACCGCGACGCCGAGCAAGGCCCACCACCACGCATCGTTTTTGCTCATCTCGTCCTCCTCCTAGTGCCGGAAGTGGCGCTTGCCCGTGAACAGCATGGCGACGCCCTGCTCGTCGGCGGCGGCGATGACCTCGGGATCATTTTTCGAGCCGCCCGGCTGGACGACCGCCGTCGCCCCGGCTCTGGCGGCCGCGTCGAAGCCGTCACGGAACGGGAAGAATGCGTCCGACGCGGCGACGGCACCGGCGAGGGAACGACCCGCTGCCCCGGCCTTCATGATGGCGACGTTGACGGCGTCGACGCGGCTCATCTGGCCCGCGCCAATCGCCAGCGTGCGGCTCGCATTGGTGAAGATGACCGCATTCGACTTGACGTGCGCGCAGATGCGCCACGCGAAGCGCAGCGCCTCCCATTCCTCGGCGGTCGGCTGCCGCTTGGTGGCGATGCGAAAGCCATCCGGCAGCGACCCCGCGGTCCACGGGCGGCGCGCTTCGGCGACGACGTCGCGCTCCTGCGACAGCATCGCACCGAGGATCGACCGGACGTCGGTCGCCGTCGCGAGCGCGGCGAAGTCGGCGGTCACGACCCGCATGTTGGTTTTCTTCGCGAGCACCGCGCGCGCCGCCTCGTCGACCGACGGCGCAATCACCGCCTCGATGAACGTCGACACGATCGCCTCGGCCGCGGCGACGTCGATCGGCCGGTTCAACGCGACGATGCCGCCGAATGCGGCGAGGCTGTCGGCGTCGCGCGCGCGCAGAAAGGCCTCGGCGGCGGATGCGCCGATCGCGGCGCCGCACGGATTGGTGTGCTTGATGACGACCGCGGCGGGCTCGGAGAACTCGAGCGCGATGCGCGCGGCGGCATCGAGATCCAGCAGGTTGGTATACGAGAGCTCCTTGCCCTGACGCATCGCCGCGCCGCTGAACCCGTCGTGGGTCGACGGCACGCCGTACCACGCCGCGCGCTGGTGCGGATTTTCGCCGTAGCGGAGGTCCTTGATCTTCTGCAGCGAGACGGTCACCGCATCCGGCAGTTCCACGGTGGTCGGGAAAGGGGCGCCGGCCAGTGGTTCGGGCCGCTCCAGCCGGTCGCCGACCAGTCTGGTCTGTCGCAGGGCGGCGGTAATCGTGGAGTCGTACTCGCCGGTGTGCGCGAACGCCTTCACCATCAGCTCGAGCCGGAACGCGATCCCCGGCGTCCCGTCGAGGGCGGTCAGCAGCCGTCCATAGTCGGCGGGATCGACCACGATCAGCACGTCGCGGAAATTCTTGGCGGCGGCGCGGACCATGCTCGGTCCGCCGATGTCGATTTGCTCGACCAGCGCCTCGAAGGTGACGCCCGGCTGTTTCGCGGTCTCCGCAAACGGGTACAGGTTGACGATGACGACGTCGACCAGGCCGATGCCGTGCTGCTGCGCCGACGCGAGATCCGCGGGATGATCGCGGCGCGCGAGGATGCCACCGTGAATCAGCGGGTGCAGCGTCTTGACGCGCCCGTCCATCATCTCGGGAAATCCGGTCACGTCGGAGACGCTGGTGACGGCAAGACCGGCATCGGCGAGCGCGCGCGCCGTACCGCCGGTCGAGACCAGCTCGAAGCCGCGCGCGATCAACCCGCGGGCGACATCGAGGATGCCGGTCTTGTCAGAAACACTCAGCAGGGCTCTTGGCATCAGGGAGAAACTCCAGTATTATCACTGCCGACGCCGGGCGGGCCTGGCGCCGTAAGGGAAAGGCCGCACAACGCGGCCTTTTTTTTTGTTCAAAGACGCGTCTCGCGTCACAGCAAGCAGGAAAGAGAACGATGCGTATCACAGGCAAGGTCAAGTGGTTCAACAACGCCAAGGGCTACGGGTTTATCGAGCGTGACGGAGGCAGCGACGTCTTCGTGCACTACTCCGCCATTCAGGGCGACGGTTTCCGTTCGCTCGAGGAAGGCCAGGCGGTGGAGTTCGAAATCGTCGACGGCCCCAAAGGCCCGCAGGCCGGCAACGTCACTAAGATCTAGCCGCTTTATCAGGGCTTAGGGCTGAGGGCTCAGGGCGCGCGCGCTCCGAGTTCAAGCCCTAAGCCCTTTTTTACGCCGTCACCTTCGCCGTCAGCCCTACTCGGTAACCCCCTTCAGACCGCGCGCGGTAAAGTTCACCTTGCCGTCCTTCACCGCAACACGAAACGCGACCTCGGGCGATCCGGTGTCGCGTAGTTTTTTTACCTGATTCTTCACCAGCTCCGCGAACTTATGAAACGGCGGCGCATCTTCGCCGACTTCGCGCCGCGCTTCCGCCAGCGACTCGTAGAGATCGGTGAGCTTGTCGATCTCGCGCACCGGGTCGCGGAAGGACGACACGTGCAGGATGCGATCCTCCGGCCCCTTCTTTTCCGGTTCGCTCGGCCTGACCTTCTGCGGGAACGGGCCGGGCCGTCCTTCCTCGCGCGCGCGCAGGCCGCGATCCCACAGATCGATGAAGGTGGCGTAGCGCGACTGCAGCGTGCTGAAGCGGAACCGATCGCCGGTGTTCGGAATGTGGCCGCGATCGAACTGCTTGACGATCGCGTCGACGCGGGCGCGCGTTTCCCACGGCGGTTTCGGCAGCCGGCCGGCGAAGAACATGTTGTACTCGGCTTCGAGCTGTTTCAGCTCCGCTTCGAGCCGCGTCAGATCGCGATCGATGCTTGAGGGGGGCACCGGACGTTACCGCGGAATCAGGAACCACACCAGCGGCAGCCACAGCTCGCGTGCGTACGGCACTGGACGATCGTCGATCAGCACCTCGGTCGCATCAGCGCTGCCGACGATCTGAAACAGATCGCGCAGCTTCGCCGCCTCGCTCGACCAGAAGCGGGCCCGGTAGCGAAGGGTGTCGCCGGCACCAGTCTCGCGGAACTCGGCGGCGGCGCGCGCGATCGCCAGCGCCGCGGCGAACCCGGGCACGTCGAGCGCCGGAAAGACCAGTGTGATCGAGAACGGGCGCGCCTGCGCCCCGAACAACGCTTCGTACAGATCAGGATCGAGCGCCGCGAGTTCGGCGGCGGTCGGCTGCTCGGGCAGCTCGGCGTACGGCCAGAAGCGTTCGAGCGGTCGGTATTTGGGCGGATCCGCAGTCATGAGGCGATGTCATAGTATTGCAGAATTGCGCGATGGCCATCCTGCGATCCCGCCATGTCTGAATTCAGATTGATTCCCTCGATCGAGCTGCTCCGCCAGCGTCCGACCGTCCGCGCGCTGGAGGCGCGGTTCGGCGCTGAGGCGACCGTCGACGCCCTTCGTGCGGCGGCGGCGGACGCGCGGCTGGCGATCGCCGCCGGCGACGGTGCGCTGACGACGGCAGCCGCGGTCGTGGCGCGCGTGGAGGTGGCGGTGGCGCGCAGCCTCGACGAGGCGTTCCGCCCGTCGCTGCGGCCGGTGCTGAATGCGACCGGCGTCATCGTGCACACGAATCTGGGACGGGCGCCGCTTGCGGCGTCAGCGGTCAGCCGGATGGCCGAGGTCGCGCGCGGCTACTCGTCGCTCGAATACGACCTCGAGCGCGGCGCGCGGGGCCGCCGCGACGTCCATGCCGAGGCGCTGCTGTGCCGCCTCACCGGCGCTGAAGCCGCGGTCGTCGTCAACAACAACGCTGCCGCGACGCTGCTCGTGCTCGCGGCGCTTGCGGCGGGACGGGAAGTGATCGTGTCCCGCGGCGAGCTCGTCGAGATCGGCGGCGGCTTCCGCGTACCTGACGTGATGGCGCAGAGCGGCGCAATACTGCGCGAAGTCGGGACCACGAACAAAACACGAGGGACAGATGTTGCCGCCGCCATCAGTGCAAAGACCGCACTGATGTTCCGCGTCCACCCGTCGAATTTTCGTATCGAAGGCTTCACCGAACGGCCGTCGCTGGCGGATCTCGTCACCATCGGCAGAAAATTCAATGTCCCCGTCGCCGAAGATCTCGGCAGCGGCCACCTCCGTGCCGCTCCGGGGTCGGATAAGGGTCTGACCCCGGTCGTGGTGTCGCCCCCGGCCGTGGGGTCGGATCAGGGTCTGACCCCGATCACCGACCCTCTAGCGGGGGAGCCGACGGTTCAGGACACCGTCGCAGCGGGAGTGGATGTCTGCTGCTTCAGCGGCGACAAGCTGCTCGGCGGACCGCAGGCGGGGATCATCGTCGGACGCCGGGTGCTGATCGATCGCATTCGCAGCCATCCGCTGATGCGGGCGCTGCGCGTCGACAAGATGACCTACGCCGCGCTCGAGGCGACGCTGACGGAATATGCGGCCGGCCGCGCCGCCGCGGCGATCCCGGTCCAGCGCATGCTGACGCTGACCGCTGACGCCGTGCGCGCGCGCGCCGGCGTCGTCACCGCCGCCGTCGCCGCGATCAAGGGATGGCGCGCGGAGATCGTCGCCGGCATGTCGGCGATCGGCGGCGGCAGCGCGCCGGGCATCGAGTTGCCGACGTGGCTCGTCGCCATCGAGCAGGATGGCGTGACCGCGCGAGCGCTCGAACACAATCTTCGTCGCCTGCCGACGCCGATCGTCGCACGCATCGACGCCGACCGCGTTGTCCTCGATCTGCGCACGATTGCACCCGAGGACGACACGCTTCTCGTCAGCGCGATCCGAAATCTGTGAGTACGCTGCAGAACAGGACCCCCTCAAACACTCCGACCGCGACTATCCCCGAAGATTTGCGCCGATTTCGTCAGCCCAGCGATTTGCCGAGGTCGAACGCAGCCAGCCACTCCCCCGAGGAGGCTCGTCATGACGCTCGATGCCGGCCAGGGTCGTCACGGCCGTGAGCGATTCCGTGCTCGCGAACCTCGTGCTGCCGTTGCCTTCGAAGTAGCTCGCCGAACGCCAAGCGGCCGTATAATCCGCCGCATGAGACGAGCGCTTCGCGTTCTGACGCACGCCGCGTCCCTCGCGCTGCTCGTGCCGGCGATCGCGTTGGCGCAACCGCGGCCGACGCCGAGCGCGCCGTCGGATCCGGCCGCCGGCCAACGGATCTTCGACGCGCAGTGCGCTTGGTGCCACGGCAACCAGGGGGACGGCGGCACCGGGCCCAACCTGCACGGCCGTCTCCGCCACGCCACGACCCTGACCTCCGTCGTCGACATCATCGTCAACGGCATTCCTGGCACCGACATGCCATCGTTCCGCCTCGGGCTGACCGAGCGGAGCACGCGCCAGACGGCGGCGTACGTACTGTCGCTGTCGCGTTCGGCGTCGCGGCCGGCGATCGGCAACACGGAACGCGGCGCCGCCCTGTATCAGTCGAACGGCTGCGGCTCGTGCCACGTCGTCGACGGGCGCGGCGGCATTCTCGGTCCCGAATTGACGGCGATCGGCGGACGCCGCGGCTCGGTCTACCTGCGCGAGGCGATGGTGAAGCCGGCGGCGGCGCATCCGCCCGGGTATCTCGTGGTCCGCGCGGTGCCGGCGAACAATGGCCCGGAAATCCGCGGGATCCGCGTCAACGAAGACGTTTTCTGGATCCAGATTCGCGACGCCGCCGGTACCGTGCATTCGCTCCAGAAATCGGAGCTGTCGCGCCTCGATCGCGAGCCCGACAGCACGTTGATGCCGTCGTACGAATCGCGCCTCTCAGCGACGCAGCTCGACGATCTCGTCGCCTACCTGGCGACATTGCGAGGGGCGAAATGATCGGCACATGCTCGGCTCGAACCGTCGCGCTGCTCGTCGCGACGATGGCGGCCCCGCTGCTGGCACAAGAGGGGCAGTGGCTGATGTACTCGGGCTCGTACAGCTCGCATCGCTTTTCGCCGCTGACGCAAATCTCCACCGGCAACGTCGCGAAGCTCCGGCCGGCCTGGGTGTATCAGCCGCCGGGCAGCGGCTCCATTGAATCGACGCCGGTGGTCGCCAACGGGATCATGTACGTCACCGCGGGACCGACGATGGTGGCGGCGCTCGATCTCAAGAGCGGCAGACCGCTGTGGGAATGGACGCGGCCGATCGCGCCGAGCGTGCTGAACCTCGGCTTCCCGCGCGTCAACCGCGGCGTCGCCGTGCTCGACAACATGGTGTACGTCGGCACGCTCGACGGCTATCTCATCGCGCTCGACGCGCGAGCCGGAATCGAGCGCTGGTCGGTGCACGTCGGCGAAAACCCAAGCGGTCATTCGATTACCGCCGCGCCGCTCGTCGTCGAGGACAAAGTGATCGTCGGCATCAGCGGCGGTGAAGCCGGCATCCGCGGATTCCTCGACGCCTACGACACGAAGACCGGCAAACAGGCGTGGCGGTTCTACACCATCCCGTCGCCGGGCGAACCCGGCAGCGAGGGGTGGCCGGGCGACAGCTGGGTGCACGGCGGCGGTGCGACATGGCTGACCGGCTCGTACGATCCGGCGCTCAAGCTGCTCTACTGGGGCACCGGCAATCCCGGACCCGACTGGAATGGCGACTCGCGCAAAGGCGACAACCTGTATACGTCCTCACTCGTGGCGATCGACGTCGACACCGGCAAGCCGCGCTGGCATTTCCAGTTCACGCCGCACGACACGCACGACTGGGACGCCAATCAGATTCCCGTGCTCGTCGACACGCAAATCGGCGGCCGCACCCGCGCGCTGGTCGTGACCGCGAACCGCAACGGCTTCTACTACGCGCTCGATCGCAAGACCGGCGAGTTCGTATTCGGCACGCCATACGCGAAGCAGACGTGGGCGAAGGGGCTCGACGAACGCGGCCGGCCGGTCGAGATCCCTGGAATGGAACCGTCGGAGAAGGGAACCCTCGTCTATCCAAGCCTGCAGGGATCGACCAACTGGGCGAGCCCGTCCTACAGCCCGGGCACCGAGATGCTGTACGTGCCGGTACGCGAAATGGGATCGGTGTATTACAAGACCGGCATCGAGTACAAGCCGGGGACCTATTACACCGGCGGTAGCGAGAAGCGGCTCGACGAGGAATCGTGGGGCGCCGTGCGCGCGCTCGACGTCAAGACGGGCAAACCGGCGTGGGACTTCAAGCTGCCGACGCCGACCTGGGCCGGCGTGATGGCGACCGCGGGCGGCCTCGTATTCAGCGGATCGAACGAAGGGAACTTCTACGCGCTGGACGCGACGAGCGGCAAGCCGCTCTGGCAATTTCAGACCGGCGGCGCGATCCGCTCGGGGCCGATGTCCTTCCTCGTGGGCCAGACCCAATACGTCGCCGTCGCGGGCGGCCACGCGCTGTTCGTATTTGCGCTCGGGGAATAACCGGGCGACGGCGGTATTGCTGAGGCACGGGAGGCGGTGCCTGTTCGAACCGATGCGGGCCACCGCGACAACAAAGATATGCATCGTGCAAACCGCATATCACGCGTCGCGCATGCCATTGGCACGTACCTTGGAACGGCGAAGCGCGATGGCTGTTCTGATCGTCCCGCGCGGCGAGACAGATGAGTTCTACGAGTTCTTGAGCATCACCGCCCGAGTCAACGGCGACGAACTGATCGTCGACCGCCGTCGATGCCACAGACGCCGGCAGAAGAATCAGGCGATCGGCAAGCGCCAGGCGCCGGAAGATCGGCGCGGTCCGATTCCCCAGAAATGGGAACGCGACGAGGTGATCGTCCTCGACTGATCGGCCGCCAGGCTAGCGTCCTGCGAGATACCCGGGTCTTGCCTTGACCGTGGCTCTGCGGTTCTTCACCCGCACGTCCAGCTTGTGCCAGCCCTGTTGCGCGACGCCGTCAGGCGTGTAGCTGACCAGATAGCGCTGCCGGAACTCGGCGAGGATGCCGAGAAACGTAGCCCGCAGGTTGGCGGTCTTCTCAATCTCGAAGAGACGCCCGCCGGTGATCGTCGTCACGTCCCGGAGGAACTCCGGCTTCGACGGCGATACGAGCGAGACACCATAGACGACGACGTCGGCGCGCCTGGCGGCGTCGAGGACGAGGTCGGCGCGCAGCCAACTCGAGGTATCGACACCGTCGCTGAACACGATCAGCAGGCCGCGGCCGGCATCCGACTCCCCCACCATGATCCCCGCATAGGTTCCGTCGACGAGCGCGGTCATTCCGCTGCCGCGCGCGGCGGCGAGGGCGTCTCGCACCGCGGCCAGATCCGGCGTCAACTTCGAGCCCAGCTGCACCACATGGCTGAACGCGATCAGCGCGGCCTGATCGTCCGGTTTGAGCGCCTGTAGAAGACCGGCGCCGGCGCCGCGCAGTTGTTCGAGTCGATCGCCGGCGACGCTGTCGCTCATGTCGAGCGCGAGAATGACGTTGAGCGGAATCTGATCGAAGCTGACGAGATCGACGCGCTGCGGCACACCGTTGTCGAACAGCTCGAAGTCGGCGGGGCCGAGGCCGCGAAGCACCTGACCGTTGTCGGTCACGAGGACGTCGACGCGGACCGCTTCCACCTTCGACGTGAACGGCGCGCGCTGCTGCGCGGCACCGCCGCATTCGAGGAGGACCAGCGCGACAGCCAACGCCAGGACGCGCCTCACGGCAGCCGCTCCGCGAGGTACGGGCGCTGCATCGCCGCAATCAAATCGTCGGCGTCGCGCGCCTGCGCCACGTAGTATGACCACCACGGATCGTCGTGTTCGCCGCGCGCTTCGTCGGGCAGCGCAAAGAGCCGTGCGATCGCGCGCAGGGCGCCGCCGCGATCGCCGTCGCCGCGCGCGAGCTGGCTCAGCGCCAGCAGCGGTGACTGCGCTCTCGAAAACAGTTTGGCGGCCTGTTCGTAGGCGACGCGCGCGGCGTCGCGGTTGCCGAGCGCCTCGTCCGCGGCGCCGAGAAACATTTCGGCGTAATACAGCAGCTGATCGTCGGCAAGATCCGGTATCGCGCGCCGCAGCTCGACGGCGGCTTCACCATGCCGTCCGAGCGCGCCGAGAACCCGGCCGTGGCGCAGACGCCCCTCGCCGTGGTCCGGCTTGATGTCGAGCAGCCGGCGGAACAAGGCGTCCGCCTGGCGCAGCTCGTCGCGTTCGGAAGCGACGCCGAAGATGACGCCGGTCGGCAGCACCGCCGAACGCACCGCGGCCTGAATCGGTGGAGCGGCGTATGTCTCGCGCTGGCAGCCGCTCAGAAACAGGATGTCGGGATCCGACGGAAACAGCGCCCGCGCGCGATCGAGGTGCAGCTTGTCGTGAGCTTCGTGCCGCTGCATCCACGATGCGGTGGCGCGATACCACTGCCGCACCATCTCGTCGCGACCGGGATCGGCGCGATCGCGGCCGCGCGGCTGGACGAAGTCGAGCAGCATGCGCGCGATCTCCCAGTGCACCGCCGACTGGCGGAGGTCGACCCCACGGCCATCGGAGATTTCCATGCGGAGTCGCTCCAGCCCGGCGGCCGGCCGGATCGCCCCCGCCACATTCATCGACAGCGGCGCGAGCATCGCCACGTCAGCGTGCAGAATAGCGCCGCGGCGCATGATGTAGTTGTCGTCGCCGCGCAGCTTCGATGCGCGCGCCAGCGCCGCGACCTGCCGGAGCTCGGGATCGAGGTCGCCGGCCGCGTCGATCGCCATGCACGGCGGGTCGACGAGCATGCCGCCTGCGGCGCACGCGAGGACGTTCATCCGCCGGAGCTCGCTTGTGGAATAGCCGGTCTGGGTCGGCCGCTTCGGTCCCTCGCCGCGCACGCCGTAGCTGGTCGCGCCGCGGCCGTTCGTCTTGGCGCCGCCGCGGATCATCCCGGCGAGCACGTCCGCGTCGAACCACAGCGCTTCGAGACTGGCGTTCGGCCACGCGGCCACCTGTTCGAGCGCCTCGTCGTTGTCGCCCGGGATGTGACGGGCCACCGCTTTCAGCCAGCTCTCGACGCCATCGATCCGCGGTCGGGCGACGAGTTCGATGCGCGGAAGGGGAAGGCCGGATCGGGGGGCGGCACGCTGCGCGGCATCCACCCACAATGGACCGGCGAGCGCGGCGAGCAGGCCGAGTGCGAGCGGGACGCGCCGCATCGCGGGATTGTAGTGCCGGTCGGGGCTAAAAAATCGTCGAAATCGACGCCGCCGCCCACTCGAGCACACGGGCCGGCAGGATGCCGAGGTAGAAAATCAGAATGGCGGAGATGATCAGGGCCGCTCCAGCAATCTTCGGTACCGCCGGGAACTGCGCCGGCGTGTCGGTCGGCGTCATGTACATCATGACCACGATCCGCAGGTAGAAGAAGACGGAGATGACGCTGGTCAGCACGCCGATGATCGCCAGGCCGGTGTAGCCGGCCTTGACCGCGGCGCTGAACACGTACCACTTCGCGATGAAGCCCGCCATCGGCGGGAAGCCGCCGAGCGACAGCAGGAAGATCGTCATCAGCGCGGCCAGCCCGGGACGCTCGTTCCACAGGCCCGCGTAGTCCGTGACCTGGTCGTTCGGGCGCGCGGCGCTGTCCAGGACCGCGATCACGCCGAATGCGCCGATGTTGGTGATCGCGTAGGTCAGCAGATAAAAGAGCACCGCGCCCTTGCCGAAGTCGTTGCCCGCGACGAGCGCGACCAGCAGGTAGCCGCCGTGGCCGATGCTCGAATATGCCAGCATGCGTTTGACGTTCGACTGCAGCACGCCGCCGACCGTCCCGACGATCATCGTCGCGGCGGCGAGGATCCAGATGACCTCGCTCCAGTGGCCGCGCAGCGGTTCGAACGAGGATAGGAACACGCGCACGAACGCGGCGAACGCCGCGGCCTTGACGCCGGTCGACATGAACGCGGTCACCGCCGGCGGCGCGCCTTCGTAGGCGTCCGGGGTCCACATGTGGAACGGCACCGCCGCCACCTTGAACCCGAAGCCGACGATGAGCAGGCCGAGCGCGAGGAACTGCATCGGCGTCGGCGCCATCGCCTGTGCCGCTATCATGCTGCCGATCCGGTCCAGGCGGGTGCTGCCGGTGAGCCCGTAGGTGAATGCGATGCCGTAGAGAAAGAACGCGCTCGAGAAGGCGCCGAGCAGAAAATACTTGAACGCCGCTTCCGTCGACCGCGCCGAGTCGCGCCGGATGCCGGTCAGGACGTAGACCGCCAGCGACATCACCTCGAGCGCGAGGAAGATGACCAGCAGATCAGTGGCAGTGGCCATCAGCATCATGCCGGCGGTGGCAAACAGCATCAGCGCGTAGTATTCGCCGCCCGGCAGGCGCTCGCGTTCGATCGTCGGGCCCGAAATCGCGAGCGACAGCAGGCCGACGACGACCAGCGTACCGGTGACGAACAGCCCGAAGTTGTCCGCCGAGACGACGCCGAAGCTCGAGGCGTTGCGGTTCCAGAGCAGCACCGTGGAGAACGCCGCGCCGAGCAGGCCGACCACCCCGAGGCCGGCGATCGGCATCCGCTCGCCCGGATCGCGGAACGATTCGGCGACCATCGCCGCAATGCCCGCGGCGGCCACGCACGCCATCGGCACTATCGCGTTGAGAGACGCGTTCATGGCTGATGGCTCATGGCGGATGGCTCATGGTTGATGGTCGTCGAGGGCTGCGCAATCGCCTGAATCCGCGCCGGCGCGCCGTGGTGGAACTGGTTGAGCAGGCGCTCGACCGCCGGTTCGATCGGCCGGAGGAACAGGTTCGGCACGACGCCCATCAGGATGGCGACGGCGATGATCGGCACGATCACGAGCCATTCGCGCGGCCGCAGATCCGGCAGGCCGGCGTTCTTCTCGTTGGTCACCGGGCCGTAGTTCACGCGCTGGAACATCCACAACATATAGGTGGCCGACAGGATGACGCCGGTCGCGGCGAACGCCGCCAGCCGCGGATCCCAGCGGAACGCGCCGAGCAGAATCAGGAATTCGCCGACGAAGCCGTTCAGCCCCGGCAGGCCGATCGACGCGAGGGTGATGATCAGGAAGGCCGCGACCAGCCTCGGCATCACCTTCTTCAATCCGCCGTACTCGGAAATCAGACGCGTATGCCGCCGGTCCGACAACATCCCGACGATCAGGAAGAGACCGCCGGTGCTGATGCCGTGACTCAGCATCTGATAGACGGCGCCCGACACGCCTTGCGTGTTCATCGCGGCGATACCGAG
>JAOBWF010000338.1 GCA_025463215.1 Acidobacteriota bacterium | reverse complement strand
GTTCCTTTTTTACTTCTAACTTCTGACTTCTGACTTCTGACTTCTGACTTCTGACTTTCTACGCCCCGCCGCCGCGACGATCCGCGTCCGCTTCGAAACGGAGCGCCTCTTCGCTGAGCGGCCCGATGTACGGCTCATCGTCGACGGTGACCACGACGATGCCCGAGTCGGTGACGGTGTGACGCCGCCGATCCTCTTCCACGTTGTAGCCGATCAGCGCGCCCCGCGGGATCAGGACGTCGCGATCGATGATCGCGCGCCGGATACGCGCGTGCCGGCCCACGCGCACGCCCGGCATCAGGATGCATTCGTCGATCGCGCAGAAACTGTGGACGCGCACGTTCGGGCACAGCACGCTGCCGGTGATGCGGCTGCCCGAGACGATGCACCCGGGCGAGATCACCGAGTCGAGCGCCTGGCCGCAGCGGCTGCCCGATTCCGCGAACACGAACTTGGCCGGCGGCGCCTGCGGCTGATACGTGCGCAGCGGCCACTCGGGATCGTAGAGGTTGAACTCCGGGTTCACCTGACAGAGGTCCATGTTCGCGTCGAAGTACGCATCGAGCGTGCCGATGTCGCGCCAGTACTTCGAGGCCTTCTTGTTCTCGTCGTAGAACCGGTAGGAGTAGATCGGCGTGTCGTGGATCAGCGCCGGGATGATGTCCTTGCCGAAGTCATGGTTGGTCGGCTGGTTGGCGTCCGCCTCCAACGCGCGCACGAGCACGTCGGTGTCGAAGATGTAGACGCCCATCGACGCGAGTGCGAAATCCGGCGAGCCGGGGATCGCCGTCCCCTGCTTCGGCTTTTCCTGGAAACCGGTGACCCGCTCGGTCTCGTCCACCGCGATGATGCCGAACCGGCTGGCGTCGGCGATCGGTACTTCGATCGTCGCCAGCGTCACCGCCGCCTTGCGTTCCTGATGGAGGCGCAGCATGCGCGCGTAGTCCATCTTGTAGACGTGATCGCCCGACAGCACCACGAGGTGCCGCGGGTTCTCGCGCATGATCGAATAGAGGTTCTGGTAAACGGCGTCCGCCGTCCCCTGATACCAGTGTTCGCTGACGCGCTTCTGCGGCGGCAGGATCTCGACAAACTCGCCGAGCTCCTCGGAGACGATGCCCCAGCCCATGCGGATGTGCCGGTTGAGCGACAGCGACTTGTACTGCGTCGCGATGAAGATGCGCCGCAGCCCCGAGTTGATGCAGTTGCTCAGCGCGAAATCGATGATGCGGTACGGGCCGCCGAAGTAGACCGCCGGCTTGGCGCGCTCCTTCGTGAGCGGGTACAGGCGTTCACCGGCGCCGCCGGCAAGGACGATGACCAGGCTGTCGTCGAGCAAAGTCGACATGAACCCTCGTCAATTCCTGCGCAGCACGACCCGTGCTGGGGCGCCGTCGGACCCGACGATGCGAAGGGGAAGGCAGAACATGTCGTAGACGCCGGCCTCGACGCCGCGCAGATCGAGCCCCTCGATCACGATCGTGCCGGCGCCGAGCAGGATATGGTGCGCCGGGGCGCCGGGATTGTGGAACTTCTCGACCGAGAGATAGTCGACGCCGACCACCTTGATGCCGTGTTCGACCAGGTGGGTCGCGCCCGATTCGAGCACGCCGACGTAGTCCTCGTGGAACGTCGGTGAGCCCCACAGCCGCGAGTTGGACGTCTTGATCAGGACGCGGATATCGTCGGACAGGTCGAGCGCCGCCAGATCTTCCGCCGCGACCCCCCCGCGGGACGAGACCTCGATGACCCGGGCGCGCCCGACGAGCAGCTCCAGCGCCAGCCCCTCCGTGCCCGCACCGGCGTCGAAAAAGTGCCGGGGCGCGTCGACATGGGTGCCGGTATGCGCGCTCATGTGCAGCGTCGAGACGTTGGAGCTGTCGCCGCGCGCGATCCGCTTGATCGGCTCCAGCGTGAACGGGGTGTTGTGCGGGTAGCTCGGGAGGTCGGCATCGAGCGGTACGGTGACGTCGATGAGCTTCATGGCAAAGAACCGGATGTTAGCATAGCCTCCAGACCCCAAAAACCCGGCTGAAGTGCTGCATCCAGGGGGTTTGACTTGCCCTCGGCGCGCGCCTAATATGGGCTGATCGATTGAGCCCTTTTTTATCTTGGGAGACTAGGCTTTATGAAGCAGCGGCGTGCCGGATTTGCGCTTGTCGTCCTCGCAGGAATCGTGTCGTCGATGGGGCTCTTTGCGCAGAGCAAGGACGACAAGAAAAAAGACGAAGCGCAGAAACGAGAAATCCAGAATATCGTCAAGACCGTTGACGACCTGGCGGCCGGCCAGCCCGCGGCCAACGACCTGTCCCTCACGTGGGTACGCGAAGACGTCCTCAAGGCGCAGGGCCAGAAGGAATACGTCCCCTTCACCGTCCAGATCGATCCGTCGAAAGTAAGCGGCGGCACCGTCGCGCTCTACTGGCGCGTGGTGTCGAAGACGCCGCCCGCCGCGGCCGCCGCGGCAGAACCGGGCAAGAAGGACGACAAGAAAGACAAAGACAAGGACAACAACAAGGGGCGCAAGAGCGACTTCGCCTACGAGGACATCAGTTTCGTTCCGGTCACGGCCGGGCAGACCACGATGAAGATCTCGCGCTCGTTCACGGTGCCGGGTGGCAACTACGACGTCTATCTCGTGGCGAAAGAGCCGATGCCCGAGAAGGCGCCCAAGAACGCGGCCCCGGCCAAGCTGTCCGCGCTCAAGCAGACGCTGACGGTGCCCGACTTCTGGAACAACGAGCTCGCGACCAGCTCGGTCATCGTGGCGCAGCGCATCGATCCGCTGCCGGCGCCGCTGACGCCCCAGCAGCAGGCGGATCGGCCGTACGCCCTCGGCATGATGGAAATCGTGCCGACCTTCGAGACCAAGTTCACCAAGAAGTCGGAGCTCTCGACCTTCATGCTGATCTACAACCCGAAGGTCGACGCCGCGAACAAGCCGGACATCAGCGTCGAGTACAACTTCTACCAGAAGCTCGCCGGGCAGCCGGAGAAGTTCTTCAACAAGACGCAGCCGCAGAGCCTGAACGCACAGACGCTGCCGCCGAACTTCGACTTCGCCGCGGGCCATCAGCTGCAGAGCGGCCAGGCCGTACCGCTGGCGTCGTTCCCGGAAGGGGACTACCGGCTCGAGATCAAGATCACCGACAAGATCGCGAACAAGACGTTGACGCGCGAAATCGGCTTCACCGTCACGCCATCGTAACGCAGTAGCGCGGGAGCACTTTATGAGCACCAGTTCAAGGATGACGCGTCGCGCGGTCGTCGGCGGCCTGGTGCTCCTCTGCTTACCCGCGGCGTCGCGCGCCCAGGACGCGGCGCAGCTGCGTCCGGTGACGCACGTCGCGTCGATCGCGGCGGGATCGATTCAGGGCACCGTCCAGGACGAGCAGGGAGCGCCGATCGCCGGCGCCACGATCTCGGCGCTCGGTGCGTCGAGCGCCTTTGCGGTCAGCGATCGCAGCGGCCGCTTCGAGATGCGGACGCTGTCGCCCGGGCCGTACCTGCTGCGCGCGCACCTCTCCGGCTTCGTCGCGTCGCGTGGCCAGGTCGTCGACGTGCGGCCGAGCGCGCGGGCGTCGTCGTCGATCGCACTTCGCCATGTGTCGGCGGCCAACGCACCGGCCTCGTATCCGGTGCTGGCGGCCGGCGTCGCCGCCCCGGCCGATGCGCCCGCACCCGCGCCGACCGCCGATCCGAACGGTGCCGCGGCGACCGCCGCGACCGGCAACGACGATCACGGCGAGCTGGCGTGGCGTCTTCGCCACGCGCGCCGCACGATTCTCAAGGACGCGACCGTGCCTGAGGAAATGGTCGCGGCCGCGGATGCGCCGTCCGACGGCGGCTTCAACGGCCACAACGTCTTCGGGCGGGTGACGAACTCGTCGGCGCGGCTGGCCTCCAACTTCTTCGCCGGGACGCCGTTCTCCGGACAGGTCAACCTGCTGACGACCGGATCGTTCGACACGCCGCAGCAGCTGTTCTCTCAGGACAACTTCGCGCACAACACCGCCTACCTCGCGCTCGGCGCGCCGGTCGGCGAGCACGCCGACTGGACGGTGCGCGCGGCGCTGACCCAGGGGGACATCGCGTCATGGATCGTCGCGGGCGAGTACACCACCCGCGCGCCGGCGCGCCACCGCTACGACATCGGCCTTTCATACAGCACGCAGCGCTACGAAGGCGGCAACGTCCTGGCGCTGCGCGACGTCACCGACGGCAGCCGCAACGCCGGCGCGATCTACGCCTTCGACACCTTCTCGATCACGCCGATCCTCACGCTGACCTACGGCGGCCGCTATGCGCGCTACGACTATCTCGACGCCGGCAGCCTCGTCAGCCCGCGGGTGGCATTGACCTACGAGCCGGCCGAGCACTTCCGCGTCAGCACCATGATGTCGAGCCGCGCGGTCGCGCCCGGCGCCGAAGAGTTCATGCCCCGGCTGGACAGCGGCATCCTGCTGCCGCCGCAGCGGACGTTCTCGTCGATCGCCGCGGGCCGGCCGTTCGAGGCGGAACGGACCAACCACGTCGAGGTCGAGGTCGAGCGCGACATCGCGTCGACGACCGTTTCGCTGCGCGCCTACCGCCAGCACGTGTCGGAGCAAATCGTGACGCTCTTCGGCGTCAACGCTCAGGACGCGCCGGCCGCGGTCGGTCACTACTTGCTCGGCAACGTCGGCGACGTGGACGCGTCGGGGCTGAGCGCCGGCATCCGCACCGCGATCGCCGGCCGCATCCACGCCGCGGTCGAATACTCGGTGACGCGCGCCCGTGTCGCGACCCCCGATCTCGGGTACATGGTCCTGCTCGACCCTGCGGCGCTGCGGTTGGACCGCGATCATATTCACGATCTGTCGACGTCGATCGAAACGGAAGTGCCGGAAACGGCGACCCGGGTGATCGTGCTGTACCGCGTCAGCAACGCGTTCGCGCGCGCGGCCACGCCGCAGACGCCGGCGCAATCGATCGACGCCCGCTTCGACGTGCAGGTCCGGCAGTCGCTGCCGTTCATGGACTTCAGCAACGCGAAGTGGGAGATGCTGGTCGCCGTCCGCAATTTCTTCCGCGAAACCGCGTCGGACCAGTCGATCTACGACGAGCTTCTCGTCGTCCGGCCGCCCAAGCGTATCGTCGGCGGTTTGACGCTGAAATTCTAAACAGGCTCCCCAGCCTCAGCGCTCCAATCCATAATAATGAAGAGACCACTCCGTACTTTTGGAGCGGCGGTGCATTTCCGTCGTGCTCAAGCTATAGAAGCCTCTATTTTTCAGCGGTTTAACCGGTAACGCTGTATTGTGAGTCAAGGTATGGCCTTTGCTACTTCAGCACAGCTAGACGTGTCTCTCAACCCGACGAATTGACGCAGCGCCCATGACCGAAACCCACGTGAACCACGCCGAACCGGTCGAGGCCCGCTGGCTCGTCTGGGGCCGGTCCGTGTTCGCGGTGGCGGTCGTCACGCTGCTCGTCGCGCTCGGGGTTGCCAACGTCGCGCTGTACTCACGGTGGCACGAGGTCGAGGACGGCGTGCTGTGGTCGGGGCGCGCCGAAGGCGTGACCGCGACCGATGTCGCAACCGGAACCGCCGGGGCGGCCGCCGGTATCGAGCGCGGCGATGTACTCCTCGCGGTCAACGGCGCCCCGGTGCAGTCGGCGTCTGACGTCGTCGAATACCAGCACCGCGGCCATGCCGGCACGCGGCTCGTTTACACCCTGCTGCGATCGGGCACGCGTCAGCCGCTCGAGCTCGCGCTGGCGCCGGCGCCGCGCGGCAACTCGATGTACTTCGTGCTCGCCGCGGTGGGCCTGTTCACCCTGCTCGTCGGCGCGTCGGTGCGCCTGCGGCGGCCGCGGGACCAGGCGACGCTGCACTTCTTCTGGCTGTGTGTGGCGTTCTTCGGCGTCTTCACCTTCTCGTTCAACGGGCCGTTCGATCGGCTCGACTGGGCGTTCTACTGGGGCGACGCGATTGCGTTCGCGCTGCTGCCGCCGCTGCTGCTGCACTTCACGATGGTGTTTCCGGAGCGGCCGGTCGCGCGCCGCACCCTGAACCTCGGGACGACCCCTGAACAGGGCGACCGGGACGCCGAACCGTTGTGGCTGGTGCCGCTGATGTATGCGCCGGCACTCGTGCTCGGCGCGGCGCGGGTGATTGCCGTCACCCGTGCGTCGCAGGGCACTCTGTCGGGCCCGCTGTTTTCCCGCATCCTCGAGGCGCTCGATCGGTCTGAGCCCGTGTACCTCTTCCTGTACGCCGCTGCCGCGCTCGGCGTGCTGGTGCGCGCGTTCCGCGAGATCACGTCGGTGACGGGGCGGCGTCAGCTCCGCTGGATTGCGTGGGGCACCGGGCTCGGCGTCGGTCCATTCGGCGTCGGCTACGCGCTGCCGTGGCTCGCCGGCGTGAACCCGCCGATCGAGCTGCAGTTGACCGCGGTGCTGCTCGCGGTCGTGCCGCTGACCTTCGCGTGCGCGATCGTCCGGTATCGCCTGCGCGACGTCGAGGTCATCGTCAAGCGCGGCTTTGCCTATACCGCGTTTCTCGCCGCCAGCGTGGCGCTCTACGCCGCGCTGCGCAAGCTGACCGCGTTCGCGTTCGTCAGCGACGCGGACGATCACAACTGGATCATCGCGGCGCTCGCGACGCTGGTCGTCGTCCTGCTGGCGCGCCCGGTCAAGGACGCCGTGCAGAACGCGCTCGACCGCGCCTTCTACCGCGACCGCTACGACTATCGCCGCGCGCTCGTCGCGTTCGCCCGCGACCTGAACAGCGACCTCGACATCGTCCGCCTGAGTCAGCGGCTGGTCGCGCGAATCGTCGAGACGCTGGTCGTCGATCGGATGGCGCTGATGCTCGCGGCCGGCGATGCCGGTGAAGGGGACGATGAGCGCGGCGATTTCAGCGCGATCGGCGAGTACGGCTTCACGCAGGCGGTGCCGCTGCTCGCGCGCCGCTCGTCGATGATGTCGCGGCTCGACGGCGGCCACACGGTGGCGCTCGACGACCCGATTGCCGCGGCGCGGTTCCTCGCGGAGGAGGTCGAAGCCTGGCGCGACGCTGGCATCTACTACTTCGTGCCGTGCGTGTTCGAAGGGCGCACCATCGCGGTTCTCGCGCTGAGCCGGAAAGAAACCGACGAACCGTTCAACAGCGAGGATCTCGGTCTGTTGACCGCGGTCGCCGGGCAGGTCGCGACCGCGATCGAAAACGGCCGGCTGTACCGGCAGCTTCATCTCAAGGCGGAAGAGCTCGGCCGCATGCGCGAGTTCAACGAAAACATCCTGGAGTCGCTCGACAACGGCCTGGTCGTGTTCGACGCCGAGGAGAAAATCGTCCGCTGGAACCGCGCCCTCGAGGAGTTCTACGGCGTGACCCGTGAAGCGGCCATCGGCCGGCGGCTCGGGGATCTGTTCGACGCGCCGTTCGTCGAGGCGCTGCGCGCCGCCCGGCAGGATCACCCCTACGGCGCAACCTTGTACCGGGTGCCGCTCTCGTCGCGCGACGGCAACACCCCGCGCCTCCTCGTCAACGCGACCGAGGTGCCGCTGCAGAACACGTCGGGCGACGATGCGGTGGTCGGCATGCTGATGATCATCGAGGACATCACCGACCGGGTGCAGTTGGAAGAGCAGTTGCAGATCTCGGAAAAGATGGCATCGATCGGGCTGCTCGCCGCCGGCGTCGCGCACGAAGTCAACACGCCCTTGACCGGGATCTCGAGCTTCACGCAGATGCTGCTCGAAGGCGCGGATCCCGCGGATCCGAGAACGGTCCTGCTCGAGAAGATCGAGCGTCAGACATTCCGCGCCGCCAAGATCGTCAACGGGCTGCTGAACCTCTCCCGTCCGGGTACGGCGTCTAATGAACGGACCGAAGTGGACCTCAACGCCGTGATCACCGACGTATTCTCGCTGCTCGAGCACCAGTTTCAGGTCGGCAGTATCAAGGTGCGGCGCGAGCTCGCGCCGCTGCCGGTGCCGGTGCTCGGCATCGAGCACCAGCTGCAGCAGGTGTTCCTGAACCTGTTCCTCAACGCCCGCGACGCGATGCCCCGCGGCGGCTGGCTGTCGGTGACGACGCGGCTCGAGGGCGATCGCGCGGTCGCAGAAGTGGCCGACACCGGGTCCGGCATCCCGTCCGAACAGATCGCGCGAATCTACGATCCGTTTTTCACCACCAAGGCGATCGGCCGCGGCACCGGCCTCGGCCTGTCGATCACGTACGGCATCGTCCGCGAGCACGACGGCGCGCTGCAGTGCGACAGCGCGGTCGGGCAGGGGACGCGCTTCACGATGGCGCTGCCGCAGGCACCCGCCGCCGCGCGAACGGCCCGGGCGAATTAACATGGCCACTTCACGCAACGGCACGATCCTCGTCGTCGACGACGAGGAGATCATGCGCGAGATTCTCGAGACGCTGCTGACGCGCGAAGGCTACGACGTGCGGCTGGCCTCGTCCGGCGCGGAAGGGCTCGAGATGGCGCGCGCGCTGCCGTTCGACGCGGCGATCGTCGACATCATGATGCCCGGGCTCGACGGCATCGCCACGCTCGACGAGCTGAAGCGGATCGACGAGGACCTGAACGACATCATCATCACCGCCTACGCCTCGATCGAGAGTGCCAACGCGGCGATGAAGACAGGGGCGTTCGACTACATCACCAAGCCGTTCAAGAACGACGAGGTGCTGGTGGTCGTCCGCAACGCGATGGAACGGCGGCGGCTGCTCAACGAGAACCGCAACCTGCGCCAGAACATCCAGGAGCGGTACCACAAGTTCGCGAACATCATCGGGCGCAGCCCGCGGATGCGCCAGGTGTTCGACCTCATCATCCAGGCGGCGCCGAGCCGATCGACCATCCTGATCCAGGGCGAGAGCGGCACCGGCAAGGAACTGGTCGCGCGCGCGATTCACGCCAACTCGTCGCGCTCGGAGCGATCGTTCGTCACCGTGAATTCCGGCAACCTGCCGCCGGATCTGCTCGAGTCGACGCTGTTCGGGCACGTCAAGGGCGCGTTCACCGGCGCGGTCTACCCGAAGAAGGGGATGTTCGACCTCGCCGACAAGGGCAGCATCTTCTTCGACGAGATCGGCAACGTCCCGCTCGAAACCCAGGCCAAGTTGCTGCGGGTCATCCAGGAACGCGATTTCATGCGCCTCGGCGGCATGGAAACGATCAAGGTCGACGTCCGCATCATCGCCGCGACCAACGTCGACCTGCGCCAGATGATGGAAGAGGGCAAGTTCCGCGAGGATCTCTTCTACCGCCTCCACGTCATCTCGATCCAGCTGCCGCCGCTGCGCGACCGCAAGGACGACGTGCCGCTGCTGGTGCACCACTTCCTGGAAAAGTACGGCGACGAGAACAAGAAGGGTGTGCTCGAGCTGACCCCGGACGCGCTCGACCTGCTGACCGAATACGACTGGCCTGGCAACGTCCGCGAACTGGAGAACGTGATCGAGCGCGCGGTCGTGCTCAGCCCGGCCAACATCATCGGCGTCGAGATGATCCCGGATCACGTCCGCAAGGCGCCGAACTTCCAGATGCCGCAGTTCGTCGTCCCGCCCGAAGGCATTTCGTTCAAGGACGTCATCACCGATTTCGAGAAGCGCCTGATCGAATCGACGCTCGAAGCGGCGGGCGGCGTCCAGAAGCGGGCCGCCGAGCTCCTGCACATCAAGCCGACGACGCTGAACGAGATGATCAAGCGCTACGAGATTCGGCCGCGGCGGAAGCGGACCGGGAACGGCCACGCCGAGGCGGCCGCAGCGCCGGCGGAGCCGCAAGTCCCGTCGCCCAGCGTCGCGGGGGGAATCGGACCGGCGCCCGCGTTCGACGACAAGTAATCGCCCGCGCGATCAGCGGGCGTTTCTGATCTTCGCGAACAGCCGCTCGTACTTGCTCAGCACGACATCCCAGCGATAGTGCTCGCGCACATAGGCGATGCCGTTGGCGCCCATCGCCGCGCGCAGCGCGTCGTCTCTGACCAGCAGCTTCAACGATTCCACGAACTCGTCGCGATCGGCGTAGTAGAGTCCGCCGTTGCTGCGGACGCAGTGCTCGACCAGCACGGCGCTGCGCGCGTTGGCGAGAATCGGCGTGCCGACCGACAGCGCCTCGAGCGCGAGCAGCGAGAGGCTCTCGTACGGAGACGGGCAGACGACGACCGTCGCCGCTTCGAGCGCCTGGAGGCGCTCGCGGTCGGACAACCGTCCGGCGAAGCGGATGTAGGGCTCCTCGGGCAGCGCCATCAGCTTCGCTCCCATCAGCACCAGGGTCGATTCGCCGCCCTCCTTCACGTATTCGGTGAAGTAGTGGATCAGCTCCTCGCACCCCTTGCCCGGATCGATGCGGCCGCCGTACAGCACCATCGGCCCGTACAGCCGGTGGCGTCGGCGGAACACGGCGCCCCGCGCCCGCAGGTGGGCGGGCGAATCGAGCGTGGCCGATTCGGCTTCCGTGTTGGCTTCCGGCTCGGTCGCGTCGCCGCCCGCGGTCGACGGCCCCTGGTCCTCGTCGAGCGACGGCGCCGGAATCCGGGGATAGGGCTGCTGCTGGGGCAGATCGACGCCGACGCCGACCGTCTCTTCGAGCAGCGGGCGCTCCGGAAACTGCACCTCGACGAAGCGGCGCTCGCTGTCTGTCAGGTAACAGAGCGCGGCGGGCTTGCGGAACACGTCCTTGAAGATCTCGAGCCGGATCGCCGGTTCGTCGTGCGCCGTCGACACCAGGATGCTGCGCTGCGGCGCGATCTCGAGACCGAGCACGGTCGGCGCATACAGATAGGTGAAGAAGATCAGGACGTCGTACTGCTGATGGTTGCGGCGCAGGAACTCGATCAGCCCCGGGCACCACGGGCCCTGCTGCTTCAACCACTCCATCTCGTCGGCACGGCTGTGCGGCGTGTTGTAGATCCGCTCCGACAGCGCGTTGAACGCGGCGATGTCGCGAGTCACCGCCGTGGCGAACCGGCGCACGGTGACACCGCGGACGCGGTCGGCGCCCTCGGGATACTCGTTCTTCCAGGTGATGTAATCCTGGGCGCAGCTGGTCAGGACGTCGACGTCGTGCGTGCCGGCGAGGCGCTCGGCGACGAGGCGGCACAGATGCTCGGATCCGCCGAGGACCTCGGCGCCGTATCGCTGAATGATGAAGGCGATTTTCACGACAGTGTCTGCAGCAGCGCGGCGAGCTCGCGCGTGATCCGGGCGTCGCCGAAGTCGGCGAGCCGGCGGCGCTGGCCGGCAATCACCCGCGCCCGGAAGTCGTCGTCGAACGCGAGCTGGCCGAGGAGCTCCGCGGCGTACTCGAGATCCTTCGGCGCGAACTGGACGCCCGCGCCGCCGAGCGTATCGGGCACCGCCGCCGCCGAGTAGGCGAGCACCGGCACGTCCGCCGCCATCGCTTCGAGCAGCGGCACGCAGAAGCCTTCGTGTTCGCTCATCGAGATGTACACCGCGGCGTGGCGATAGTAGACGGCGAGCTCTTCGTCCGAGACGGGGCCGGTGAACAGGAATCTGTCATTGAGCAATCGGAACTCCGCCATCAAGGCGCGGATCATCGAATAATACCGCGGCACCACGTCGAACCGTCCGACGAAGATGAAGCGGTAGTAGGCGTCGACGTAGCGCTTGTAGAACTCGGCGAGACGGATGATGTCCTCGATCTTCTTGTTCGGGGCGATGCGGCCGACGAACAGGAAGTTGACCAGGCCATCGTCGAGCATCGTGTCGAGGG
This sequence comes from Acidobacteriota bacterium, assembly GCA_025463215.1. Lineage (GTDB taxonomy): Bacteria > Acidobacteriota > Vicinamibacteria > Vicinamibacterales > CAVVIG01 > CAVQFC01. Next base: position 1,650 of record JAOBWF010000338.1, on the reverse strand, counting down.
CCGGCCGCTCCGCCGGCTGGGTGATCCGCGAGGTGTCGACCGCAATCGGAAACACGCCAGTCCGCTCGAAGCCGAGGGCCTCGAGCTCCCGGCGGTTGTACTCGGAGTCGCCGAGCGCCAGGTCGACGCGGCCGGACAGCGTCGCCAGCTCGTCGCGTCCGAGGGACGCCAGGCGGAACAGCGAGGGATCGTAGGGCGCGAAGTAGGCGGCCGGCGTGACGTTGTGATACTGCAGCACGCGGCCCGACTCGAGCGCGGCGAAGGCCTCGGTCATCGGCGACGGCAGCGCGTAGTGGAAGATCGTCGCCTCGCCCCGTGTGGCCGCGGCGTCGCTGAACGGTCGGACGTCGCCACGCAGGCCGTCGTCGATCGTCAGCGCGTACAACTCCGACTCGTGCCCCATCGTGCGCAGCAGATCGCGGACACGGCGGGCGCTGTCGCCGATCGCGTCCCCCTGATGCGCCGCCGGCACCCATTGATTGATGAGCATCGCACTTGAGAATTCGGAATCTGGAATGTGAATCGGTACGAATTCACAACTCCGAATTCCTAATTCTTGATTCCCTCCGGCTCAGGGGGAAGGGCCTTGTAGATTCCGGGCCGGTACATCCGGAGCTCCTCCAATTCCTGGGCGGCGTCGAACTGCCCCCAGAAGTCGAAGGTGACGTGCGGCGCCGCCGCCCGCGGCGCGGCGAGGATTCGATCGACGAACCCGAGCAGCGTGCCGGCGAAGTCCCTGGCTCGCAGCCGGTCGACGGCCGCGAGCTGGCTCTCGACGATGCGATCCTGGAGAGCGGCGTTGCCGACGATCTCGTCCATCAGCATCGCGACGTGCAGCGGATCGCGGTCCTCGAACAGCACGCCGGCCCCGTCCATCGTCGAGGGCACCGCGGTCGCCGCGTACGCGAGCACCGGCACCTGCTTGTAGAACGCCTCGACGATAGGGACGCAGAAGCCCTCGTGCTCGCTGGCGCACAGGAACAGATCGGCGACGTCGTAAAAGGCGATCAGCTCCTCGTCCGAGACGTGGCCGACGAAGTGCACCTGCGTCGCATCGAGACGGCCGACCAGCTGGTGCAGCGATGCGACGTAGCGCTCGAACCCGCTCTGCGCGCCGACCAGCAGCAGCCGCGATCGCGGGTTGAAAATCGTGTGGTAGGCGTGAAACCAGCGGATCAGATCCTCGATCTTCTTGTTGGCGATCACCCGCCCGACAAACACGATGTTGGTCCACTCGTCGTCGAAGTCGCGTGCGACCAGCCAGTTTGGCTCGCGGTCGAGGTGCGTGAAGTCCGGCACGACCGGCAGCACCGCGGTCCGCGGAAAGCCGAGCGCGTCGAGATCCTGGCGGTTGAACTCGGAGTCGCCCAGCGCCAGATCGCAGCGATCCGCATACGCCCGCAGCTCGCGGCGGCCGCGGAACGTCTGCCGCGCCAGCCGGCGGTGCACGCCGACGAAGTACTCGGGCGGCGTGATGTTGTGGTAAATCAGTGCCATCCGATCGGGCAGCGCGTACGCCGTCCGCGACGCTTTCGATCCGAGCGAAAAATGATGCAGCAGCAGGTTGTCGGGATGGCTGAAGTCGACCAGCTCGCGGTAGTCGCGGGTCTGCGGCTCGAGCCGGTGATCCGCCGTCTCGACGAAGATCTC
>JAOBWF010000428.1 GCA_025463215.1 Acidobacteriota bacterium | reverse complement strand
CACCGGTGACCCACTAACGTTCGCCCGCACCTGCATAGTCCTCGGGCAGGTGTTGACTAGCCGGGTGGATACGGCCATCGCGCTGGCAGGGGGCGTGGTTGACGCCGCCGAAGCCACTGGCAATCCTTGCATGCTGAGTTTCGCCCTCTTGAATTTCGGCATGGCGCTTCGCGTGGCCGACCCTGCCACTGCAATGAACACGTTGAGGCGCGGGATGGCCGAGGCTCGTGGAAGCCGCAACCGACTTTGGGAGGCAAGTTGCGCGACGCAACTCGCTGGCCTCGAAGCGCACCACGGCGACCTACGCGCGTCCCTCGACCTTTATTTCCAGGCCATCAGCGTGTATCACGACGCCGGCGACACCGCCGCGGCCAAGGGCACTCTCGGCGGTCTCGCCGTGTGCCTCGATCTGATCAGCCGCTACGAGCCGGCCGCGATCGTCGCTGGCTACGCCACAAGCCCACTCACCGGTACCGTCATCCCTGACCTGGCATCGGTAGTCGATCACTTGGTCGGAATGCTGGGCGCGGACCGCCACACCAGCCTCACGACCACCGGCTTGGCAATGTCAGCCGCCGAGGCGGTTCGGTTCGCGTTCGACCAGATCGAATTGGCGCGAGGCGAGTTGTGAATCGGCCGTCGGGGCTAGTGACGTTTCTGTTCACTGACATTGAGGGTTCGACGCGTCGTTGGGAAGCGGATCCCGACGCGATGCGCGCCGCGCTCGCTGTCCATGATGAAGTGTTGGGGTCGGCGATCGAGGCCCATGGAGGATGGCTGTTCAAGCACACTGGTGATGGCGTGTGCGCGGCGTTCACGTCGCCGCGGGCGGCGGTGGATGCCGCTATCGAGGCTCAGCGAATTCTTGAGTTGCCGGTGCGGATGGGTATCGCCACTGGCGAGTCCGAGCAGCGAGAGGGGGACTATTTCGGGCCGGCGTTGAATCGGGCGGCTCGGGTGATGGCGGCCGGGCACGGTGGTCAGATCCTGTTGGTGGGCGTGACTGCCGCGCTGGTAAAAGGCATTGACTTCGCGGATCTGGGCCTGCGTAATTTGCGGGACCTGTCGGAGCCGGTGCACCTGTTGCAGGTGCGCGCTGACGGCTTACCGTCGGCGTTCCCGCCGCTCGTAACACTCGATGGAACGCCCGGCAATCTGCGAACTCAGCCGACGAGCTTTATCGGCCGTGACGATGACGTGACCGAACTCCAAACAGAACTCCAGGCCCGTCGGCTCGTCACGCTGACAGGAGTCGGTGGCGTCGGCAAGACCCGTTTGGCGTTGCAGGTGGCGGCGCAGTTGGCCCCCGAGTTTCCCGACGGGGTGTGGGTATTCGAGCTGGCCCCGGTCACTGATCCGGGCGCGGTGCCTGATGCGGTGGCGTCTGTGATGGGCATCATCCAGCAGGCCGGTATGACGGTGGCGGAGAGCATCGCCAACGCCCTGGATGGACGGCTGCGGTTGTTGGTGTTCGATAACTGTGAACATGTTCTCGACGCCGCTGCAGATTTGATCGACAGAATCCTGGACCGCTCGACGACGGTGAAGGTTCTCGTGACCAGCCGTGAAGGCTTGCGAGTCGCCGATGAACATCTGTGGCCGGTCCCTTCGCTGAATGTGCGCGACGGCATCGAGTCCGCGGGGGTGACGCTGTTCGTCGATCGAGCTAGGGCTGTGGCGCGGGACTTTGCTACGGAAAATGACGATGACCGGACGGCGATCGTGGAGATATGCCGACGGCTCGATGGCATCCCGTTGGCCATCGAGTTGGCCGCTTCCCGGATGGCTTCGATGACCGCAAGCGACGTTTGTGACCGTCTTGATCACCGGTTCCGGCTGTTGGTCGGATCGCGGCGTGGTTTGGAGCGCCACCAAACGCTGCGCCACACGGTGGCCTGGTCCTACGACCTACTCGATGACGCAGAGAAGTCGTTGTTGACAAGGTGTTCGGTGTTCGCGGGCGGATTCGACCTCCAGAGCGCCTGCGCGATAGCCGGATCAGATGACCGCGACGAGTACGCCATTCTCGAGGTGCTCGACTCGCTCGTGCGCAAGTCGCTCCTGCTCGCCAAGCGGTCAGGCGGGCGGACCAGGTATTCGATGCTGGAAACGATCCGTCAGTTCGCAGAGGAACAACTCACCGCCCGCGGCGAAGCATCCGAGATTCGGGCCGCCCACGCGCGCTACTTCGCCGGACGGGAAGCCGACGTCATGGACCTGTGGGACAGCCCGCGCCAGCGCGAGGCATACGACTGGTTCAAAGTCGAGTTGGCCAATCTGCGCACGGCGTTTCGGTGGGCTGCCGATCACTGCGACCTGGATACGGGCGCCGCCATCACGGCGTATGCAGGGTTGCTTGGCCCTTCTCTCGAGAACCTCGAACCGATCACCTGGGCCGAAGAGCTGATAGAACCCGCCCGCGCCGTCGACCATCCTCGACTCGCCTCAATATGCGTGGTGGCCTCGCTATGCGTAGTCGTCGGACGCTTCGAAGAGGCTGTGCGCTATAGCGAGGTCGGCCAGACAATTATCGCCGCCGCTAGCGATAAGGTGTCGTACTTCGGTGAGGTCTTTCTCGGCAGTGCGTACATGTTTGTCGGCCA
>JAOBWF010000284.1 GCA_025463215.1 Acidobacteriota bacterium | reverse complement strand
GCTGAAGCTGCTGATGCAGCTGGTGTATCCCACGTCGGGGCGCGCCGAGATTCTCGGCCGTCCGGTCGGCGATCTCTCGGTCAGGCGCCGGATCGGCTACCTTCCGGAGAACCCGTATTTCTACGATCACCTGACGGCCGAGGAGCTGCTGGTGTATTTCGGCGCGCTCTTCGGCTTTTCCGCGGGCGACAGCCGTGCGCGCGCGGCGCGCCTGCTCGACGAGGTCGGGATCGGCGCCGAGCGCCGCCTGCAGCTCCGCAAATTTTCCAAGGGCATGCTGCAGCGCGTCGGCATCGCGCAGGCGCTGATCAACCAGCCCGATCTCGTCATCCTCGACGAGCCGATGTCCGGACTCGACCCGCTCGGGCGCCGCGACGTACGCGCGCTGATCCTGCGCCTGCGCGACAACGGCTGCACGGTGTTCTTCAGCTCGCACGTGCTGAGCGACGCGGAAGCGCTGTGCAACCGCGTCGCCATCCTGGCGAGAGGCCGTCTCGTGACCTCCGGACGCCTCACCGACATGCTGGCGCTGCGCGCCGGGGGCTGGGAGCTGGTCGTCGCGGGCGCGAGCGAGGCGCTGATTGCGTCGCTCGGATCGCGCGTGCGCCGCGCCGTCCGGATCAGCGAGGGGCGCTACACCCTCGATCTGCCGCTCGAGCCGCCGCCCGAGCGTCTGCTCGGCGAACTGACCGCGGCCGGCGCCCACCTGGCGTCGCTCAATCCGATTCGGGAAACGCTCGAGGACGTCTTCGTCGAGAGCGTCACGGCGCCCGACGTGCTGCGTGCGCGGCGCGGGCTCGAGGACAGCACGGGGCGGGCGTCGTGAGAGGCATCGGCACGATCGCAATTAACGCGTTTCGCGAGTCGGTCCGCGACAAGGTGCTCTACAACCTCGTGCTGTTCGCGCTGCTGCTGATGGCGTCGTCGTTTCTGATCGGCCAGCTGACGGCGGGGCAGGACGTCAAGATCATCAAGGATCTCGGTCTGGCGGCGACCTCGATCTTCGGGCTCTTCATCGCGGTCTTCATCGGCATCGGCCTCGTCTCGAAAGAAGTGGAGCGCCGCAGCATCTACTCGCTGCTCGCCAAGCCGGTCACGCGGGCTCAGGTGGTCCTCGGCAAATATTGCGGCCTGACCCTGACCCTTGCGGTCAACGTCTCGGTCATGGCGCTGGCGCTCTACGTGGTGCTGGCGGCGATGACCTGGGGCGTGCCGCCGGACGCCAACCTGGGGTGGGAGGCGCCGCCGCTCGATCCGGCGATGCTGAAGGCGGTCGCCCTGATCTTCGTCGAGCTGATGCTGGTGACCGCGCTGGCGCTGTTCTTCTCCACGTTCTCGTCGCCGATGCTGTCCGCGGCGCTCACCTTCGGCCTCTACGTCGTCGGGCATTTCAGCGGCGATCTGCGGAACTTCGAGCAGGTGGTGGCATCGCCCACCGCCGCGCGGCTGGCGCGCGGCCTCTACTGGGTGCTGCCGAACCTGGCGCAGTTCGACGTCAAGAACGACGTCGTCCACGGGCTGCACGTGTCGTTCAGGTACATGGCGATGACGAGCGCGTATGCGGCGGTCTACATCGCGATGCTGCTGGCGATGGCCAGCCTCGTTTTCTCGCGGCGGGACTTCAAGTAACGTGACCGCGCGATCTCCGGCCGCCGTCGTCGCCACCGCGGCCCTCGTCGCCGTCCTTCTCGCCTCGGCCGTCGAGCTGCAGGCCGCGCGCGAGCGTGCGTTTCCGCCGGGCGACGCCACCGAGGAGTCGCTTTATCTGCGATCGGGCCTGGGCCTGCGGCGGTTGACCGGCGCCTACAACACGCTGTTCGCCGACGTCTACTGGATCCGGGCGATCCAGCATTACGGCGGCAGCAAGCAGCGGATCGATCACCCCGGCACGCTGCCGCGACCCGGCGCGGCGCCACGACCGCCGATCGCCGGCGACGCCTATCCGCTGCTGTACCCGCTCCTCGATATCACGACGACGCTCGATCCGCGGTTCAACATCGCCTATCGATTCGGGGCGGTTTACCTCGGTGAGCCGTACCCGCGCGGCGCGGGCCGTCCCGATCTGGCGATCGCGCTGCTGGAGAAGGGGCTCCGCGAGCAGCCGGGCAAGTGGCAGTACATGGAGGACATCGGCTTCGTCCACTATTGGTTCCGCCATGACTTCCGCACCGCCGCGACCTGGTTTCAGAAAGCCGGCGACCTGCCCGGGGCGCCGTGGTGGCTCCGGTCGATGGCGGCGACGACGGTGGCACAGGGGGGCGACCGCCAATCGTCGCGGGCGATGTGGCTCGCGATCCGCCAGTCGGCGGAAATCGACTGGCTGCGGCAGGACGCCGAGCGCCGCCTGCGCCAGCTCGACGCGCTCGACACGATCGACGCGCTGCAGGGCGCGGTCGACGACTACGCCCGGCGCACGGGCCAGACACCGGACTTTCCGGCGCTGGTGCGCGCGCGCGTGCTGCCAGGCTATCCGCTCGATCCGTCCGGCACGCCGTACGAACTCATCGACGGCCGCGTGCGGCTGTCGAAATCGTCGTCGCTGTGGCCGCCGCCTGAAGAGCCGCGTGGCGTCGCGCCTCCCTCATGAGCGGCACGCTGCCGCCGCTGTTCGGGCTCGTCGCCGCGGGCGCCTTCGGGGCGATCGTCGGCAGCTTCCTCAACGTGTGCATCCACCGCCTCCCGCGCGGCGCGTCCATCGTGTGGCCGGCGTCGGCCTGCCCGCACTGCGCCCGCGAGCTGTCGTGGTACGAGAACATTCCCATCGTCAGCTATCTGGCGCTGCGCGCGAGATGCCGGACGTGCAAGGGGCCGATCGCGATCCGCTATCCGCTCGTCGAGGCGCTGACCTCGGTGGTGTTCGTGCTCGCGTGGTCGGCCTACGGTCCCGGGCCGCTGCTCGCGTCACGGCTCGTGTTCGCCTGCGCGCTCATCGTCCTTTTCGCGATCGATCTGGAGCATCACCTGCTGCCGAACGTGATCACGTTGCCGGGCATTGTCGCCGGCTTCGCGTTCAGCTTCGTCACGGAGCCTGGCTGGGCCGCGTCGCTGATTGGGCTGCTGGCGGGAGGGGGCGTGCTCTACCTGATGGCGATCACCTATTTCTGGGTGCGGCACGAAGAAGGGCTCGGGATGGGCGATCCGAAGATGCTGGCGATGATCGGCGCGTTCGTCGGCTGGAAGCTGACGCTGGTGACGCTGATGCTGGCATCGCTCACCGGGAGCGCGGTCGGTCTCGCCATGATCGCCGCGGGCCGCGGCACCTTGAAATACGCACTGCCATTCGGCTGCTTTCTCGCCGCCGGTGCGGCGCTGGCGGCGACGGTCGGTCCTGCCCTCCTGGATTGGTACCTGCGGCTCCTATGAACGCCGGGCTGCGTGCCACCGCGGGCGTTCCCCCGATCACGGCGTTCGGCCGCGAGTTGTTCCCGTGAACCTCACCCCCGCCGGTTATTCGCTCCTGGGCCTCACGGCACTGGTCGGCGGCCTCACCGCGGTCGTGGTGTTTGCCGTGCTGCGGTTCCTGGCAGCGGCGCGCGACACGCGGCACGATCGGCACGGCGGCGGCGCCGACACCGCGCTGCTGTCGGCGGCGCTGCAGGAGGCGGTCACCACGCTGAAAGCGCAGGAGCGCGCCACCGCCGCGCGCGCCGACGCGTCCGAGCGCCTGAGCGGCGAGATCATCACGAGCCTGACCGCCGGCCTGCTCGTCGCCGGCATGCACGGAGAGGTGCGCATCCTCAATCCCGCCGGCCTTCGCATGCTGAATCTGCCGGAGTCGCTCAACCCCGAGGCGTATCGGCGGTCGCTGCACGAGCAGCCGCTGCTGGACGTGATCGACGAATGCCTGCGCGATCGCCGCTCGATGGTGCGGCGTGAGGTCGTGTTGCCGGCCGCGGCGCCCGGGCAACGCATGACGCACCTCGGCGTCAGCGTTTCGCCGCTCGTCGATCCGCAGGGCGATCCGCAGGGGGCGATTTGCCTGTTCACCGATCTGACCGCGGTCAAGGATCTCGAGGAGCAGCTGCGCCTGAAGGAGAGCCTGGCGACGGTCGGCGAGCTGACCGCCGGGATTGCGCATGAATTCCGCAACGGCCTGGCGACGATTCACGGCTACGGCAAGCTGTTGGACCTCAAGGAGCTGCCGCCGCCGTATCGCCGCTATGTCGAAGGCATCCGCGCCGAGACCGAGTCGCTCAGCCAGGTCGTGACCAATTTTCTGAACTTCGCGAATCCGGCGCAGCTCACCCTGACCGACGTCGACCTCGGCGCCATCTGCGAGCGGGCCGCGGCGGACATCGGCGCCGATGTCAGGGCACTCGGCGGCGACGTCCGCGTCGTGGGCGCGTTCGGCGTCATCGAAGGGGACGAGGTGCTGCTGCGGCAGGCGATCAGTAACCTGCTGCGTAATGCGGTCGACGCCTGCGGGACCGCGCCGCAGCCGCCGGACATTTCGATTCGTGGCGAGGTGGACGCGGCTGCACGGATGCTGCGGATCACGGTCGCCGACAACGGCCCCGGTGTGGCGCCGGCGCTCCGCGAGCGGATTTTTCAGCCGTTTTTCACGACCAGGCGCAACGGCACCGGCCTCGGGCTGGCGCTGGTGCAGAAGATCGTCGTCTTCCACAACGGCCGCGTCGCCGTCGCCGCCGCGCCGCACGGCGGCGCGAGCTTTCAGGTCACGCTGCCGCTGGCGCGTTAGCGTGCGTCAGTAGCGCTGCCAGGTGAAGGTCCCGACCATCGGGTGTCCGACAACCCAGTAGTCGTGCAGCAGCCGGCGGTCGTAGTGGATGCTGGCGTTGCCCGTGTCGTTCACGCGCTTGGCCAGCAGCGATCCGTACACGGCACCGTTGCCGCTCAGCGTGAACAGCGCGTTCGGCGCGTAGACCGTCATCACCGTATCGGCGGTGCCGCCGATCTTGATTTGGCCGGTGCCCGCATAGATCAGCTGCAGCATCGATGCGTCGTAGTTCGAACACGTCGCGCACCCCGACACGGCCGTCTGACTGCCGCCGGTGAAGTCGACCGGCGTGGCAATTGCCGCGCCGGCATTGTCCTTCCCGATGATGCCGAGCGTCACACCCTGGGTCGACGTTGTCGCGGTGACCCCAATCGTCGATCCGCCTGCGAGCGAGATGCTGTTGAAATTGTATTGCGCGGATGGACTGTTGGCGACCAGCCTGATGTCGATATGCGAGCTCAACGACACGCTCGGCAGCACCAGGCCGCTGCCTTTGATCGTAATCGTGCTGCCCGTGACGTTGCACTGGGCCGTTCCTGCAGTGACCTCTGCGCTTGTCCCAGGAACCAGCCCGAGCAGCGCACACGTGGTCGCCGAGGTTCCTCCCGAGCTCAGACTGACCGCGGGAAGCACCGACTGCGACGGCAACGTCGGCGATGGATAGGTCACCGCGGCAGGCAACTTCACCATGCCGCCGGTCACGGTCGCGCTGCCGCCTTCGGTCAGGCCGTCGATGGCGCCGTTGGCGCCGTTGGTGCAGGCGCCGACGCCGGTTCGCGGCGTGTACAGCTTGCCGCCGACATCGGCGGATCCAGTGATGGTGAGGTTGCCGTTCGTGCCGACATCCCCCCCGGCGTTCGTCATTCCGTTCGCGGCCGACGGCGCGGTCGCACCGGTCAGCAGGCTGGAATCGTAGCTGTTCACCGTGACGCTGCCGCCGAAACCGAGCGCGCCGCACGTGGTGTCGGTGCCGAAGGCCCCGTACGAGCTCGCCGGCACTTTCGGCGTCTCGATCAGCGCCAGGATTTCTACCGTCGCATTGGGGGACCCGGTGAGACCGCCGTCGGCGACGATCTCCCATGTCTCGGTCACGCCGCTGCCACCGCCATAGGACTCGAACGTCTGCAACCCGACCAGCCTGGCGTACGAGCCGTAGGTCAGTGTCACGTTGCCGGCGGTCAGCGTGCCTTGACCGGCGGCGTTGTACGCCGTCTGCACCGCCGCGACCGGGTAGTTGGACGCCTTGGTCGCCGAAGCCGACAGGATCACTTCCGCGCCGCCGCACGTCACGGGGGACACGTTCCGGTTGCAATTCGCGGGGTTCAGCAGGTCGGCGGCAGTCGGTGGGAGGTACTGCGTCGGATCGAGGAGAAAGTTCGACGCTTTCTGAATCCCCGCTTCGGCGGCGTAGCGCGCCTGCGACATCATCCGGTAGTTCATGCTCGCGTACGCTTCCGTCTGCGACAGGAACATCAGCGACGCCCCGAGGACCGACAGCGCCGACACCAGGAACAGCGCGAGGACGAGTGCGATGCCGCGTTCGTTGTGCATATGCATGATGTCCGGCTCCGTCACGGCAGCAGCGCGGTGATCACCGCCGGCGTCGGCTGAATGCGGTTCATGTAGCCCAGCCCCGCAAATTCCCAGGTGAAGAACACGTTGCGCGGCGACACGTTGAGGAGCGCCTTGGTTTCGGTCTGGAATTGGTGCGTGATCGGGTCGGCCGACTGCGTCCAGACGGTCAGCGTCACGGCGACGTCGAGGACCATGCCCGCGACACTGGCCGGCACCGGCTCCTGGTACTGGAAACATGGCCGCACCAGACCGCTGGAGTCGACAGGATTCGGGTGCACGTTGCCCAGGAGCACCATGGACGCGGCGACCGGTGGCTTGACCGGGGCAGCCGCTCCGAACGGCACGAACGGCGTCACCACGTTGCGATACAGGTTGAATGATCCCGCGGTGCCGGCGTCGCCGTTGTCGCAGTAGTACTCGATGTAGACCATCGTGCCGTCGCCGTTGATGTCGCCGTACAGTTTCAGCTTGTTCGGGGTCGATCCATTGGCCACCGACGGCGCGACGATGCCGCTGGCAAAGCCGCCGAGCGCCCTGAAGGTAGTCGTCGCCGCCAGGTGCGGCTGGGTGAAACAGGCCGTGAACGTTGTTGCCGACGGGATCGTCGCGATCGAAACTGTTTCCGCCGCGTCGCCGTCGAACGTCGTCAGCCACTCGCCGACGAACATACCGGTGGTCGAGCTGACCGTGGCCGTCACCGGCACGCCATAGACCCCCGCGGTCGGCGTGCCCAATGTGCACAGAGTGCCGGCGGGGGTGGCGAGCGCCAGCGTCAGCGTGACGGTGGCGGGCAGCGTGACGCGTCCGGCCTGCCCGACTTCCTGCTGCAGCAGCTCGGTCGCGCCGCGGACGCCGCTGTGCATCTCGGTCCGGTTCCAGATCGTCTGCTGATGGTTGGTCATCTGCAGCAGCGCGCTGGTCACGATGCTGGAGACGACGAGCAGCAGCCCCGTCGCGATCACCATCTCGGCGAGTGTGAAGCCGGCTTCCGATCGCAGCCTGGTCGTCATGCTAGAACTGCGACGCCTTCAGCGCCACGACCGTCGACTTCGCGAGCATGAAGCCGCCGACCGACGATCGCACCGTCACCGTGACCGACACCTGCTTGACGCCGGCGGCCGGGTTGTCGACACACGGCTGCGCGACGGGTGCGTAGGCTGCCGAAGGGCAGGTGACTTGCCACACGCGTTCGTAGAACCAGGTCGCCGGCGCCGCCGTGCCGCCGCCGAGGAGGCTGCCGTCCTGAGCGAGCCAATCCACGTAGTTGTTCGCCGGCGCCGCGGTGTTGCTGCTGCCGCCAATCGCGAGACCGCTGCCGCCGCCGATCGTGGCGGGAAACACCACGGAGTTGCTGGTCGTGTCGCCGTAGGCCAGCGACAGCAGCTGCTCCATCTTGTCCTGCGCGTACTCGGTCGTGCGCGGCGCCAGATGCCCTTGATTCTCGGTGTGCATGGTCGCGAGGGTGCCCATCGACATCAGCCCGGCCAGCGTGACGAGCAGAATGCCGGACGCGATCGCCGTCTCGATCAGGGTCGTGCCCTCGTCACCGGCGAGCTGCCGCAGGTACGCGCGCACGGTGGTCTTCATTGCAGGGTCCATGACGGCGTCGCGACGGGAGGAGTCCGCCACATGCGGACCATGCCGGTGGCCGACAGCGTGATCCCGTAGACCGCGCTGCCGTCGGTGAGGTAAATCGCGCCCAGGCCGCTCGGCGCCCCGGTCGAATCGATCGGCGTGCCGCGCGAGTTGAAGATGATACAGGCGGTGTTGGCGATATCGACCGGCGGCACCGCGTTGCTCTTGCACATCGGCGCCTGGGCGATCAGCACCTGCGTATTGGGCGGCGCCGCGCCGACCGCGCCGTAGCCGAAGCTGACGCGCTGCGACAGATAGGTGTTGCCGCCGTCAGTGGTCCACTGCGACGTGGTCTTGTTGAAGGTCTCGAGGTGAAAGCGGTTCGACAGGAGGTCCACGTACAACCGGACGCGTCCGAACACGGAAGCGGCGCGCATCTTCGCCAGCGCTATCGAGTTCGCTGTGCTGCGTGCGTCGCCGCTGATGCGAAAGAATCCGAGCGCGTTGCTCATCATCGGCACCGCAATCGCGGACACGACGCCGATCAGGCCGACGACCACGAGGATCTCGACGAGCGAGAAGCCACGATCGAGACGCGACAGCGGGCGAGTAATCATGTAACTACCCGGGATTGAGCAACGGCAGTGCCATGGAGTCTGGTCGTGACCGTAGGACTTAAGCTCCGTTGTTGCAACACGTTGACATAAATTTCGAGGCTCACGCATGCTCGGCGAGACTGGTCCGTTTCGGTACGTGACCTTACGGTTTTGTCAGCGCAGTTTCTTCCACGTCGTCCCAATCTCGTCGTGCGGATTGTGCGCGGCACCGACCGCTGCTGACGCGGCGATCGATCAATTCCTTCGACAAACTCGCGGTACCTGCTCCGCGTCTCGCGGGATCGCGCGTTGCAGCGTGGACCCACGTGGCCTCGAAATCCAGCGCGCATCGACCCGACGCCGCAGGATTTTCGCTCGTCGAGGTCCTCGTCGCGACGTCCATCGTCGCGGTCGCCCTGGCGGCGGCCGCGCCGCTGGTCGCGGCTGCCATACACGCCAACGCCCGCGCACGCGCCGCGACCGTCTCGGTGCTGCTCGCGGAAGACAAAATGGAGAAGCTCGTCGCCGCTTTCTGGCGCGAGGACGTGCCGGGCGCGACCCTAGGCGCGTCGCCCGCCGGCACGCTCGATCGCAACACGCCAGGCTACTGCGACTACGTCGATCGAAATGGACAACCGCTTGGCGGCGGTCCCGAGCCCCCGCCCGGCGCCGTTTATCTTCGGCGATGGTCGATCGAGCCGCTGCCGATCTATCCCGATTCGACTCGCGTGCTGCAGGTCCTGGCGACGCCCAGCCGCGGCGTCGCGGACGCCGCGCATGATCTCACCAAGCTGCCGGAAACCGCCCGGCTGATCACGGTCCGCACGCGCCGGAGCTCCTGACGTGCGTCGAGAACGCGGCGTCTCCTTGATCGAGCTTTGCATTGCGATGGCGGTGACCGTAGCGATCGGCGCCAGCATGTTCGGATTGGTGCGCACCGCCGCCCGCGTGTCCGCCGCCGAGCCGGACACCGCCGACATGCAGCAGCGGCTCCGCGTGGCGGCGGCGTCGCTCGTCAGGGATCTGGCGATGGCCGGCGCCGGTTCCTACCTCGACGGCCAGACGTTGCCGCTCGTCTACGCAGTGCCCCCAGTGCTTCCCTTTCGCCAGGGGGCCTCGAGCGACGATTCGGCCGGAACATTTCGCCCGGACCTGATCACCCTTCTGTCGGTTGCGGCGACGTCGGCGCAGACGACGTTGAGCGCGGATGTGGCGCCGGGCGTACAGACCTTGCCGGTCACGCCGCAATCCGCGTGTCCGACGGGCGTCAACCTGTGCGGGTTCGCAGCGGGGATGACACTGCTCGTTTACGACAGCTCCGGCAACTACGACAACTTCACCGTCGCCGCCGTTTCCGATGCGGCCCGGGAGATCGCGATCGCGCCACGCCCCCAGGACTCGTCGACAACCACCTACAAGGCCGGTTCCCGCCTCGTCGAAGGGCAGTTGCATACGTATTACGTGAAAACCGATCCCGCGACGCAGATCGCGCAGCTCCTGCTCTACGACGGTTCCGCCAACGGCCCTGTGCCGGTCGTCGATCATGTGGTCGCGCTGCGGTTCGACTACTACGGCGAACCGCGTCCGCCGGCGTTGACTTCGTCGGGAACCACGTACGGGCCGTCGCCGCCGCCGCCCGGGGTCCGCACCACGGCGTATCCGGCGGGCGAGAGCTGCCTCTTCACCAGCGCCGCCGACACCGGGGTCCAAGTTCCCAGGCTCGCGACGCTTGGCCCGGACGACCGGCTCGTGCTGCTGACCGCGACGCAGCTCACCGACGGTCCATGGTGTCCCGACGAGACGAACGCGAACCGGTGGGATGCCGACCTCCTGCGCATTCGCACGGTAGCGGTCACGGTCCGCGTCGAGGCCGCGCTTGCCGCGCTTCGCGGGCCGGCCGGTGTGCTCTTCACCAACGCCGGCACGTCGACCGGCAGCCCGATGTGGGCGCCGGACCTGGAAGTCAGCTTTCAGGTGGCACCACGGAATCTGGCCGTGAGGCGATAAATGACTCCTGGTCGTTCCGAACGCGGCATTGCGGTACTGCTGGCGCTGATCGCCGTGCTCTTCATGACGGCGCTCGGCGGCGTGCTGACGCTGACTAGCGTGTCGGAGACGATGATTGCCGGCGGCTTTCGCTCGACGGAAGGTGCGCGCTATGCGGCGGAAGCCGCGGCCGAACGGGTACTCGCCGACCTGGCGGCGGCGGACGATTGGAATCCGTTTTTCGCGGGGACCGCGCGATCGACGTTCGTCGATGGGCCGCCGGCGGGCACACGCGCGATGGCTGATGGCACGACCATCGACCTGGCCCAGCACGTGAATCAGGCGAACTGTCAGAAGACCACGGCGTGCTCGATCGCCGAGATGGACGCATTCACCGCCGACCGTCCCTGGGGCGTCAACAACCCTCGATGGCGGCTGCTGGCATACGCGCCGCTGAGCGCGCTCCTTCCGACTGCGATCGGCGGCGCGTCGTACTACGCGGTCGTGCTGATCGGCGACGATCGGTCCGAAACCGACGGCGATCCGACGCGGGACGGATCCGATCCCGCCAATCCGGGTTCGGGGATCGTCGTGATTCGCGCGACGGCATTCGGACCGCGGGGCTCGTCTCGTGCGATCGAATTGACCGTCTCGCGGCCGGCGGGAGACGGCGAACCGGGGGATTATAATGATCGGGTCCGGCAGCGCGGGGTAAGCGTGCTGTCGTGGAACGAGGTGAGATAAGGTGCCCGGATTCGTCGTGTGTCGTGCGTGCGGAACGCGCATCAAGGCAGGGCGCCTACACTGTCTGCGCTGCTTCGAGCCGCTGCCGCAGCCGCACGAACCGGTTCGTCTGCCAATCTGGGAATCGCTCGGCCTGGAGCAGAGCAAGCTGTGGATGGTCGGCATCGGCGCTTCGCTGCTC
Organism: Acidobacteriota bacterium; assembly: GCA_025463215.1. GTDB lineage: Bacteria > Acidobacteriota > Vicinamibacteria > Vicinamibacterales > CAVVIG01 > CAVQFC01. The sequence continues at coordinate 14,395 of JAOBWF010000284.1, read as the reverse complement.
GTGCTCGCGCTCGTCACGGTGATTTGGCGTACATGGCCCGAGCAAATCGACGACGCGCCCAGGGCGGTCGCGGCGAACGCCCGGCCGGCCGGATCCGCGCCCACCGCCGTCGCTCCGTCGGTCCCCGTCGCGCCGGATCGGACGGAGGGCGCCGCGGAGCCGGCAGTCGCGGCCGACCCGAATACGGCGACGCTCACTGCTGAAAACCGCGCCGCGCTCGAGGCGTTGCGGGCGACATCCGAGCAAGCGGTGGCCAAGGCGCCCACCGACACCGAAGCGTTGAACACCCTGGGGCAGACGCTGGCGCGGCTGAATCTGCCGGGTGACGCGATCCCGTTCTTCGAGCGGGCGATCGCGCTGGCGCCGGACAATGCGAGATACCACGCCAACCTCGCGCGCGCCGCGGCGACGCTCGCGCAAGGCGCCCGCGCCGTGCACGAGTACGGCGAAGTCGCGCGTCTCCTTCCTCAGGATTACGCCACGCGATACACGTTCGCGGTGGCGCTTCAGAAGAACGGCGACAACGAGGCGGCGCTTCCCGAATTCGAGCGCGCGATCGCGCTCGCCCCTTCCGACGCCAGCCCGCATCGCGCGTACGCGATCAGCCTCGAGCAGCTTCAGCGCGTTCCTGAAGCCATTCGCGAATATCGTCGGTATCTGGAAATGCGGCCGTCGGCCCCCGACGCCGATGAGGTCAAGGCGCGGATCCAGGCGCTCGGCTCGGCGGTTCCTTAGGTACATCGGCTCGGCCCGGCCCGGCCTTAAGTACAATTGCAGCCGAGCCGATAAGGCCATAGGATTCAACAGGTGATGGCGACAAGTCGCGCGTTTCGTCTTTCGTCCGCGGCGATGGCGGCGCTCTGCCTGGCCTGGCCGGTTTGCGCCCAGTCCCTCGCTGACGTCGCGAAGAAGGAAGAGGAGCGCCGAAAGACGACCGCCGAGCCTGCCAAGGTCTACACCAACAGAGATCTTGACCATAAGAGTGATGGCTCACCAGCCGCGCCGGACCGCCTTGCCTCCCCCGACACCGCCAAGGACGCGAAAAGCACGGACACCAAGGAGTCGGCGAAAGCCAAGGACGCCGGCAAGGACAAAGAGGCGTCGCAGGACAAGGATCCGAAGGAGCCGAAGGAGCCGAAGGATCAGGCCTACTGGTCCGGGAAACTGAAAAGCCTGCAGACGCAGCTCGAACAGGACGACGCGGTCACGGAAGCGATGCAGGCGCGGATCAATGCGCTGACGACCGACGCCGTCAACCGCGACGATCCGATTCAGCGCGGCAAGCTCGAACGCGATCGGCAGAAGGCGATCGCCGACCTCGCGCGTCTCACCAAGGCGGTCGAGACCGACAAGAAGGCGATCGCCAGCCTGCTGGAAGACGCGCGCCGGGCAGGCGTTCCGCCCGGCTGGCTGCGTTGAAATCCAGGCCATCCGCCGACCCGCCGATTCTGCTCGTCGAGGACAAGGATTCGCTGCGCACGATGCTGCGCCACGCGCTCGAGGCGCAGGGGCACACCGTTGTCGAGGCGCGCGATCAGCGTGAAGCCGAGGCGGCGCTGCTGGCGAGCAATCCCGCCGTCGTGCTGTCCGACCTGCGCCTGACCGACGGCGACGGCTTCGGCGTCCTGCGCGCGGCGAAGGATCACGATCCGCAACTGCCGGTGATCGTCATGACGGCGTTCGGCAGCATCCAGGACGCGGTGGCGGCGATGAAGGAGGGCGCGCTCGACTTCCTCGCCAAGCCGGTCGATCCCGATCATCTGCTGCTGATGGTCGAGCGCGCGCTCGGCCAGCGCCGGCTCGCGACCGAGAACATGATCCTGAAGGACGAGCTCGCGCAGCGCCGCGGCGCGCCCCTGATCGTCGGCGACGATCCGAAGCTGAAGCAGGTCTCACAGGCGCTGCACCGGGCGGCAGCGACCGATACGACCGTGCTGCTCGAAGGTGAGAGCGGCACCGGCAAGGAGCTGTTCGCGCGCGCGCTGCACGCCTTGAGTCCGCGCAACGACGGCCCGTTCGTCGCGATCAACTGCGCCGCGATTCCGGAGACGCTGCTCGAGACCGAGCTGTTCGGGCACGAGAAAGGCTCGTTCACCGGCGCCTCGCAGCGCAAGCCGGGCAAGTTCGAGCTCGCCCATCGCGGCACCCTGTTTCTCGACGAGATCGGCGATCTGCCGCTGGCGCTGCAGGCCAAGATCTTGCGCGCGCTCGAGGAGAAAACCTTCGAGCGCGTCGGCGGCACGGCGCCGCTGAAAGTCGATGTCCGCGTCGTGGCCGCGACCAACCGCAACCTGAAAGCCGCGGTCGCCGCGCGCCAGTACCGTGAGGATCTCTACTTCCGCCTCTCGGTCTTTCCGATCGTCATCCCGCCGCTGCGCGATCGGCCGCGCGACATCACGACCCTGGCGCGCTATTTCATCGACAAGTTCTGCCGCGATCTGAACAAGAAGCCGCTGGTGCTGTCGCCGGCCGCGGAAGACGAGCTGCGCACCTATGCCTGGCCCGGCAACGTCCGCGAGCTGCAGAACTGCATCGAGCGCGCCGCGATTCTGACCGAAGGGGAGACGATCTTTCCGCGCCACCTCAACTTGTCGTTTCGCGGTCCGTCGCTGGCGGCGCCGGTCGACGAGGACGGCGGGCCGTGGTCGAAAATCGATCTCTCGGGAACGCTCGCTGACGCGTCGAAGCGGACGCTGCTCGAGGTCGAGCGCCGCAAGATCATCCAGGCGCTGAAGGAAGGCGGCAGCCCGGGCGCCGCCGCGGAGATCCTGCAAGTCAGCTACAAGGCGCTGACGTCAAAGCTTAAAGAGCACGGGATTGAATGAATCTTAGGATTTGAGGATTTGAGGATTTGAGGATCTGACGATTTGAAGCCGGGCCGTGCTACTTGCCGGTCCCGACCTTCCTCAACGCCCCGATCAGCTCCCGCGCGGTCACGTCGTCGACGATGGCGGTCGCGCCAATTGCGGTCGGTAGCACGAAGTGCAACGTGCCGGCGACGATTTTCTTGTCGTGCTGGATCGCCTCCAGGATCGAGGCGGCCGACAGATCGGCAATCGGCGGCAGCGGCCCGAGGCTGGCGATGACGCCGGCGAGCGCCTGCCGATCGCTCGCCGCGAGGGCGCCGCGCGCCTGCGCCAGTTCCGCGGCGACGAGCATCCCGTAGCCGACCGCTTCACCGTGGCGGAAGCGCCGGTACCTGGTGACCGCTTCGAGCGCGTGCCCGGCCGTGTGCCCGAAGTTCAGGATGCGGCGCGGCCCCGCCTCGCGCTCGTCGGCGGCGACGACCTCGCCCTTGATCCGGCACGATTCCGAGATGATCGGCATCAACGACTCGATCGCGCGGCCGAAGATCGCCTTGCGGTCGCGCGCGACGCGCTCGAACAGCGGCGCGCTCGACGTCATGCCGTACTTGATCACCTCGTACAACCCGGCGCGGAATTCGCGGCGCGGCAGCGTGCCGAGCACCAGCGGGTCGATCACCACCGCGTCGGGCTGATAGAACGCGCCAATCAGGTTCTTGCCGAGCGCGTGGTTGACGCCGACCTTGCCGCCGATCGCGCTGTCGACCTGCGCCAGCAGCGTCGTCGGCACGTGGACGAGCGAGATGCCGCGCAGGTAGGTCGCGGCCGCAAAGCCCGCCATGTCGCCGATGACGCCGCCGCCGAACGTGATGATCGTGGTCGCGCGATCGACGCTGGCGCGAACCAGCGCGTCGTAGATGCGCGACACCGTCGAGAGCTGCTTGAAGCGCTCGCCGTCAGGCACCAGGATCGGCTCGGCGACGGTGACCGCGCGCGACAGCTGCTCGCCGTGCAGCCGCCACACCAGCGGGCTGGAGACGACGATGCGGCGCGCCGGCGCGGCGATGGCGTCGAGCATCGCGCCGACGCGGTCGAGCAGGCCGTCGCCGATCGTGACGGCGTACGCGCGTGAGGGTGTCGGGACGTCGAGGCGGACGGGATCCATGAGATGGCGGATGGTAGGATAACATCCGCGTGCACCCGGTAGATTTCCTCGTCGTCGGCGGCGGCGTCGCCGGCCTGCGGGCAGCAATCGGTCTGGCGGCGTCGGGCCGCGTCCTCGTCCTCACCAAGGCGGAACCGGCCGAGAGCAATACCGGCTACGCGCAGGGCGGCATCGCCGCGGCGTTTGGCGACGACGACACGCCGGCACTGCACGCGGCGGACACCGTCCGCGCCGGCGACGGCCTCTGCGACGAATCGGCGGTCGCGGTGCTCGTCGAGGAGGGGCCGCCCGACGTGCGCGAGCTGCTGGCGTGGGGCGCGCGCTTCGATCTCGGCGCCGATGGACGGCCGGCGCTCGGCCGCGAAGCGGCGCACAGCGTGCGCCGCGTCCTGCACGCCGGCGATGCGACCGGCCGCGAGATCGGCCGGGTGCTGTGGGAACGCGTCAGCGGTCTCGCGACCGCGGAGACCATCGACCACGTGCTGGCGACCGAGATCATCGTCGAGGACGGCCGCGCGCGCGGCCTGCGCTACTTCGACGCCGCCGGGGCCAGCCACGAGGTGCGGGCCGGGGCGACGCTGCTGGCCACCGGGGGCGCGGGGCGGGTGTTTCGCGAAACCACGAACCCCGCGGTCGCCACCGGCGACGGCATCGCGCTCGCCATTCACGCCGGCGCGCGGGTCGCCGACCTGGAGTTCGTCCAGTTTCATCCGACGGCGCTCAATCTTGCCGGGGCGCCGAGATTCCTGATCTCGGAGGCGCTGCGCGGCGAAGGGGCTCGGCTGGTCAACGGCCGCGGTGACGCGTTCATGTTGCGGCGGCATCCGGACGGCGACCTGGCGCCCCGTGACGTCGTCGCGCGCGGCATCGTCCGGGAATCCGAGGAGACCGGCGCGCCGGTGTTTCTCACGCTCGCGCACCTCGACGCCGGTTACGTGCGCGCGCGGTTTCCGACCATCGCCGCGATGTGCGCGCAGGTCGGCCTCGACCTCGCGCGCGATCCGATTCCGGTCGGCCCGGCGGCGCACTACATGATGGGCGGCGTCGACACCGACGAATGGGGCCGCACGTCGCTGCCCGGCCTGTTCGCCGCCGGCGAGGTGGCGTGCACCGGCGTCCATGGGGCCAACAGACTGGCGAGCAACTCGTTGCTGGAAGGGCTCGTGTTCGGCGCTCGCGCGGCGGTCGCCATGCAGCAACCGGCTCGCGGCGCCGCGCTGAAGGCCGATCGCATCATCGCCGACGGCTCATCGCTGATAGCTCCCGCTGTGGATGGCGGTGACGATCGACCCGATGCGATTCGCCACCAGCCGTCAGCCTTGGACAGCGAAGCGGTTCGTGACGTGATGTGGCGCAACGCCGGGTTGTTCCGTTCGCGCGAGGGCCTCACTGACGCAGTGCACGCGCTCGACGGTGCGGGGGCAGCGGCGCCGCCAGCCACCGCGGACGAGTGGCGGCAGCACAACCTGCGCACGGTGGCGTACGCGATCGCGCGCGCCGCCCTGCGCCGCGAAGAGAGCCGCGGCGGCCACTTCCGGGCAGACTTTCCGCGGCGGGACGATGCGCGTTGGCAGGTGCACATCGTAGACGCTCGCGGCGACGCATGAACACGAAGGACACCAAGGACACAAAGGAAAAACCGATAAGATATGCTCTTTGTGTCCTCTGTGTCCTTTGTGTCCTTTGTGTTTGATCAGCCTGCGGAACAAGCCTGATGTCGAAGAAGCCCGAGAAAGACTCGTTCGTCACAGAAATTACGCCGCGCTCGCAGGACTTCTCGAAGTGGTACCTCGACGTCGTCCGCCGCGCCGAGCTCGCGGATTACTCGCCGGTCAAGGGCTGCATGGTCATCCGGCCGTACGGCTACGCGATCTGGGAATTGATCCAGCAGGCCCTCGATCGCCGGATCAAGGAGACGGGGCATGTCAACGCCTACTTTCCGCTGTTCATCCCCGAGAGCCTGTTGAACAAGGAGGCGGAGCACGTCGAAGGCTTCGCGCCGCAGGTCGCCTACGTCACGCACGGCGGCGGCGAGGAGCTCGAGGAAAAGCTCGTCGTCCGGCCGACCTCGGAAGCGATCATCGGCACGATGTACGCCAAGTGGGTGCAGTCGTGGCGCGATCTGCCGCTGCTGATCAACCAGTGGGCGAACGTCGTACGCTGGGAAAAAGTGACGCGCCCGTTCCTGCGCACCACCGAATTCCTCTGGCAGGAAGGGCACACCGCGCACGAAACCGGCGAGGAGGCCGAAGCAGAGACGCTCAAGATTCTCCACATGTACAAGGAGACGCTCGAAACCGAGATGGCCGTGCCGGTGGTCGAGGGGCAGAAGAGCGAGAGCGAAAAGTTCGCCGGCGCGCTGCGCACCTATTCGATCGAGGCGCTGATGGGGGACGGCCGCGCCCTGCAGGCCGGGACGTCGCACAACCTCGGACAGAACTTCGCCAAGGCGTTCGACATCACCTTTCAGGCGCGCGACAAATCGGTGCAGTACGTCTGGGGCACGTCGTGGGGCATGACGACGAGGCTGGTCGGCGCGGCGATCATGGTGCACGGCGACGACAGCGGGCTGGTGCTGCCGCCGCGGATCGCGCCGTTTCAGGTCGTCATCGTGCCGATCGGGCGCGACAACTGGCGCGAGACGGTGCTGCCGAAAGCGCTGGAAATCCAGCGCGAGCTGCAGGCGGCCGGAATCCGGGTCACGCTCGACGAGCGCGAGGAGCGTCCGGGCTGGAAGTTCGCCGAGTGGGAATTGCGCGGGGTGCCGCTGCGCGTCGAGATCGGGCCGAAGGACATCGAGAAGTCGGCGGTGCTGGTCGCGCGGCGCGACACGCGCGAGAAGCAGAGCCTGCCGATGCAGGATCTGGCGGATCAGCTGCGCGCCCTGCTCGACCAGATTCAGCGCAACCTGCTCGATCGCGCGCTCGCGTTCCGCGCCGCGCACACCCAGCGCGCCGCCACCTACGACGAGTTCAAGCAGGTGATGGAGGGGCGCCCCGGCTTCGTGATCGCGCCGTGGTGCGGCTCGGCCGAGTGCGAGGCGCACATCAAGACCGAGACGCAGGCCACGATCCGGAACATGCCGCTCGATCCGCCGGCGGCGTCCGGCCGCTGCATCCGCTGCGACAACCCGGCGCAGCATGCCGAGGCGTGGTTCGCGAAGAGCTACTAGGCAGGCGCCTTCGCCATCGCTTCGAGCCTCCCGGGCCAGCGTTTCTCGATCCGGCGAAGTGCAGCATGGCGTTTCGTCAGCCCCTCGCGGGCCACGATCTCGCGAAACGCGCGTGCGAGATGATCGCGCGACCACGCGTCCCGGGCCTTGACATGCGCGGCCGCGATCGCCTCAACGCAGGACACGTCGCCGATCAACATGATCGCGGCGAGGAACTCGACCGGTAACGGTCCGGTGGCGGTCTCGATCGACTCGCGCAGGTCGTAGAGCGCGAGGCGGCTGCCGCGATGGGCGAGCGCGGCGTGCGCGGCGGCGCGCGCCAGCCGCCACTGGTCGCGTGCGGCCGCCGGCTCGGCCCCCTCACGCTCCCGCACCCGATCGATCACCTGCCGCAGCACGGCGAGCGGCACTCCACCGCCGGCCAGATTCACCGCGTGCCGCAGCGCGTCGGGATCGTCGGGCAGCGCATCGCCGGCTGCGCGGGCCACGAGCGCGGCCGGATCCTCGGCGCCGCGCGGTGCGGCGCGGCCGCTCAGCCCCGCTTCTGTCCGAATCGTGTCATTGGCGTCGCCGCCCAGCGAGGCAAGGATCGGTGCGATCGCCGCGCCGGGCAGGTCCCGCAGCGCGCGCAGCGCGCCGAGCCGCACCGCCTGGTTCCTGGCGGCATCCAGCAGCACGGTCGCCAGACGATCGACGACGCGGGCGCCGTGGGGACCGCGCAGGTGCAGCCGCGCCACGCCGATCGCCGCCGCCGCGATTGCCGGGTCGCCGTCAGCGAGCGCCGCGAGCGCGGGATCGAGCGCCCGTCGATCGCCGATGCCTTCGAGCGTCCGCCATGCTGCGACCCGGGCCTCGACGGAACTGGCCGAGGCCGCGGCCGCGAGCACGCGGTCGACGGCGCGGACGCCCAGCAGCGTCAGCCGCGCCACCGCGGTTTCGCGCGTCACCACCCGGCTCGCGCCCAGGTCCGCGATCAGCGCGTCGATTTGTTTGGAGGAGGAGGCCTTGATGGCCAAGGGTTAGATTCTAGCAACGAACGCCGGGAGAAACCGCAGAGACCGCAACGGTCTCCGCGGTTTCTTCTTTACCGCAGATTGACGACCAGTGCCGCGCGCCGGTTGAGGCGGCGGGTCTCTTCGCGGGCGTTGTCGTATTTCGGCCGCTCTTCGCCGTAGCTGATCGTGCGCAGCCGGTCGGCGGTCACGCCGCGGCCCGAGAGGTAGTCCTTCACCGCGGTCGCGCGGCGGTCGCCGAGCGCGAGGTTGTATTCCGCGGTGCCGATGTTGCACGTATGGCCTTCGATTTCGAGCCGCAGCGTCGCATCGTCGCGCATCGCCGCAATCGCCTCGTCGAGCACGCGCGTCGCTTCAGGGCGCAGCGAGTAGCGGTCGAAATCGAAGTAGACGTCCTCGAACTCGTAGCGCTTCTTGGCCGGCGGCGGCGCCGTCACCTGGATGTTGACGGTGTCGGATGCGGTCTTGTTGTCGCTCGGGCAGGTGACGGTGATCGTCACCGGCACCGTGCCGGCCTGCTGCCCGGCGGTCCAGCGCGTGACCCGTTCCGCCGGCTGCGCCAGCGTGCCGCTCGGCGCCGACCAGCGGTAGGTGACGCTGCAGCTGATCGAGTCCTGCACCGTCGCCGTGACCGAGGAATTGCCGCCGACTTCGACGCTGCACGGATCGCACGCCGCTTTGACCGTCAGCGTGTGCGCCGGCGGCTCCGCGGGTGGTGGCGGCGGTGGCGGTGGCGGCGGCGCGTACACGCGGACCCCCGGGTGATAGCCGATCCGGAACTGCATGTCGTAGTAGTCGCCGATCACGTCCGGTTCGTCCGTGAACGACCCCGAGCGCGCGCGCGACGGGACGTTCCAGCTGACGCCCGCGCCCGCGAAAAAGCCCTTCTTCGACTGAAAGGTGAGCCCGAGGGTGGCGCGCGTCATGTTCTCCGTCGCCGACGTCAGCGGCGCGCGGGTCAGATCGGTGCCGACGATCGACGCGCCGGTGATGGTGGCGACGTCCTTCGACGGAATCTGTCCGTTCAATTCTCCCGAGAGACGCAGCCTGTTGCGTGACGGGAAGGCGACGCCGGTGCCCCACCGGAAGGCGCCGGTCGGCGCGTCGATGCCGTCGGGGCTGCCGCGGAACTCGTAGCCGCCGAAGCCGGACACCTCCACCAGCTTCGCCGCTTCCTTGCTGACAATCACATCGAGCGCGACGTCCGCCTTGCCGGTGCTGACGCCAGCGTCGACCTTGCCCGTCGGGATCTTGGCGATCGCGCGGACCGCGATGGCCGCCGGATTCTGGCGGTACTCGGACCACAGGTTGTACTTGACGCCGAGGTACAGGTCGCCGAGGTTGTCGCCGCTCCAATATTTGTTGGCCTGCGGATAGCGGTCGATGATGCCGCCGAAGGCCGGATCGTTGACGAAGATCGGGCGGATGTCGCGGTCGATCCGGGTGTCGACGAGGAACGATCCGAAGATCTCGGCGCGGTCCTTCACGCCGTAGGCGAACGTGCCGGCGAAATCGGCGACGTTGGTATAGCCCTGAATCCAGTTGGTGCCGCGGCGGTACACCGAGCCGGACCACTGGCCGCCGGCCAGCACTTCGCCGGTCGGCACATACCAGATTCCCGTATCACCGAAGAACGTCGTCGTCGCCGGACGGGTGGTGGCGTCGCTCGAGGACGAAGACGCGGGCGTCTGTGCCGACGCGGAGGCCGCGGGCTGCGCGTGGGCGGCGGCGGACAGGCATGCGAAGGCTGCCGCCAGGATCGACGATCGCAGAATAGTCATAAAAGCCGTAGCTCCGGGGTACTAGCAAAAAAGCAGCTCGACCGTGATAGTACGGCCGAGCTGTACTCGAAGTCAATCAATGACTTGCGGCGGATTTAGCTGACGGCGTCCTTGGGCGCGCGCATGCCCTTCGGGCCCACGATCCAGGCAATGACGATGCTGAGGAAGTAGAGCGCCACCATCGGGGAGGCGAAGATGACCTGGGTCATCATGTCGCCGGTCGGTGTGATCACCGCCGCGACGACGAAGATGATCAGGAACGCGTACTTGAAATTGACGATCAGGAACCGCGCCGTGATCATCTTCATCTTGGCGAGGAAGAACACCACCGCCGGCATCTGAAAGACGATGCCCATGCCGAGCAGCATCTTCGTGTAGAGCCCGAACACATCGTCGAGCTTGGGCATGAACGCCAGGTCGGGCGTGTTGAAGCTGGCGAAGAACGCCATCATGAACGGGAAGGCGACGTAGTGGTTGAACGCCGCCCCGGCGACGAACCCGATCGTCGTGAACAGCACGAAGGGAATCGCGAGCCGCTTCTCGTTCGAGTACAGCCCGGGCGCGATGAACATCCACACCTGATACATGATGATCGGCGCCGCGAACACGACGCCCATGATCAGCGAGATCTGGATGTACAGCGAGAAGGCCTCGCCCGGCTCCGTGTAGATCATCTTCACCCCCGGCGGCAGCGCGCGCCGCGTCGGGGCGAGGATGAAGTCGACGATCCGGTTGACGAAGGCAAAGCCGAGCACGACGCAGACGCCGATCGCGATCGCCGAATTGACGATGCGCTTCCGGAGCTCATCGAGATGCTCCAGAAACGACATCTTCCCGGCGGCGGGATTGTCGTCGTCTTCGTCCGGAGGAATCGGGAGAGCCCCCGACTGGGGGCTCGGGAAAGGCACGAGGGCCATGTCGCGCGCTTACGCGCTCTGGTCGGCCTTGCGCACCGGCACGGCGTGCTCGTCGGCGAGCGGCGTGGGGTTCGCGGGAGGCGCGGTCACCGACTGGACCTTCTTCTCTTCGAGAGTGGTCCGCTGTTCCTCGAGACGGATCTCCTCCTCGAGCGTGCTCTTCAGTTCGTTCGAGGCTTTCTTGAACTCGGCGATGCTCTTGCCGAGCGATCGACCGAGCTCGGGCAGCTTGCGGGGTCCAAAAATAATGAGCGCGATCACGAAAATGATGATCAGCTCGGGCATTCCGATCGAACCAAGCATGTGACTCCTACTTTCACGAAAACCGGGGCGGGTCCGCTGTCGTCATTATAGGAATGGGATTGCAATCGGGTCAAGCGAATCCGGCGGTACGAGATGCCCAGAAGTCGTTGCCCATAAGGAAGTTATCTGCTACGCTTTCGATCATGCGACGCAATCGAGCCCTGCCCGCCGTGCTCTTCGCGATCCTGGTCTCCGCGCTGGTCGGCGGCTTGTTCGGGCGCAGCGCGCTCGCGACCGACGACAAGGTGCCCGAACATTACCGCGCGTTCACCGCGGCGCTGAACGCGATCGAAACCAGCTACATCGACAAGGTCGACTCCGACAACCTGGTCTACGGCGCGGTGCGCGGCATGCTCGGCACGCTCGATCCGCATTCGAGCTTCTTCAGCCCGAAGGAATACGCGCAGATGCGCGAGCGCCAGGAAGGGCGCTACTACGGCATCGGCGTCTCGATTCAGGCGATCGACGGCGACATCACGGCGATGCAGGTGTTCGAGCAGTCGCCGGCGTACAAGAAAGGCATCCGCCGCGGCGACGTCCTCGCCAACGTCGAAGGCGAGGACACCAAGGGGTGGACCGTCGATCAGGCGATGCGCAAGCTGCGCGGACAGAAGGGCACCGAGGTCGGCGTCGGCGTGCGGCGGCGCGGCTATCCGGAAATGATCAAGTTCGCGCTGGTGCGCGACGAGGTCTACATTCCGACGGTGCCGGCGTACTTCATGATCGACGACACCACCGGCTACATCCGCATGCAGGACTTCGGCGAGAACACCGATCGCGACGTCAAGCACGCGCTCCACGATCTGGCGTCGAAGGGGATGAAGCGGCTGCTGTTCGACATCCGCGGCAATCCGGGCGGCCCGCTCGATCAGGCGATCAAGGTGTCGAACGAGTTCCTGCCCAAGGGCAAGATGATCGTCTACACGCGTGGCCGCGTGCCGAACTCGGATCAGGATTACCGCGCGACCGAAGACAGCGAGTTCACCGACATGCCGATCGTCGCGCTGGTCAACCGCAACAGCGCGAGCGCCGCCGAGATCGTTTCCGGCGCGCTGCAGGATCACGACCGCGCCTATCTGGTGGGCGAGACCACGTTCGGCAAGGCGCTGGTGCAGTCGGTCTACCGGATCAGCGGCGGCGCCGGCCTGGCGCTGACGACGGCGCACTACTACACGCCGTCGGGGCGGATCATCCAGCGGCCGTGGGACGCCAGCTTCGACGAGTATCTGAGCTACACGCTGCGCGATCAGGACGCCAACAAGGCGCACAACCCGAGCGATCTCAAACGCACCGACGCCGGCCGGCCGGTCTACGCCGGCGGCGGCATCGAGCCCGACAAGCGCGTCGCCGGACCGCTCGAGGGCTTCAACCCGGGGCGCTTCGGCCGCATGCTCGTGGCGCGCGGCGAGTTCGCCAACTACGCGCAGAAGTTCGGCGCGGAAGGGGACAACCGCATCACGCAGACGTCCACCACCCGCAAACTCGTGGCGCGCAACTTCGTCGTCGACGAGCCGATGGTCGCCGACTTCCGCGAGCAGATGAAGGCCGACAAGCTGAAGATGGACGAAGAGGCGTTCGCCAAGGACGCCGAGTTCATCAAGGCGATGATCCGGTTCGAGATCGACAACGCCGTGTTCGGCATCGCCGACGCGCGCCGCCACCTGATCGGCGTCGACCCGCAGGCGCAGGCCGCCTTGCAGATGTTCGGCGAGGCCCAGAAGCTGACCGAGCTCAGCAAGGGTTCGAAGGTCAAGGCGAACTAGGGGATTCGCCCCCTTGGGGCAAGCGACCACAATCACTTGTGGTCGCACTTAGCTCTTGCCCCCACCGCTAGGCCTTGTTAGACTGACGACCGTTCGGCCCCGGGGCCGCCTCCTTCGTGTCAGGAGGCGAAAGTGGGCCTAAGAATCGGTCGTTTTGCCAAGTCGCATCCCAGCCACCGAGAGATCAGCAGCATTGCAAATTGCTGAATGCAAATTGCTAAATCAATTTGCATTTTGCATTTAGCAATCAGCATTGAGCGGGTATCCCCTGTATGCGTCTTGAACGCCTAGAGATCAACGGTTTCAAATCGTTTTCCGACCGCTCGGAGCTCGCGTTCGACAAGGGCGTGACCGCGATTGTCGGGCCCAACGGCTGCGGCAAGAGCAACGTCGCCGACGCCATCACCTGGGTGATGGGCGAGCAGAGCGCCAAGAGCCTGCGCGGCGACAAGATGGAAGACGTCATCTCGAACGGCAGCGACGCCCGCAAGGCGTCGGCATCGGCCGAGGTCCGTCTGCGTTTCAGCGGGTTCGTCAAGACCGTCAGCGGTCCTGCGTTCCCGGCGGAGCCTGCCCTGGAGCACGCGGACAACGGGCACGGCCATGGGAACGGTCACGGTAATGGCCATGGCAATGGCAACGGCCATGGTCTCGCCGACCTCGGGGACGGCGGCGACAGCCACGGCCCCAGCATCGCGGACGTCGTCGGCGCCGACGCCATCATCCAATCGGTAGCGCGCGAGATCGAGGTCACGCGGCGGCTGTATCGATCCGGCGAGAGCGAATATTTGATCGACGGCTCGGTCTGCCGTTTGCGCGACGTCCACGATCTGCTGATGGACACCGGCCTCGGCGCCAAGAACTACGCGATCATCGAGCAGGGCAAGATCGGCATGATCCTCAGCACGCGGCCGACCGATCGGCGTCAGCTGATCGAGGAAGCGGCCGGGGTGACCAAGTACAAAGCGCGCCGCCGCTCCGCGGAGCTCAAGCTCGAAGCGGCGCAGCAGAACCTCACGCGCATCGACGACATCGTGTTCGAGGTCGAGAAGCAGCGCGGCACCCTCAAGCGCCAGGCGGGCAAGGCGAAGCGGTATCAGCGGCTGCGCGACGAGCTGCGCCGCTGGGAAAAGGTGCTCTTCGCGCGCAAGTATCGCCAGCTGGCGGAAACGATCGAATCGGCGCGCGCCCGTCTGACCGACGCGCGCGAGCGTGAGGCGGTCGCCGGCGGCCGCGTCGCCGAAGTCGAAGCCGATCTCGGACGCCTGCGCATCGAGCTGGTCGAAGCGGAAGCGCGGTCGACCGCGTCGCGCGAGGCCGCGCACGCGCGCGAGCTCGCCATCACCCGCCGCGAGCAGCAGATGGCGTTCGACGTCGAGCAGGTGCAGGCGCTCGACGCCCGCACCGCGAGCGTGGCGGCGGAGCTCGAGGGGCTGGAAGCGCGCCGCGAACCGGCGCGGCTGGCGCTGGCCGCGCG
>JAOBWF010000267.1 GCA_025463215.1 Acidobacteriota bacterium | reverse complement strand
CGCGCGGCCGCGATCCGGCGGCCGCCGCTCGCCGAGCCGGTGCCTGAACCGGTTCCGGCGCCGCCTCCGCCGCTCCCGGCCGAAGATCATTTCGGACTGGCGCTCTACTACCAGCGCGTCGGCGATTTCGACAACGCGCTTGCGCACTACCGCGCGCTGCTCGAACAGAACGACGCCAGCGCCGAAGTGCACAACAACCTCGGTCTGCTCTACGAGGAGCGCGGCCAGCGCGACGATGCGATCGGGCAGTTCCAGCGGGCGATTACGATCAATCCGAAGTACGTGAAGGCGCACAACAACCTCGGCGTATCGCTGATGCGCGCCAGCCAGGCGAGCGCCGCGGCGTCCGAGTTCCGCGTCGCGCTCGCCGCCGAGCCGCGCAACGTCGAGTCGCTCGTCAACCTTGCGCTGATTCAGAAGGCCGCGGGCCGCTTCGTCGACGCGCGCGACCTGCTGCGCCGCGCCCTCGTCATCGATCCGCGCAACGCCGGCTCGCACTACAACCTCGCGGTCGTCGCCGATGAAGGGGGGGACGCCGCCACCGCGATCGAGCACTACCGCGCCTTCCTCCGCTTCGGCGCGGTGACCCACGCGGAGCTCGTCGGCCGCGTGCGCGCGCGCCTCACGACGCTTGGGGGCTAAGACGTTCGTCGTTCGACCTTCGACGTTCGCGCGTTCGTCGTTCCCGCCTCTATAATCCCCGGCATGGCCGAACAGCAGCCGCATCCCGAGATCGACGACCTCCTGCGCGAGCACCGGACGTTTCCGCCGCCGGCCGACTTCCGCGCCCGCGCGGTGGTGCGCGACGAGGCCATCTACGCCGAAGCGGCGCGCGATCCCGAGGCGTTCTGGGCGAAGCTGGCGGGCGAGCTGGAATGGTCGCGGCCCTGGGATACGGTGCTCGACTGGCAGCCGCCGCATGCCAAATGGTTCGTCGGCGGCACGCTCAACGCCAGCGTCAACTGTCTCGATCGCCATGTCCGCGGCGCGCGCCGCAACAAGGCGGCGCTGATCTGGGAAGGCGAGCCCGGCGATCGCCGCACCCTCACCTACTTCGATCTCCATCGCCAGGTCTGCACCTTCGCCAACGTGCTCAAGTCGCTGGGGGTCGGCAAGGGCGATCGCGTGGCGCTCTACATGCCGCTCGTCCCGGAGCTCGCGATCGCGATGCTCGCGTGCGCGCGCATCGGCGCCGTACACAGCGTCGTGTTCGGCGGCTTCAGCGCTGAATCGCTGCGTGATCGCATCAACGACTCCGCCTGCCGGCTGCTCGTCACGGCCGACGGCGGCTACCGGCGCGGCCAGATCGTCGCGTTGAAGCACGTCGCGGACGAAGCGGTCGCCGGCACGCCCTCGATCGAACACGTCGTCGTCGTGCAGCGCGCCGGCGCGGCGCTGCGGGTCGAGATGAAGGCCGGCCGCGATCTCTGGTATCACGAGGTGATGGCGGGCGCGTCCTTCACCTGCGAGCCCGAGGCGATGGACGCCGAGGACATGCTCTACATCCTCTACACCTCGGGGACGACCGGCAAGCCGAAGGGGATCGTGCATACCACGGGGGGCTATCTGGTCGGCTGCTACGCCACGACCAAGATGATCTTCGACCTGCGCGAAGAGGACGTCTACTGGTGCACCGCCGACATCGGCTGGGTCACGGGCCATAGCTACGTCGTCTACGGTCCGCTCGCCAATGGCGCGACCGTGCTGATGTACGAAGGGGCGCCGGACTGGCCGGAGAAGGATCGCTTCTGGTCTCTCATCGAACGCCACGGCGTCACCGTGTTCTACACCGCGCCGACCGCGATCCGCGCCTTCATGCGATGGGGCACCGAGTATCCGCAGCAGCACGATCTCTCGTCGCTGCGCCTGCTCGGCTCCGTCGGCGAACCGATCAATCCGGAAGCCTGGGTGTGGTACTACAAGTTCATCGGCGGTGAGCGCTGCCCGGTGGTCGACACCTGGTGGCAGACGGAAACGGGCGCGATCATGATTGCGCCGTTGCCGGGGGTCACGACCCTGAAGCCCGGATCCGCGACGCGGCCGTTCCCCGGCATCTCCGCGGAAATCCGCACCGACAGCGGCGAGAAAGTAGAGGTCGGCGGCGGGCTGCTCGCGCTGACCCGCCCGTGGCCCTCGATGCTGCGCGGCATCTACGGCGATCCCGACCGCTACGTCCGCCAGTACTGGAACAAGTGGGGCACCGGCGTCTACGTCACCGGCGACGGCGCCAAGCGCGACAGCGACGGCTTCTACTGGCTCCTCGGCCGGGTCGACGATGTGATCAACGTCGCGGGGCACCGGCTGGGCACGATGGAAGTCGAGAGCGCGCTGGTGGATCATCCGGCGGTCGCCGAGGCGGCGGTGGTCGGGCGCGCGCACGAGATCAAGGGCCAGGCGATCGCCGCGTTCGTCACGCTCAAGGAAGGCCCCGGCGCGATTGCGCAGTCCAGGCAGTTGATCGACGAGCTCAAGCAGCACGTCGTCACGAAAATCGGCGCGATCGCGCGGCCCGACGACATCCTGTTCACTGCCGATCTGCCGAAGACCCGTTCCGGAAAGATCATGCGCCGCCTGCTGCGCGACATCGCTGAGGGCAAGGCGCTCGGCGACACCACGACGCTCGCCGATCCCGCGGTTGTCGCGAAGCTGAAAGCGAATTATGAGGATGAGTACGGGGGGTAGGGCGTTTGGTGCGAGGTGCGGGGTGCGGGGTGCGCGGTGCGGGGTGCGGGGTGCGGGGTGCGAGGTGCGGGCTGCGCGGTGCGCGGCGTGCGGTGCGCGGCGTGCGGTGCTACGGGCTCGCGGCGGGCGATTCGCTCTTGAGCACGCCGGAGTAGCCGTCGACCCGTTCGACGCGGTTGCGGCCGTGTTGTTTCGCCCGTTCGACCGCCGCTTCCGCATCGGCCAGCAGGCGGTCGGGATCGATCACGTCGCCGGGTGCGATTTGCAGGTTGATCACGGCGGCGCTGAGCGTGACCGGGACCGATCGCTCTGATCGGTGATCGGTGAACCCGAGCCGTTCCGCGACCGTGGCGCGGACCCGCTCGGCCAGCGAGCTGGCGTGCTCGGCGTCGGTGCGCGACAGCAGCACCGCCATGGAATCTTCCGAATGGCGCGCGACCCAGTCGTGCTGCCGGAAGTACTGGCGGATCAGGATCCCCAGGCGTTCGAGAATCTTGTCGCCGACGCCGTAGCCGTGCTCCTGGTTGATCGCGGAGAGCCGATCGACGTCGAACAGAATCAGCGAGATGGGGAAGCCGAAGCGTCCGGCGCGCTCGAGCTCCTTTCCGAGCACCGCGTCGAACAGCGGCCGCGTGTGCAGCGTCGTCAACTTGTCGATGATCGCCGTCTCGCTCGGCTCGAGCTGCGCCCGCTCCGTGTAGGCCGCCAGTAAATCGAACGACCCGCGGCGAACGAGCTGCGCCACGACCGGCCACGGTTCAGTCGTCGCGCCGAGCGCATCGTGCAGCGCCAGCTCGTCCATTGCGGTCCGTTCGGTCAGGTACGCGAACGTGAACAGGCGGTCGATTGGCAGCGATCGCTCGTGCACGACGCGGTGCAGGTCGGCAACGAAGCCGCCGCGCGCGTCGACCCGGCCATCGCGCACTGCAATCGCCAGCAGCTGCGTCAGTAGGAGGCCGAGCCGATGGCAGTAGTTCGCGTCGAGGGCATCGGCGCCGCTGTAGGGAAAAATCGCAACCGTGTCCGCTGTGACGGCGGCGACCCGTTCGAGCAGGATGGCCGCGGTCTGCTGCCGCAGATCGTCCTGAATGTGACCGTTCGCTCCGGCGGCGTAGGCGGCATCGCTATCCATGTCTGAATCCAACATGTTAGCCCGGTGTGCAGCAGCGGGCAACCACGCGCCCCGGCACCATTGGGCCGGCTACCGCACAGGCCGCTTCGAACCGACATATCACGGGGAGTTCTTGGCGCCTTGGCACGGCGGAGGCATGATGCAGCCGTGATGGCGACGCGAATCGGAATCGAACTGTCGCCCGCAGCGTGCCGCATCGTCGAAATCGAAGGGCACCTGCCGTGGCGCCGCAGCGGCGGCGACACGCGGGTCCGGTCGTTCGCGATTCTGCCGCCGTCGGGTCCCGAAGTGCGCGCCAAGCTCGCGTCGCTGCGCCGGCGCCAGGCGGCGGTGGTCGTGTGGGGCGGCCGGAGCGAGCACCGGCAGGTGATGGTCACCGCCGGCTCGTACGAGTCGATGCGGGCGGAAGCGATGGCGGCGCTCGGGGCGGCGGGGGTGCCGACGACCCGCGTCTGGGCGGACATCGCGCCGGCGACACCGCCGGACGATCGCGCGGTGCGGCGGCCGGTGGTGGTGTCGATGGCGTCGGCGTCGCATCTCGCCGAGGCGCTGCAGCCGGTGCGCGAAGCGGGCATCCGGGTGCGGACGGTGACGACGCCCGCGGTGGCGCTCGGATCGCTGGGGCGCCTGCGCCGGGCGCTCGCGGTGCCGGGTGCGATCGAGTCGTACGTGGCGCTCGACGAGCGCGTGACATGCATCGCGCTGGTGCGCAACGGAGTGCTGCTGGCGGCGCGCGAGCTGCCGTGGGGATTCGTCGACGAGGACTACGCGCATAGCCAGCCGCGATCGCGGGACGACCTGACCGCGCGGCTGGCGACGGCGATTGGCGGGTTCGTCGCCGGGATCGGCGCCGGGCCGACGGACGTCGGCCAGGTCTGTGTGTGCGGCGCGCTGCCGGAGCTGCGCAGCATGTCGGCGCTGCTGATGGAGCGGCTCGACGTCGAAGTCGAGCCGCTCGACTCGCTCTTCGGGATCGACCCGGCGCGGTTGCCGGAGCCGGCGGACGAGTTCCGCGAGCGGGGCGCCGAGCTGCGGCTTGCGTGGGCGGCGGCGGCGGACTGGCCGGCGGCGATCAACCTGCTGCGGGCCCGGAAGCGCCGCGAATCGAAGGCGTGGCTCGCGCGGGCGGCGGTGGTCGCCGGAGCAGCAGCTGGATTGGGTGGGAGCTGGTGGGTCGTCGAGCACGGCCGTTTGCGGCCGGTGCCGTCGGCGCCTTCGATCGCGGCGAACACACCGCCGCGCGACCGGGCGCCGGCGACGAAACCGGCGCTGCGTGTGACAGGACCGGTGATGCCGCCGGCGGCGGACGTGACGAAGCCGCCGGTGATGGTGCCGCCGCTGGGCGCCGTAAGGCAGCCTCCAGCGGTGACGACGCCGCTGGTCGCCGGCCCGAAGCCGGTGGTGGCGACGCCGCCGCCGGTCGCGGTGCCGAAGCCGGCTGTGACATCGCCGCCGGCTGCGGTGGCGAAGCCGGCTGTGACATCGCCGCCCGCTGCGATCGCGAAGTCGCCGGTGACGCCGAGGCCGACGGCCGCGCCGCCAGCGGCTGTGGAGACGAGGGTTGCGGTCGTGCCGTCACCGCCGGTTGTCGAGAGGCCGCCGGTCGTGGTGCGGCGACCGCCGGTTGCTGTAAGGCCGCCGGTCCTGACGCCGGCACCGCCGGCGGCCGAGGAGCCGCCGGTCGTGGCGCCATCGCCGGAGCGGCGCGAACCGGCGGCTGCGCGGATGCGGCCGGGTCCGGCGCCTGAAGCGGCGGTGCCGTTCGACGCAGTGCTCGGAACGATTCTGTATTCGGCCGATCGCCAGCTCGCGATCGTGGACAACAGAATCGTCGGAGTTGGCGATGAGGTGCGCGGCGCTCGCGTGGTCGAAATTACCGCCGGCGCGGTGATGTTGCGGGATCCGCAAGGCAGGCTCAGACGGCTCGCTCTTGGCGCTGGAGGACGTTAAAGGCTTACGACGTTGTGGTAACGCAGAAGCTCAACTACTAGAAGTAGTGGTTTTGGACGACGATTTCGGAACGACATGAGGTTTTCACATTGATCCGCTGGAAACCGGTTCGTACAATCGAGTCCGGTTCCGGCAATCTGAGGATTCAGAGTGCGCAAGAAAATTGGTGAGTGCCTGATTCAGGCCGGCCTCATCACGGAAGAGGACCTCGGCACGGCTCTGACGGAGCACAAGCGCACGGGCGAACGCCTCGGCGTGGTCCTCGTGCGTATGAACCTTGCGACGGAGAAGCAGATCGCGAAGGCGCTCGCCTTTCAGCTCGGCTTTCCGTACATCAACCTGGTCGAAAACCCGCCGGAGCCGACCGCCGTCATCCTGATTCCGAAAGAGGTCGCCCTCAAACGCGTGTGCGTGGCGGTGCGCCTCGAGAAGAACCTGCTGACCGTCGCGATGTCGGACCCTCTGCTGTTCAGCCTGGTGCAGGACCTCGAGTTCCAGACCGGCTATCGCATCAAGCAGGTGGTCGCGACCCGCGGCGACATCAACGACGCGATCGAAACCGGCTACCCGGACAAGGCGCTGATGCGCACGACGCCCGAGAGCCGCAACGCGCTCGCGGTCCGCGAGCGCGCCGAAGCGTCGCGCCCTGCCCCTGGCGTCGAGGTGCCGAGCGAAACCGCGCTCGCCCGGCGCGTCGAGGAAGAGATCTTCGAGCCGGTGGCCGGTCTCAAGGAGCGCAGCGAAGCGGCGCCGATCATCGACCTCGTCGACCTCGTCGTGAAGAGCGCGATCAAGAGCAAAGCCAGCGACGTCCACGTCGAGCCGATGGAAAAAGGCGTGCTGATCCGGCACCGCCTCGACGGCCTGCTCAAGGAAGTGATGGACCTGCCGAAATGGGTCCACGAGGGGCTGATCGCCCGGCTGAAAATCATGGCCGGGATGGACATCGCCGAGAAGCGGCTGCCGCAGGACGGCCGTCTCCGCTCGACCGCCGAGGACGGCACCGAGGTCGACTTCCGCGTCTCGACCCTGCGCACGCTGTTCGGCGAAAAGGTCGTCATGCGCGTGCTCGATCACCGCAAGGGCGTGCCGTCGCTCGAAGAGATCGGGATGTCGGCCGCCGCGCTGGAGGAAGTGCGCGCCTTCCTGCGCCACCAGCACGGGATGATTCTGGTCGTCGGCCCCACCGGCAGCGGCAAGACGACGACGCTGAGCTCGGCGCTGAAGGCGGTGCAGTCGGAGAAGACCAACATCATCACGATCGAGGATCCGATCGAGTATCAGATCCCCGGCGTCAACCAGACGCAGATCAACGAGAAGATCAAGCTGACGTTCGCCAGCGCGCTGCGCTCGATCCTGCGCCAGGATCCCGACGTCATCCTCCTCGGCGAGATTCGCGACGCGGAGACGGCGAAGATCGCGATGCAGGCGGCCCAGACCGGCCACCTTGTGCTCTCGACGCTCCATACCGACAACGCGCCGTCGGTCGTCACCCGGCTGATGGACATCGGCGCCGAGTCGTACGTCATCGCGTCGGCGCTGGTCGGCGTCGTCGCGCAGCGCCTGGTGCGGCGATTGTGCGTGCACTGCCGGCGTCAGTACACGCCGCCTGCGGACGTGCTGCGCTCGCTGAACATCGCCGAGGCGGACGCCGCGGCGATCCCGTTCTACAAGGCGGTCGGCTGCGATCAGTGCAACCACACCGGCTACCGCGGGCGCATCGGCATCTACGAGGTGATGAGGGTCACCGACAAGTTGCGGCGTCTCATCACCGTGAAGTCGACCGAGGATCAGCTGCGCGAAGCGGCGGTCAGCGGCGGCATGATCACACTGGGTGAAGACGGCCTCGCCAAGGTGAAGAGCGGCATCACGACGCCGGAAGAGCTGCTGCGCGTGGTGACCGAAGTCCGCGAGATGCGGACGCTGTGCGGCGGCTGCGGTGCGGCGGTCGGCGTCGACTTCAACGCCTGCCCGCAGTGCGGCAAGCGCGTCGGCGGCGGCTGCCCGCATTGCGGCCGCGCCATGCAGCCGGGGTGGAACTTCTGCCCCTATTGCGCGCGCAGCAACAACGAAGTGAAGCAGAAGACGCCGAAGCGCCTGCGCGACCGAGATCGCGACCCGCGCGAACTCCGTCGCGAGCTGCCGGCCGCCAACGTCGCGGAGTTCAAAAAGTAGGTGGCCCTCAGAAACTACTACGAGCTGCTCGAGATCGCGCCGCAGGCCCCGGCCGAAGAGATCAAGAAGTCGTTCCGCACCCAGATCGCGCGGTACCACCCGGACAAGGTCCAGCATCTCGGCAAGGAATTCCAGAGCATGGCGGCGGACCGCGCCGCCGAGCTGACCGAGGCGTACCGCATCCTGTCGCACCCCGGCCGCCGCGCCGACTACGACCGCGCGTTCGCCGAGGCCGGAGGAGCCGTGGTCTCGCCGGCGCCGTCAGCACCGGTGACGACGCAGCACCAGCACACGCCGGCGTCGACGCCCATCCCCGACCCGCCGGAGGCGCCCTCGCCATCGAACGCGGCAGCCTCGCCGCGCGGCGGCCAGTTCAGGGAAGAGCGCGCCACCCGGGACGAGTTCGTCCGCAAAGCGACCGTCGGTCGTCTGCGCCAGGGACTGCAGTCGGTTGCCGGCGACTATGAACCGTCCACGTTGCGCGGCTTCGATCTCGCGCTCGTGCCGAAGAGCAAGCTGTTCGGCCGCAGCAAGAACCCGCGGCTGCTCGCCCGTTTCGTCTCGACGCTCGATCGCGAAGCGGTCGCCGAGGCGTGGACGCAGGCCTCGAAATGGGGCGACACCAAGTCGGACGAAGTGTGCGTCCTGCTGCTCGGCACCGCGCTGGCGCCGGCCGGCGAACTGGCCGGCGAGATTGCCGACCAGCGCAAGAAATCGCGCGGCGCCAAGCTGACGCTGATTCCGATCGACGCCAGGGTCTGGGACGCGCACATGCCGCTCGACGCCCCGCCGATCGCCAAGACGCTGCTGGCGCGCCTCAAAAGCGGCACATAATCGGGGGAACCTGCGGACCCTTCCCTCCGTCTGAGTTGTCAGGTGATGGCGCTGATTGAAACGGTCGACTTGTGGAAGTCCTACGTCATGGGCGAGGAGCAGATCCACGCGCTTCGCGGCGTCTCGATCCGGATCGAACGCGGCGAGTACGTCGCGATCATGGGGCCGTCCGGCTCCGGCAAGTCGACGCTGATGAACCTGATCGGCTGTCTGGACACGCCGAGCAAGGGGTCGTACCTGCTGAACGAGAAGCAGGTGAGCCAGATGAACGACAACGAGCTCGCGCGCATTCGCAACGAAGAGATCGGGTTCGTCTTCCAGACGTTCAACCTGCTGCCGCGCGCGACCGCGCTGCACAACGTCGAGCTGCCGCTGGTCTACGCCGGGGTGCCGGCCAAAGATCGCCTCGAACGCGCCAAGGCGTCCTTGCAGAAGGTGGAGCTCGGCGAGCGGATGCTGCACCGGCCGAACGAGCTGTCAGGCGGCCAGCGCCAGCGCGTCGCCATTGCCCGCGCCCTCGTCAACAACCCATCCATCCTCCTCGCCGACGAACCGACCGGCAACCTCGACTCGAAAACCGGCGCCGAGATCATGGGGCTGTTCGAGCGCCTGCACAAATCGGGCAACACCATCGTCCTCGTCACCCACGAGCCCGACGTGGCCGCGTTCGCCTACCGCACGATTTACATCCGGGACGGCAAGGTCGAAAACGACGTCCGTCGAGCCGCGTGAGCTTTCATAACGCCGCGAAATGGCCGGCGTGAATCTCGCGTAGCACGGCATCGCGGTTGATCGAGGCCGGATCGAGGACGATGCGCGTGCGTGGCGCGTCGGGGTCGGGAATCGGAATCGCCGACAACAGCGCTCTGGTGTAGGGATGCTGCGGCGACGCGAACAGCGACGCGGTCGGTCCCATCTCCACGATCTTTCCGAGGAACATCACCGCCACCCGGCTGCAGACGTGCTCGACCAGCCGGAGATCGTGCGCGATGAACAAATAGGTGAGTGTCAGCTGCTGCTGCAGGTCCATCAGCAGGTTGACGACCTGCGCCTGCACCGAGACGTCGAGCGCCGAGACCGGCTCGTCGAGGATCACGAACGACGGGTTCAGCGCGAGCGCGCGCGCGAGGCCGATCCGCTGGCGCTGGCCGCCGCTGAACTGGTGCGGATAGCGATCGAGGTGGATCGGATTGAGGCCGACCAGCCCGAACAGCTCCGCCACCCGCGCCCGACGCGCCGCCCGCGCGCCAAGCCGGTGGATGATCAGCGGCTCTTCGACGATGTCGCGCGCGCGCATCCGCGGATTCAGCGACGAATACGGATCCTGAAACACGATCTGCATGTCGCGGCGGGCGTCGCGCATCTGCCGCTTCGAAAAGGCGAGCACGTTGTCGCCGCGGAAGCGGACCTCTCCTGACGAAGGCTCGATCAGCCGCAGCAGGCAGCGGCCGGTCGTCGTCTTGCCGCTGCCCGATTCACCGACCAGTCCGAACGTCTCCCCTTCGTCGATGCTGAAGCTGACATCGTCGACCGCCGCGACGCGCGTGCCGGCGCGAAACAGTCCCGCGTCGCGCGTGAAGTGCTTGACCAAGTGCGAGACGTCGACGAGGGTGCTCATCGGGTGCGGGGTGCGGGCTCGGGGGTGCGGGGTGCGGGGTGCGACGTGCGAGGTGCGGGCTCCGCGGTGCGGGGTGCGGGCTCGGGGGTGCGGGGTGCGAGGCGCGACGTGCGAGGTGCGGGCTCCGCGGTGCGGGGTGCGGGGTGCGACGTGCGAGGTGCGAGGTGCGAGGTGCCCGGTGCGGCGTGCGTGGCGCTGGGTGCCTGGTGCGACGCCGGGTCGTGCAGATAGCATTTCGCGGTCTGCGACGCGCCGGCGGGAAAGTCGGGCGGCGGGGCGGTCGTGCACGGCGCGAACCGATCCGGGCAGCGCGGGTTGAAGGCGCAGCCGGGCGGCAAATCGTCGAGCAGCGGTACCGAACCCTCGATCGCGCGCAGGCGCTGGCCGGGGCGTCCACCCGGCATCGACCCCAGCAGCCCCCGCGTGTAAGGATGTCTCGGGTTGCGGAAGATCTCGCGCACCGGGCCGGTTTCGACGATGCGGCCGGCGTACATGACGGCGACGCGGTCGGCGGTTTCGGCGATGACACCGAGGTCGTGCGTGATCAGCAGGAGCGACAGGTTGAGCGCCGCCTTCATCTCGCGGAGCAGATCCAGAATCTCCGCCTGAATGGTGACGTCGAGCGCGGTCGTCGGCTCGTCGGCGATGACCAGCGAGGGTTGGCAGGCGAGCGCCATCGCAATCAGGACCCGCTGCCGCATGCCGCCCGAGAGCTGGTGCGGGTAGTCGTCGACGCGGGACTCAGGGTCGGTGATGCGGACCGCGCGCAGCAGCTCGATCGCCCTGGCGCGTGCCTCGCGCCGCGTGGCGCGGCCGTGCACAATCAGCGTTTCGCCGATCTGATCGCCGACGCGGAACACCGGGTTCAGCGCCGTCATCGGTTCCTGGAAGATGAGCGCGATCTCGGCGCCGCGCACCTTCTGCATCTCGCGCTCGGTGAGCGTCAACAGGTCGCGTTGCTTGAAGATCATCCGCCCCGCGGCGATGCGGCCCGGCGGCTGCACCAGCCGCATGAGCGACAGCGCCGTCACCGACTTGCCGCTGCCCGATTCGCCGACCAGGCCCAGCGTTTCGCCGGCGCGAACCTCGAAGCTGACGTCGTCGACCGCGGACACGGGCCCTCGCGCCGTGTCGAACACGGTGGTGAGGCGGTCGACGGACAAGAGCGGTTCACCGATCACGGTTCAGCGGTTCCAGGGCGCGTTCGAGTTCCAAGTTCCCACTTCT
>JAOBWF010000386.1 GCA_025463215.1 Acidobacteriota bacterium | reverse complement strand
GGTGTCATTTCTGTGGCGCTATCCCTGGGGTCGCCCCCGCCGGACGTTATCCGGCACCGTTTTTCCGTGGAGCCCGGACTTTCCTCGAACCCCTTGCGGAGCCCGCGGTCACCCGGCCATCTGACGGGCGGCTTATACGCCCGCTTTTGCCAGCAGGGAAGCCAGCAGCCCGGCACACTCCGCGTCCCATGTGCCATCGAGATTTTTCGGGCGGAAGTGGCGCTGGAAAGCGGTGATGACCTTGTCCTGCGGCGCATCCGGATCGTAACCGTAACGCGCCAGCGCATCGGGGCCGAGATCGGAGGGCTGCGCCTGGGGCCACAGGCCGATGCCCGCATCCGCCAGGCGCTTCCAGGGAAAAAGTTCGCCAGGATCGTCCTTGCGCGCCGGCGCCACGTCGCTGTGGCCCAGCACCCGCCAGGACGGGATGGCATGGCGCATCAGGATGGAGTGGCACAGCGTGATCAGCGCCTGGATCTGGGTTTCGGGAAACGGGCGATAGCCGAATTCATGGCCGGGATTGATCAGCTCGATGCCGATGGAACGCGAATTGATGTTGGCCGCGCCGGCCCAGTGCGCCACGCCGGCATGCCAGGCGCGTCGCTCTTCGGGCACATGGGCATAGATGATGCCGTCTTCGCCGATGGTGTAGTGTGCGGAAACTTTCGCTGCCGGATCGCAGAGACGTTCCAGCGCGGCTGTCGCGGTCGGCATGCCGGTGTAATGCAGCACCAGCATGTCAATGGCCTGGTCACCGCGATCATCGTTATTGGCCGACGGACGGTCGATGCGGCGCATCAGACGAAAATCTTGTAGGCGACCAGCTCGCCATTGGGTCCGCGCAGGGCGAATTCCGAGCCTTTTTCATGCTCTTCCACCAGCGCCTCGAACAGGCGCAGGGCGTTGCGGATGACTTCCGCATAGGAGGCGGCTTCGGTGCGCTCCTTCAATTTCTGCAACCGCTCCATCGCCTGAGGCGGCATTTCCAGTTGCACGCGCGTGGTGGCGCGGGCGCCATCGGCGTCGGCATCCGGGCGACGAGTGGCGCGTGCTCCATTCATCTGCATGGGCGCCTCACTCCTGCGCCGGAGGCGGTGCGGGCGGGGTCACGATCACCGAAGGACTGATGTCTTCGGGGCCGCCATAGCGCTTGCGATATTGCCAGAAGACAAAGACGAACAGCGCCGCGCTGAGCAGCAGGGCCGGCGCCGCCGCGGCCAGCGCCGTGATGACAGCGACCGCGAAGAAAGCAGCGCAGATCAGAAGCAGGATGCCATAGGGCCACCAGCCGATGGCACGCAGGCGCGCGGAATAATAATCCCAGTCGTCACCAAAGGATTCGCGCGCCGCGATCTTCACCTTGGCCCAGAAATCGCGGAACGCCTGCTTGCGGCGCGCCCATTCGCGGCTGCGGCGCTGCCGGTCGTCGGTCCTTGCGGACTCGTCCATGGGAAAATCTTCGCCAATGCCCACACCCAACTTCGCCACGCTGCTGCCCTCACGAAACCGTCGCGAGAATGGGTACTCCGAATATCATCAAATATCAATCAAAATAACACTTATAATAATTACGAGATCAATCAGTGGCTTAAGAGGAACCGCGCTCCTGCTGGATCCTTTCATAGGCCGTATTGATTGTCGCCAGCTTGTCCGTGGCCAGCTTGATGAACTCGGCCGGGACGCCGCGCGCCATCAGGCTGTCGGGATGGTTCTCGCGCACCAGCCGGCGATAGGTCTGCTTGATTTCGTTTTCATCCGCCACATAGGAGACGCCCAGGATCACATAGGGGTCCGATAGATCCGGTGCGAAATGGCTGGCGCGGATGCGGCGGAATTCGTTGGGCGCGAAGCCGAAAATCTCCGCCACCTTTTCCAGGAAGGCGCTTTCGCCCGGATGCAGCACGCCATCAGCCTTGGCGATCTCGAACAGTCCGTCGAGAATGTCTTCCAGCATGGCCGGATTGCCCACGAACAGCCGCGCGATCTGGCCGGCATAATGCTCGAAGCCTGCTATGTCCTGCCGCGCCATGTTGTAGACGCGGCGGACATTGGCTTCCTGCTCCGGCGGGATGACGAAGACCTGGCGGAAGACATTAAACTCTTCCTCCGTCACCACGCCGTCGGCACGCGCCATCTTGCCGGCCAGCGCAATCACCGCAATGGTGAAAGTGACGCCGGGATCGCCTTCGCGGTCCAGGATGAAGTGACCGGCCACCGCGCCCACCAGCGCGCCGACGGGGCCACCGACCATCAGGCCGGCAGCGGCGCCACTGACTTTACCCCAGACGGACATTCAAACCTTAGGCTGCGGTTGCTGCCCGGGGATTGTAGTTCAAAATCGGGCCAAGCCAACGCTCGGCGGTGGCGACATCCCAACCCTTGCGGGCGGCGTAATCTTCTACCTGGTCGCGTTCGATCTTGCCGATACCAAAATAGCGGCTTTCGGGATGGGCGAAATAGAAGCCCGACACCGAGGAACCCGGCCACATCGCATAGCTTTCGGTCAGTTTGACGCCGATGCGGGTCTCCGCGTCCAGCAGCTTGAAGAGCGTGGCCTTCTCGCTGTGCTCCGGCTGGGCGGGATAGCCCGGCGCGGGACGGATGCCCTGATACTTCTCCGCGATCAACTGGTCATTGGCGAGTTGTTCATCCGGCGCATAGCCCCAATAATTCAGGCGCACCATCTGATGCATCCGTTCGGCAAAGGCTTCCGCCAGCCGGTCGGCCAGAGCGCGCAGCAGGATGGCCGAATAGTCATCCTTCGCCGCCTCGAACCGCTTGATGTGCTTGTCTTCGCCAAGCCCCGCCGTCACGGCGAAACCGCCGATGTAATCGTCGATGCCGACAGGCGCGATAAAGTCCGACAGCGCCAGGTTGGGACGGCCAGGCTCGCGCGCCATCTGCTGGCGCAGGGTGTGCAAGGTCGCAATGGGGAATTTGCGCGCCTTGTCGCCATAGATGACGATGTCGTCGGCATTGTCCAGCGACTGGTTGGCGGGCCAGAAGCCGATCACGCCGCTGGCCTGCAGCCATTTGCCCTCGATGATCCTGGCCAGCATCTTTTGCGCGTCGCCAAACAGCTCGGTCGCGGCCTTGCCCACCTTGTCATCGCTGAGAATGGCGGGATAGGGCCCCGCCAACTCCCAGGTCTGGAAGAAGGGCGTCCAGTCAATGTATTTGGCGAGTTCGCCCAGATCGTAATTGGTATATTTGCGGGTGCCGAAAAAGCTGGGCGGTAAAGGCGTATAGCTGGAAAAGTCCGGCGTCGCCCGGTTGGCGCGCGCCTGGGCGAGGGTGAGCCGTTTGCCGCCGCTACGCTGGTTGGCATGACCGTGCGCGATTTTTTCATATTCGGCGCGGATATCGGAGGCATAGCCGGCGCCGCCATCCTTGCTGAGCAGGCTGGAAGCCACGCCCACCGCACGGCTGGCATCGGTGACATAGACGGTCTGGCCGCGGCGATAGCTAGGATCTATTTTCACCGCCGTATGCACGCGCGACGTGGTGGCCCCGCCGATCAAGAGGGGAATGTCGAAGCCCTGGCGCTCCATCTCACTGGCG
>JAOBWF010000262.1 GCA_025463215.1 Acidobacteriota bacterium | reverse complement strand
CGTGATGTCTGCGTCCAGCAGGACGTTGGCGAGCGCCGCGGTCTTCGCCGCCGCATCCCAGCCGTCCACGTCGAGCGATGCATCGGCTTCCGCCACGCCGCGCGCCTGCATTTCGGCCAGCGCTTCGTCGAACGGCTGTCCCCGTTCCATGGCCGTGAGGATGAAATTCGTCGTGCTGTTGACGACGCCGCGAAAGCCGCGGATCTTCACCGCCGGCAGCGTCTCGCGCACGAGATTGAAGATCGGGACGCCGTCCATCACCGCACCTTCGAACAGAAAGCGCCGATCCGCGCGCGCCGCGGCCTGCGACAGGCGGCGGAACGCAAAGGCGACCGGTCCCTTGTTCGCGGTAATGACATGGGCGCCGCCGGCAAGCGCCGCGCGGATATGGCCGATCGCCGGTTCCCCTCGCCCGACGTCGAGTGTCGTCGTTTCGACGACGACCAGGCGGCGTTGCCGCGCCGCACCGGCGTGCCGCCCCAGTGCGTCCTTCAGAAACGCCAGCGTGCTCGGATGGGCGACCGTGCGGCCGTTCAACGTGCAGCCGTGACGCCTGGTGGCGGTGCCGACGATCCGCGCGAGGGCAGGCCGCTGCTCCTCGAGCAGCGACTCGAACCGCCGCGCCACGTTGCCGTAGCCGACCAGGACGAGGTCGAACGGCGTCATTGCGGAGTGCGGGTTGCGGATGGCCGATCGGTCGTGGATTGGCGGTTCGGGTCTTCGTGCGCTCCTGCATCCCCGACCCGCAATCCGCAATCCGCAAGCGCACCGCCCAGGCGTTGAAGACCCAGGCGCAGATGCGCCGACTCATCGCCGAACCCGAGGCGCAGGTAGTGATCCATTCCGAAGTGATCGCCGGGGACGACGAGGACGCTATGTTCGACGCGAAGGCGCGTCACCAGGTCAGTGGAATTGATCGGGTGGTGATACCGCGCGTACACGATCGCGCCCGCGTGGGGCGGCGCATAACTGAAGAGCCCGGCGCGATCGTCGAGCCATGCCGACACGATCGGATAGTTCCGGTTGAGGATGCCGCGCGTGCGCGCGAGCAAGGCGGCGCGCCGCGCCGGTTCGAGCGCGTGCCGCGCCAGCGCGTCGTTCAGCGCGCCGGGCGCGATGGTCGTGTAGTCGTGATACGACCACAGCGACGCGATGCGCTCCGGCGGTCCGGCGATCCAGCCGATCCGCAGCCCTGGCAGCCCGTACGCCTTCGCCAGGCCGCTCGTGACCAGCACCCGATCGGACCGCCCCCACATCGTCGGCGTTTCACGTCCGTCGCGCTCGGCCCCGCGATAGATCTCGTCCGACAGAATCCAGCTGCCATGGCGATCGGCAATGGCGGCGATCCGATCGAGATCGTCGGCCTCGAAGCGGGCGCCGGTCGGGTTGTTCGGATTGCAGATCGCGATCAGCTTGGTGCGCCGCGTCACCAGCCGCGCGAGCGCGTCGCTGTCGACGCGCCAGTGGCCGTCGCCGCCGTTGACGAGCGGCCACGCCTTCGCGTCGGCGCCGAAGGCGCGCGCCAGGCCCCACGCCTGCATGAAGTTCGGCACCATCATCACCACCTCGTCCCCCGGTTCGACGAGGTTCCAGGTGGTGAGGTAGTTCGCTTCCGCGCCGCCGTTCGTGACCTGGATGTGATCCGCGGTTGCTGACGGATACATCGCCGCAATCGCCTCTCGCAGCGGAACGGTGCCGTTCGTCTGCGTGTAGCGCAGCGACTCGGCGAGCAGTGCGGCCCGCGCCGACGGGCTGTCGATCAACTCGCCGAGCGTGAGCGGATGCACGCCGCTTTCCGACAGGTTGAACGCCACCTCGTTTTCGAAGGTGGATTGCATCCGCTCCAGCGCAAACGGCTCCAGTTTCATGGCGGCCACTCTACTCCGACTTTTACGCAAAAATCGGTGTCCGATACTGGACTATACTGACCGTCTTCAAGAGACAAGTGCAGACATCTTCACCAAATCTGGCACGTATTCCCGCCGGGGACTTCCTGATGGGGGCGGCGGACGCTGAGGACGACGAACGTCCCGTCCACCGGGTCTACGTCAGCGAGTTCTTCATCGGACGCTTTCCGGTCACCAACGACGAGTACGCGCGCTTCATCCAGGCGACGGGGCACCCGGCGCCGGTTGTCCGTGGCCTGCCGTTGATCACGCTCGGCGGCCGCGAGTCGCTGTTCCGCGACACCGCGGCGGCGTACGAGTGGCAGGGCGACCTGCCGCCCGCCGGCCACGGCAGCCATCCGGTCGTGCTCGTCCGCTACGACGATGCGCTGGCGTATTGCCATTGGCTGTCGACGACGATCTCGCGCGCGGTGCGGCTGCCGACCGAAGCGGAGTGGGAGAAGGCGGCGCGCGCCGGCACCGAAGGATTGCGCTACCCGTGGGGCCAGGACATCGATGCCTCGCGTGGAAATTTTCTGATCGATCCGGCGACCAGGAGTCAGCGCGGCACGCGTTCCACCGGCACCTACGCGCCGAACGCGTACGGACTGTACGACGTCTGCGGCAATGTGTGGGAGTGGGTGTCCGACTGGTATAGCGCCGACTATTATGGCCTCGGCGACATGCGCGATCCGAAGGGGCCGCAGACCGGCGGCAACATGCGGCTCGTGCGCGGCGGATCGTGGGTCAACGACGATGTCTCGATGCTGCGGTGCGCGTACCGGCACCGAGTGCCGCCCGACACATACGCGTACAGCATAGGATTCCGGATCGTATGCGGAGTGTAAAAGCTCTCACTTCCGCGCGGTCGGCGATCCGTCTGACGCCGAGCGCTCAGCCCGAGGCCCTCACCCCCGCTGGGTACGACAAGGCGCGGCGGTACCTGATGCGCAAGGATCCCGTGCTGGGCGCCGCGATCAAGAAGATTGGCGCCTGTGGGATGGCGGAGCGGCAGCGCAAGGATCATCTCAGCGCGCTCGTCAGCGCCATCGTCAGCCAGCAGCTGTCGACCAAGGCGGCGGCGACGATCTTCGGCCGCTTCGTCGCGCTGTTTCCCGACCATCACATCCCGGACGCGGCGGCGATCGCGGCGCAGACCGATGCGGCGCTGCGCGCGGTCGGCTTGAGCGGACAGAAGGTCGGCTACATGCGCGATCTGTCGGCGCGGCTGATGGACGGACGGCTGAATCTCGACGAGCTCGAGGCGCTGCCGGATGACGCGGTGATCGAGCGGCTCGTGTCGGTGAAAGGGTTCGGACGCTGGACCGCCGAAATGTTTCTGATGTTCCGGCTGCACCGCCCAGACGTCCTGCCCGCCG
>JAOBWF010000242.1 GCA_025463215.1 Acidobacteriota bacterium | reverse complement strand
GCCCGCTTCGAGACGGCCCTGCCGATCGACGGCCGCCGCCGCTTCAAGGGCACGCTGCTCGGCCTGGACGGCGACGTCGTCCGGCTGCGCCTCGACGACGGCACGGAAACGCAGCTGCCGCTGTCGGCCGTCACCCGCGCCAAGCTCGAGATCACCGACGCATTGCTTGCTGAACATCAACGCGGCGCCGAGGAAGGCGCCGAGCCGACACACTAAAGCGTTAAACGGAGAGGAAGAGACATCATGGCAACGACCGCCGATATCCCGCGCCTTGAGATGCTTCAGGTGGCCGACATGGTCGCCCGCGAAAAGGGCATCGAGCGCGAGGAAGTGCTCGAGGCGATGGAGCAGGCCATCCAGAAGTCCGGCCGCGCCAAGTACGGCATGGAGCACGACATCCGCGCCGAGATCGACCGCAAGACCGGCGAGATCAAGCTGCTGCGCTACATGCAGGTAGCCGACCCGATCGAGAACGAGAACACCCAGGTCGCCGTCATCGAGGCCCAGCGCCGCAATCCCGAGGCGCAGGTCGGTGACTTCCTGACCGACGAGCTGCCGCCGATCGACTTCGGCCGTGTCGCCGCCCAGACCGCCAAGCAGGTCATCACGCAGCGCATGCGTGAGAGCGAGCGCAAGCGCCAGTACGAAGAGTTCAAGGATCGCGTCGGCGAGATCGTTTCCGGTGTCGTGAAGCGCGTCGACTACGGCAACATCACCGTCGACCTGCAGCGCGCCGAAGGCGTGATCCGCCGCGACGAGACGATTCCGCGCGAGAGCCTGCGCGTGAACGATCGCGTCCGCGCCTACATCTTCGACGTGCGCGAGGAGCCGCGCGGCCCGCAGATCTTCCTGTCGCGCAGCCATCCCCAGTTCATGGCCAAGCTGTTCACGCAGGAAGTGCCGGAAATCTATGACGGCATCATCGAGATCAAGGCCGTCGCCCGCGATCCGGGCAGCCGCGCCAAGATCGCCGTGCTGAGCCACGACAGCTCGATCGATCCGATCGGCGCCTGCGTCGGCATGCGCGGCAGCCGCGTCCAGGCCGTCGTGCAGGAGCTGCAGGGCGAGAAGGTCGACATCATTCCGTGGTCGAACGACACGGCGAACTTCATCGTGAACGCGCTCGCGCCCGCCGAAGTCAGCAAGGTGCTGATGGACGAGGAAAAGAACAAGACCGAGGTCGTCGTGCCCGATGACCAGCTCAGCCTCGCGATCGGCCGCCGCGGCCAGAACGTGAAGCTCGCCTCGCAGCTCACCGGCTGGGAAATCGACATCATGACCGAGGCCGAGGAGAGCGAGCGCCGCCAGAAGGATACGCTGGAGCGCACCGAACTCTTCAAGGCGACGCTCGACGTCGATGACGTCATCGCTCACCTGCTGGTGGCCGAGGGCTACGCCACGGTCGAGGACATCTCCGATTCGGCGGTCGAGGACCTGGCCGGCGTCGAGGGCTTCGACGAGGAGCTCGCCACCGAGGTGCAACGTCGCGGCCGCGAGTACATCGAGAAGCGCGACTCCGATCTGGCGGCGCGTCTGGCCGAGCTGGGCATCGACGAGAGCCTGCGCGCGACCGAGGGCATCACGCTTGCGATGCTGGTGGCGCTCGGCGAAAAGGGCGTGAAGACCAGCGAAGACCTGGCCGACCTCGCCTCCGACGAGCTGCGCGAGATCGTGGGCGAGAGCGCCATGGATAACGACACCGCCAACGCCATCATCATGAAGGCGCGTGAGCACTGGTTCGCCGATGAAACCCCCGCCGCCGATGATTCTACGGACGGCGCGGGCGACGCGGCCAAAGCCTGACCGGAGACGCCCATTGGATCTTGCTTTCTCCATGACCGAACCCCATCTCCCGGCACCCGTCGTGGCCGCTCCGGTGCGCACCTGCATCGTGACCGGCGTCGAGCGCGCGCCGGAGCAGATGGTGCGTTTTGTCGTGGGACCCGAGGGTAACGTCGTGCCCGATCTGGCACGGCAGCTTCCGGGACGTGGCATGTGGGTGACGGCCGAGCGTTCGGCCGTCGAACAGGCGGTGGCGAAGAAGTCCTTCTCGAAGGCCGCGCGCGCCCAAGTGAAGGTCGACGACGACCTGGCCGAACGGCTTGAGCGACTGTTGCTCGAGCGGCCTCTCAGCGATCTCAGCCGCGCCCGCCGGGCCGGCCGGGCGGTGGCGGGTTTCGTGCGGGTCGAACAGATGATGGGGCATGGCCGTGCGGGCCTGCTGATAGTGGCTGATGAAGCCGATGGGGATGGTCTGGCAAAACTGACGAAGACTGGCCTGCCGCTGGAGCGGCTTGGGACCAAGGAAATTTTGGGTGGCGTCTTTGGACGCGATCAGACGGTTTATGTGGCGGTGATGCGCGACGACGCGTCCGGCCAGTTCATTCAACGAATTGCAGGCGGTGCCGCGCGCTGGCGCGGATATCGTCTCAATAGCGCCGGTTGACGGGCCGCGCGGGACCAAGGACAACACGCCATATGACTGACCAAAAAGAAGGCAAGAAGCCGCTGACGCTGTCGACCGCGTCGCGCAGCGCCGCGTCCAAGGCGGATGCGACTCAGGTAAAGCAGAAATTTTCCCACGGGCGCACGCGCCAGGTGACGGTCGAGGTCAAGAAGGTCGCCAAGCGTCCGCCGGGCGCACCCGCGACACCCGCTCCTGTCGCCGACGCAGCTCCTGCAGCCCCAGCGCCTGCGCGCACCCTGAAGCTGGGCGGCGCTGCCGCCACTCCTGCGGCTCGCGGCTCTACTGCTCCCGCTGCGCGCACGTCCGCCGCGCCGGCCGCCCCCGCGGTTCCGGCCCGTCCGGCCCCGAGCACGAACAGCCGCGGCATCGTGCTGAAGACGCTCACCGAGGAAGAGAAGGAAGCCCGCGCCCGTGCGCTGGTCGGCGCCGATCGCGATGCGGTGATCGCGCGCGAAAAGGCGGCGGTCGAAGGCGCCCGTCGTGCAGCCGAGGAAAAGTCGCGCAAGATCGCCGACGACGAGCACAAGAAGCGGCTCGCCGAGGAAGAGACGCGCAAGAAGGCCGAGGACGAGATCAAGCGCAAGGCCGACGTGCTGGTGCAGAAGCGCCTCGACCAGGCTGTCGGTGCCCCGCAGACGCAGGCCGCGCGCCAGGCGCAGGAAATCGAGACTGGCACCTCGGCGGCAGCGCCGGGCGCCATCCGTCGTCCCCTGGGCGCACCGGGTGCCGGCGCTTTGCGCCGTCCACCGCTGCGTCCCGCCCCCATCGCCAACAAGCGCATGCCGCAGCCGCCGGGCGCGCGCCGCAACGAGGCGCCGAAACGCCGGTC
>JAOBWF010000235.1 GCA_025463215.1 Acidobacteriota bacterium | reverse complement strand
CACGGCGGCGCCGCGCAGCGCACCTTGCAGCGCACGCCGTAGGCCGCGAGCGCGTCGGCCGATTGCTTCGTCATGGCCCGCGGCTGACACAGCATCGGGCAGCACTCCCCGTCGGCAAAATTGCTCAGCGTGCAATCGGCGTCGGCGCTGCACGCCACCGCAGCCGCCGGCGGCGCAGGCTTCTTCTTCGTCGCCTTGCGTTTGTGTCCTGCCGTCGTGCCCGAGGCGTCCGCCGACGCGGTCGGGATCGTGAGCGTCACCATGCCCATCGCAAACACGATCGACGCAATTCGACATGACGCCCTTGAACGAATCATGGGCATTGCATGTTGAAGTTGATGCAAAACGGACCCGGGCAGCACCAGCCAGTTCCACAGTCGGATACGACGGGCGCGGGACAATGTCCGGCGCCGTCGCAGGTCGCAGAATCGACCCCTTTGTGCGCGTCGATGCACTGAGCATTACGGCAGGAGATTGTCGGATAGTGTCCACAACTGCCGCTGCCATCGCACGAACCATTGCAGGTGCTGTCGGTTCCGCAGGCTGCCCGACCGTTGACGGGCACGGCGTTGTTTGCCGTCGGAGTGCACGTGCCGGGTGTCGCGTCACATCGGGAGCACTGTCCCGTGCACGGCATGTTGCAGCACACGCCGTCGGCGCAGTATCCACTCGTGCACTGCCGACCGCGTGAGCACGCCTGGCCATTGGCCACGGCAGCGGCGCACGCACTCCCGGTACAATAGTTACCCGGAGCACAGTTCGTATCGTCGGTGCCGCTACACGTCCCGCGACACGCGTTGTTGCTGCAAACATATGCGCCACATGCCGTCGTCGACTGAGTGTTGCACGCGCCGGTCCCGTTGCATTGTGCGCTGTTGTATTGCGTCGTTGCGTCCTTGCAGTTGGTGGCTGCACAAACGACGTTGGCGACATTGCCGTCGCCAGGGTACGAACAGGTCGCGCGCACGCCAGCAGCGCACCCGCCACCGCAGCTGTTCGTACCAAAGCCGGTGCAGTTACCGCCGTGCGACTGCTCTGGCTGGCCAGAGGTTATCGCCGTGCACACGCCCCGATTGATTCCGACGTCGCAAGCCTCGCATTTGCCCGTGCATGCAGTGTCGCAGCAGTAACCGTCCGGGGAGCAGTGGTTCGTTGCGCACTCGCCATTCGCCGCGCACGGGGTCCCATTCGCCTTGGGCCCACACGAGCCGGCGTTGCAGACATTGGGTGCTTTACAGCCCGTCGACGTCCCGCTGCAGCTCGGGTAGCAGGCCGTATTGTCGGGCAAGCAGACGTACGGAGCGCAGGTGACGGCATTGGGAGTAATGCACACCCCCTTGCCGTCACACTTCGATGCCGCGGTGGCTTGATTCGTCGTAGCGTCGCAGCTGCCCGCCTTGCAGACGACCTTGTCCCAAAGATGACATCCACCGGCGCCGTCGCATGTACCGTCGCGCATACACCCCGATTGAGGGTCAGGCCCGCAGCTGGGATGGCCGGACGCTGGAACGCTGCCAGCCGGAACGTTCAAACACTTGCCTAGCGAGCCCGCCAGCCCGCAACTCTGACAGCTGCCGTCACACGCGCTCTGGCAGCAGACGCCGTCGACACAAAAGCCGCTCTCGCACTGCGAGGAGGCGGAGCATGGCGCGCCGGCCGACAATGGCGCGGTCATGTCGGGGGCTGTTTCGCCGAGATCGTCGTTTGCAGAGACCGCCAGGTCTTCGCCAATTACGCCGGACGGCTCCTGTCCCAACTTCCAACAACGATTGTCGACGGCGCAGTGGAAACCCGAGGGACACACTCCCCCGTCCGCGCACTGCAAGCCACCGTTGGTGACCTCCGGTGAAAAGCAGCCGGTGAGCGATGTAACCGCCCAGAAGAGGACGACACTCGATATTCTCAAATCGCCCATCAGTAGCCCACTCGCACGCTGATACCCGCGTACGTATGCGCAAGCTGGGGAATCAGTTGTGCATTGAAGGCTCGTTTCCGCTCACGATGGCCAAGTCCGTACAGCACCGCGCCGGACACGACCGCGGCGGCGCCGACACCAAGCAAGACGCCCTCGAGGATCTGGTCGGTCTTCCCGGCGTCGTACTTCCCTTGATCGAATGGCGCGTGCGCCCGATCCGCTTGCGTAATCGCATCGGACGCATTCTTCGCGAGGACGCCGAAGACGATGCCCGTCGCGAGCACACCGGCCCCCACGCTAGCAGTCACGAGACCGGCGATGCGCTTCGGTCGCCCCGAACGCTGCAGACTCGTTGTCGGGGAGGGCCCCCCTGACAACGCGTTTGGGGGCGTGGGCGAGAGTGCCGTTGGCGCCACGATCGGCGCCGCCGGCGGACGCGGGTCGGACGAACGCTGAGGGGACGCAATTGAATCGGAAGTCGGCCTCGATGGCTTCGCGCCGGAGCTGCTCGACGCTCGCTGCTCGTCGAGAACACGCTCGAGTGCGGCAATCTTGCCGTGCACCTCTTCGCGGTTCTCGGCGTTCGGAACGCGCGTCAAGTAGGTCCGGTAGAATCGGATCGCCTGGCTCGGATGCCCTGCTAGACGGTGCGCCTGGCCGATGTTGTACAGAAGTGACGGCTCGTTCATCGCCTTGTAAGCAGCCTCGTACTCGGCGATCGCTTCGTCGTAGCGGCCGAGGTCGAACATGCTCGTCCCCGTCGCGTAGTGAGCCCGCGCCACGGCGCGCGCCTGTTCATCGCTTCGCTCGGCCCGCGCAGGACTCGAAATGAAGAAAATCACTGACACCGCGAAACACAACCGCATCCAACCACCCTATCGTAGGCGGCATCCACCGAGAAGAGCGTCCACGCCGTTCGGACGTGGTTTTCGTCGAAGTCGGTGAGATGCGTCACTCCACCCGGGAGCGGCGTCCGACGTCCGACGTGGTCCTACCGGAGGTTGCATAAGCCTGTAAAGCAAGTTCACATGGGGGAGTCGCTCGTTTGAAAGGACCTCCTGAATGCGAAAAAGTTGGCTCGTCCGCGTCACCATCACCGCCCTCGCGGCTGCGGCGCTCGTCGCCGGCTATCGTCCGGCCGCTCGTGCATGGGAACACTGGGAGCGCGCGCGATGGCGGGCCAAGGTGTTCGCCGCATATCAGAACCGCAGCAAGGACGACACGCCTCCCGCGGGCGATTTCAAAGAGCTCGATGAGCAGGAGGTCGAGGCCGACGATCCGCTCCTTCGCCGGCTCTACACGGAGTACTACTACGGCACCTTCGGCCCTGACGTCAGCGAGCAGATCTTCCGCGCCGCGCAGCGTGAGGTGGGACGTCAGCCTCGCAACACCGCAGCCGTGAGCGGACAGAGCTGGGTGAACCTCGGGCCAACGGACGCACGCATCCAGATCAATGGTGGACCGTACAACGGCATCGACTCGGGACGCGCCGCCACCATCCGGGTCGACCCACGCGACAGCAACGTCGTCTACCTCGCCACGGCGTCGGGCGGCGTCTGGAAGAGCTACGACTTCGCATCGGCGCAGCCGCATTGGGTTCCCATCACCGACGGCGTCGCGTCCGGCTTCGTTGGCGCGTTCGACATCGATCCCAGTAGTCCCGACACGCTCTGGATGGGGCTCGGCGATGCACTCGACACGACGATCGCCGGCGGTTCCGTCTTCAAATCGAGCGACGGTGGTGCGACGTGGAAGATGTCGACCCCGCGCCTGTCCGCCACCTATGCGGCAACGGCGGGCGGCCGGTCCGAGAGCGCGGTGGCGATCCGCGATCTCGCGATCGACCCCAAGGATGGCAATAAAGTCCTCATCGCTACGGAGGTTGGGCTCTTCCGCACCGTTGACGGCGGAACGACCTGGGCGTTGGCGCAGCTGCCGACGAACGCAGGGGGAACGGTCGATCTCGAATCGGCGACTTGGACGATTCAGTACCTCGGCGCGACGGGCGCCCAGTCGGCCTGGGTCGTATCTGGCATGAACGCGTGCGTTACCAACAGCATGCCGCCTGGATTTCAAGGCGATCTCGGGCCAGGCGCGACGAACTGCGCACGCGGGACACTCGGCGATATCTGGCGCTCGACGGATTCCGGCGCCACGTGGACCTCACTGCGCAACACGGCAAAGCTCCCGACACTCGCGGGCAACGTCGAGTTCGCTCGCATGGCGCTGGCAGCCGGTGCGCCCACCGCGGGCCCCGACAGTACCGTCGTTTACGCACAGGTGAGCAAGGCAGACGCGCCCTCGAGCGCGACGATGGGACAGGTGGCCGTGTTCAAGTCGACCGACGGCGGCAAGAGCTTCGTGACCATCGCAACGGCGACAACAGCCGTCGGCAATCCGACCACCGGTGCAAACTTCGGCACCGATTGCACCAACATGAACGTGGCCCACAGCCAATCTTGGTACAACCTCGCGATCGCCGTCGATCCGACCGATGCCAACCACGTACTCCTGGGCGGCAACTTCTGCGGCGTCCGGTCCATCGACGGAGGCGCCACCTGGCAGAACGTCTCCCACTGGCTCGCTGGTCCGGTCGCTGGCGGCACTCTGCCCTACGTTCATGCCGACTGGCACGCCGTGACCGTCGTGAACCTCGGCGGACAGGTGCGGACCTTCGCCGGATCGGACGGCGGAATCTTCTCGTCGACGAACGTCTTCACAGCCGCGACCGGCCAAGCGTCGGCGTGGAGCTTCACCGTCAATCGTGGAATTCCGACACACCTGTTCTACGGCATCTCCTCGGGCGATCCGACGAACGGAGACGCCGACGTCGTCTTCGGTGGGCTACAGGACAACGGCACCCGGTTCCGCGATCTCGACCCGACGCTGGGCAGCCCGACGACGTTCAATCAGGTCATCGGTGGAGACGGCATCGGAACCGCGCTCGTGCGTCCGGCCAGCCTGCCGAATAAAGTGGCATTCTTCGGATCGCTTCCCGGCTCTCGCAGAGTGTGCGAGGACACCGCCGTGAACTGCAGCAAGGCAGGCAACGTTTGGAAGGCTGGGCTGAACCTTTCCAACGGCACCACCGACACAGAGCCGTTCTTGGAGCGATACGCGTCTGTCGAGGAAGACACCACCGGGGCTGCGATCACGTCGACGACGTGGCACGTGTTCAAGATCTTCTATGTCGGGACCACACTCAGCTCCTTGCGGCTCACCGACCCTGCCATCGCCGGTAGTCCGGGACCGCTCGGAGGCGCGGTGCGCAATGTCTTCGCGGCCGCGCCCATTTACAAAGACGCGGCCAACGTCTCGTTCCGCGTCTACGGCGCCGCGCTCTCGGGCGGCAAGTTCGCCGTCGGCATCGAGAAGGGCGCGACCACCGCGTGGACGGTC
>JAOBWF010000171.1 GCA_025463215.1 Acidobacteriota bacterium | reverse complement strand
CCAGCGGCTCGTCGACGAGGTTGAGTTGGGCGAGGAAATCGTCGCGGTCGGGTTCGATGTAGATCAGCCCGGTGGCGAACTCGCCGCGGCGCGCGGTCTCGTGCAGGCGCCGCATCGCGTTCATCTTGTCGGTCGGGTCGTAGTCCTCTTCGAGCTTCTTCAGCAGCAGCTTCGAGCCGTCGTGCATCGTCACTTCCTGCGAGGAGCCCGGCTCGTAGTCGACCGCGATGTCCTCGAAGAACGGCACGAAGGTGATGTCCTCGACCGGATCGTCGTGATCCTTGGCGTAGGCGTAGCTCTTGGTCGAGCCCTCGTGGTCGTTGAAGGTGACGCAGGGCGAGATGACGTCGAGCATCACGGTGCCGCGGTGCGAGAGCGCCGCCTTGAGCAGCGAGAGCAGCTGCTTCTTGTCGCCCGAGAACGAGCGGCCGACGAAGGTGGCGCCGAGCTCGATCGCGAGCGCGCAGGTGTCGATCGGCGGCAGGTCGTTGACCACGCCGGTCTTCAGCTTGGAGCCGAGATCCGCGGTCGGCGAAAACTGCCCCTTGGTGAGGCCGTAGCAGCCGTTGTCCTCGATAATGTAGATGATCGGCAGGTTGCGGCGCATCAGGTGGACGAACTGGCCGATGCCGATGGCCCCGGTGTCGCCGTCGCCGCTGACGCCGATCGCGATCAGCTTGTGATTGGCGAGCATCGCGCCGGTGCCGACCGACGGCATGCGCCCGTGCACGGCGTTGAAGCCGTGCGAGCCGCCGAGGAAGTACGCCGGGCTCTTGCTCGAGCAGCCGATGCCCGAGAGCTTGACGACCTGCTTGGGATCGATGCCCATCTCGTAAAAGGCGTCGATGATGCGCTCGGAGATCGCGTTATGGCCGCAGCCGGCGCACAGTGTCGTCTTGCCGCCCTTGTAGATCGCCGGCTCGAGACCGATTCGATTCACTTTCAGAGGAGTTGCCATTGTCTATTCCCCACCCGCCGTGCCCGCGCTCATGCGGCCGGCCGTTTTTTTCGCCACTTCGAAGCCTTCCTGCGCCAGCACATCGTCGGTGATGCTGCGGGCGTCGATCGGCAGGCCGTTGTAGTGCAGCACGCTGCGGAGTTTCTTCTGCCGATCCGGCGTCACCTCGAGCTTCATCAACTGCAGCAGCTGCGCGTCGCGGTTCTGCTCGATGACGTAGATGCGCTCGTGCGCGTCGATGAACGCGGCAAGTTCGTCGGTGAACGGATAGGCGCGCAGGCGGAAGTACGACGTCTCGACGCTGGTTTCCACCCGCAGCTGATCGCGGCTTTCCTGTGTCGCGTACTCCGACGTGCCGTAGGCGATGAAGCCAATCTGCGCCTTCGCGTTCTGATCAATCACCGGTTTCGGCACGTGCTTGCGCGCGGTCTCGAACTTCCGGTTCAGGCGATCCATGTTCTCGACGTAGTCGTCCGGCCGCTCGCTGTACTGCCCCTTGGCGTTGTGCCCCGAGCCGCGGGTGAAGTACGACGGCATGCCGTCGCCCGGCACGGTGCGGTACGGGATGCCGTCGCCGTCGACGTCCTTGTAGCGCCCCCAGCCGTCGCCGAGCTCCTTGAGCTTGTCCGCCGTCAGGAGCTTGCCGCGGTTGATCTCCTTCGTCGGGTACTTGAAGCCGTCCGACATCCAGTTGTTCATGCCGAGGTCGAGGTCCATCATCACGAAGATCGGCGTCTGGAACAGCTCGGCGAGATCGAACGCCTCCATCGCCATTTCGTACGACTCTTCGACCGAGCACGGGATCAGCATGATGTGCTTGGTGTCGCCGTGCGAGAGGAACGCGGCCTGAATCAGGTCCCCCTGCGCGGTGCGGGTGGGCAGGCCGGTCGACGGCCCGACGCGCTGCACGTCGAAGATCACGGCGGGGGTTTCGGCGTAGTAGGCGAGGCCGGCGAACTCCCCCATCAGCGAGATGCCTGGGCCGGCGGTCGCGGTCATCGACCGCGCCCCCGCCCAGCTGGCGCCGATGACCATGCCGAGCGATGCGATCTCGTCTTCCGCCTGGACGATGGCGAACGTCGCCTTGCCGTCCTTGTCGACGCGGTACTTCTTCATGTAGCCGATCAGCGACTCGCACAGCGACGAGGACGGCGTAATCGGGTACCAGGCGACGACGGTGACGCCGGCCATCATGCAGCCGATGGCGGCCGCGG
This sequence comes from Acidobacteriota bacterium, assembly GCA_025463215.1. GTDB lineage: Bacteria > Acidobacteriota > Vicinamibacteria > Vicinamibacterales > CAVVIG01 > CAVQFC01. Next base: position 22,404 of record JAOBWF010000171.1, on the reverse strand, counting down.
CATTCCCCTCGATGAGGATCTTGCCCTGCGTCTTGTTCATCGGCTCGATGACGTACGGGTCCTGCTTGGTGAACGTCGCCTCGGCGTAGTCGAAGCCCGCCTTGAGCGCACCGGCGTTGAGCGTGACCGCCTTGGCCTTCTTGCCAAGCTGTTTCGCGAGCGCCTTCTCCATCAGCGCCAGGTCGATCCCGAGCAGCTTCGCGAGGATGCCGTCGTAGATCATGTTGCGCACGAGGCGGCGCAGCTTGGCGTCGGGGCACACCGGCTTGACCAGCGTGTCGAACGGCACGGGATAGAAAATGAGGTCGCTGCGCAGCGCATTGAGCTTCAGCGGCTCGTCGTAGACGACGGCGGCGCCCGGCTCGAGCGTCATGACGTCTTCCTTCGCCGTCTCCGCGTTCATCGCGATCAGGAAGTCGACTTCCTTCTTGCGCCCGATGTAGCCCTGTTTGCTGACGCGGATGGTGTACCAGGTGGGCAGGCCGGCAATGTTCGACGGAAACATGTTCTTGCCCGAGGCCGGCACGCCGGACAGGAGCATCGATCGCAGCAGCACGATATTCGCCGTCTGGCTGCCCGAGCCGTTGACGGTGGCAATCTGGATGCTGAAGTCGTTGACGACCCGGTGCGCCTTCCCGGCCGCTTCCTGTTCTTGAACCGCGAGATCTGTCGGTGACATTCTCAAGTCCTTACAACGTATGAAGATAAAGGATTCTCGGCGAAGCTTCGCCGAAGCAGGACAACCGGAAAAGTATATCACGCGTGAACGAAAACCAGCGGCGCCGGGGGGCGGTCGCGGGTGCGAGGTGCGAGGTGCGGGGTGCGGGGTGCGAGGTGCGACGTGCGGGGTGGACTATGCGCGTCGCGTGTTCGGCCGTCGATCGCCTGCCGCCGCTGCGTCCCGCGAAAGCTCGTCGCAGAGTCGTCGATACATGCCGCTGCTTTCGAGCAGCTGTTCGTGGCGTCCCTGCGCGGTAATCGAGCCGCTATCGAGCACGAGAATGCGGTCGGCGTCGCGGATCGTCGACAGCCGGTGCGCAATCACGAACGTCGTGCGGCCGCGGCGCAGCCGGGCGAGCGCGTCGAGCAGCTTGCGCTCGGCGACGAGGTCGAGCGACGCGGTCGGCTCGTCGAGGATCAGGATCGGCGCATCCTTCAGGAACGCGCGGGCAATGCTCAAGCGCTGCCGCTGCCCGCCTGACAGGCCGGCGCCGGACGCGCCGAGCGGTGTGTCGTAGCCCTCCGGCAGCCGCTCGATGAAGGCGGCGCACTCCGCCGCCACGGCGGCGGCGATCACCTCGTCGCGGTTCGCCTCGAGACGCCCATACAGAATGTTGTCGGCGATCGATCCGGAGAGCAGAATCGATTCCTGCGGCACTACCGCGATCTGCTCGCGCAGCGATCGCAGCGGCAGCGTCCCGACGTCGACGCCGTCAATCGCGACCGACCCTGTCGACGGCACATACAAGCGCGCCAGCAGGGACACCAGCGTCGTCTTGCCGGCGCCCGACAGGCCGACGAGCGCCACCGTCTCGCCCGGGGCGGCGACGAAGCTGACGTCGCGCAGCACGGTGCGGCCGGGGCCGTACGCAAACGTCACCGCGTCGAACCGCACCTCGCCGCGCAGCCGCGTCGGCGCGGCGCCGGCGTGCGGGTCGGCTTCGCGCGGCAGCCGCAGCACCTCGCGCACCCGGCGCGCACTCGTCAACGCGCTGTGCAGCGATCCGGCGGTGGTCGCGATCGCCGACAGCGGTCCGTAGACGAATCCGAGGTAGCTCATGACGACCAGGAGCGTGCCGACGGTCAGGCGTCCGTCGAGCACGTGTACCGCGCCGACGCCGAGCACGAGCGACGCGCCGGCGACCGTGATCGCGCCGACTGCGAAACTGAAGAACGACTCGTGGCGCGTCACCGCCATCCGCTCGCGGATCGCCGCGCGCGCCACGCCGCTGAACCGGTCGGCTTCGTGCTCCTCGCGCGCGAACATCTTGACCAGCGAAATGGCCGACAGGCTCTCGTACAGCCGTGTGATCACGGCCGATTCCGCGCTCTTGGCGCTTCGGGCGCCCGATTCCATCCGCCGCGCCGAACGCCGCAGGTTGAAATACAGCAGCGGCACAATCGACATCGAGATCAGCGCCAGCGGCGCGTCGAGCCGCAGCAGGATGCCGAACATGACCACGAGCGTCGCGCCCGAGAACACCAGCGGAAACAGCCCCCTGAGCAGCAGCCCCTCGATGCAGGAGGCATCGGCGTCGAGGCGGTACACCGAATCGGCGGCCGATCCGGTGGCGTGGTGCGCCAGCGACAGGTTCTGCAGGTGCGTGAACAGCCGCGAGCGGAGATCGAACACCATGCTCTGGCCGAGCTGAGCCTGCCGCCGCGTATGCACCAGCAGCACGAGCTGGTGCATGAGCTGAACAATCAGCCCGGCCATCACGATCGCCGCAATCAGCAGCGCCGGGTGTCGCGACATCGCGCCCGTCGTGAACAGCCGAGGCAGGCGCGCCGTGTGCCCGAGGTAATCGATGATCGCCTTCAAGGGCCACGGCGCGAACGCGCGCAATGCGATTTCGGCGAGCGACAGCACTCCGAGGGCGGCAACCTCGCGGCGATACGGGCGGATGAACGAGTAGGTCCAGCGTGACGCCGAATCGGTCTGGCGGCGTAACGGTACCGAGCTCGGGGTCAAGAAGCCAGGGTCACTCCAGGTGACGGAGGGCACGGCATCGGCCTGCCGGGTAGTCGAATCAGCGTGATGGAAGAGACCGCGCCGAACAGCGCGCTCTGGCAGCGAGTATATCAGCGGTGAACGAGTTTGGCAGGGACCGGTGCGAGCTCAGGTGCGGCGAGCAGCCGCCGCTCCTCGAGCAGGACGTTTGCCGCGCGATACCCGTTGAACGTGCCGACGTCGACATACGACTCGCCGGCCTTGATCCCCTTCGCCCGTCCGCCAAGCGCGAGGTAGGCGTTCACCAGCGTGCCGAAATATTCGTCGGGGGGATCGCGCCGCTCCCAGAGTTCGTGCAGCTCGTGCAGCACGTGTCCCGGCATCTTGAACGCCCCCCACACCCATGACCCGTCGTTCACCGGCTGCTTCACCCGGATCTCAATCACCTCATCGTCCGACCCGGTCACGACCGCGTCGAACAGCTCAGGCCGCTCCACCGGGAACAGCAGGAACGACAGCATGTCGTGCTCGAGCGCGCGCAGGCCGTTGATCGGAAACCACAACGTATCGGGAAGACCGACGATCACCGGTTCGTCCCCCGCGATGAACGGCGCGACCTGAAATATCGCGTCGCACAGCCCCGCGGGCTGGCGCTGGACGACGTAGCAGATGCGGGCGGCGCCGATGGCACCGGCGTAGTACTCGAGGATGTCGGACTTCCCCGGCGAGATGACGAAGCACAGCTTGGTCGCCCCCGCCGCGAGCATCCGCTCCACGACGTGCTCGCTGATCGCCCGCGGCCGCTCGACCGCGCCGTCGAAGCGGCTGCCGACCGGCAGCAGCTCCTTAGAGAACGCGAGCGGCTGGATCCGCGTGCCCGCGCCCGCCGCTGGAATGATGCCCCACACGATCGCTGCTCCCTGATGACTGCATGATCAAAATCTCTTCGAGCTCGGCGGCGCGCCGCTCGGACGTATGCTCCGCCAGTGTCCGGCGTCTCGCCTGCTGCGCCATCTCGCGCAGCTCTTCGTCTGGACGCCGCAGGGCGGCCATCGCCTCGAGCGTCGACGAGGCGACGAGGATCTCGCGCCCCGGTTCGAAAAACTGCTCGAGCCCCGGCCACGAGTCCGACAGGATCGGCGCACCGCACGCCGCCGCCTCGAACAACCGGCCGGACGGACAGAACCCCGTCTCGGCCATCGGCCGGCGGGTGACGTTGAGCGTCAGGCGCGAGGAACAGTAGAAGGCGGGATGCTGGTCGGGACTGAGATGCCGTTTATAGAGGACGTTCGGCGTCCACGGAAACTCCTGCGGGTACTGCGAGCCGGCGAGCACGAAGCGGCGATCGGCGAGACGCCGCGCCGGTTCGAGGAACAACCGCTCGACCCCGTCCTGCCGATCCGCCGAATACGTCCCAAGGTACGAGAGGTCGGCGTAGTAGTCGGCGACCGGCGCGACCGGCTGATGCACCGATGGATCGACGCTGCCGTACAGCGGCACGGCGCGCCGGGCCCCGAGTTGATCCCGCAGGCGATCGAGCGACGTGCCGCCGGTGTAGCTGAGGACGAGATCGTAGCGTGTGAGCCCGTGCGGCCCGATGTAGGCGACCGCCTCGCCGCGCGCCAGGCGATCGAGCGTGATCGGCGTGTCCAGATCGTAAAACACGGTCAGCGCGCCGGACTCGAGGACCAGGTCTTCCGCAGCGATCACGTCTGGACAGAACGAGGTCACGATGCCGACGTCTGCCGTGGCCAACTCCTCCGTGGCTAGCTCCCGCACGTCATCCCACGTCTGGTACAGGTGCAGCCGCCCCCCGGGCAGCGTCCACAAATCACGATGGGCGGCGTAGTACGGCACGTCCCGCTCGAAAAACACGACGACGTGGCCGCGCGCCGCGAGCGCGCGACAGAGACCGCGCCACAACGTCGCGTGCCCGTTGCCCCAGGACGAACTGATTGCCAGACCGAAGACGACGATTTTCATGAAGGCGCGCGACAACCCCGGCGGCTGCAAGCAGAAGGCCACCCGGTACCAACGTTGCTGATGCGTTGATTACGCTATGACCTCCGATCTGATACCGCAGCGCATCGCGGCGCTGGGCGAATGGTTTCACAACATCGAGTTGCGCGGCCATCACACCGCACCGCACCATTTCTTAGGTGATTACCCGGCGATCAAATGGCGACAGTTTGCGGATGCGGTGCCGGCCGACCTGCGCGGCCGCACGGTGCTCGACATCGGCTGTAACGGCGGGTTTTATTCGATTGCCATGAAGCGGCGCGGCGCCGATCGCGTCGTCGGCATCGACTGGGACGAGCGCTACCTCGCGCAGGCGCGCTTCGCGGCAGAAATCTCGGAGGTCGACGTCGAGTTCAGGCGTCTGTCGGTGTATGACGTTGCGACGCTCCGCGAGCAGTTCGATATCGTCCTCTTCATGGGCGTGCTCTACCACCTGCGCCATCCGCTGCTTGCGCTCGATCTTCTCCACGAGCACGTGACCCGCGATCTGTTTGTCTTTCAGTCGATGCTGCGCGGCTCGACCGAAATCACGACGGTCGACAGCGATTACCCCTTCTCCGAAAAAGCCATCTTCAATGCAGCCGGCTACCCCAAGCTGCATTTCGTCGAGCACCGATACAGCCGCGATCAGACGAACTGGTGGGTGCCGAATCGCGCCGCGGCCGAGGCGATGCTGCGCAGCGCCGGCTTCTCGATCGTCGAGCACCCCGAGCCAGAGGTGTTCGTCTGCCGGCACGCAGTTATTTCAGACGCGGAACCGCGCGCGGTGTACCCCGCATCATGATCGACTCGGTCATGTTCTGGAACGAGCCCAACAATCTGTCGCATTGGGATTTCGAGCTCGACACGGATTGGCAGATCTTCGGTGCGATGGTGCGGCTCGCGTCGGCGGCGGTGCAGGCCGACAACCCCCGGTTGACTCGCGTGCTCGGTGGCATGTCGCCAATCGACACGGGATTTCTCGCCACGATGCGGCGCCACGGCGTTCTCGACGCGGTCGACGTCGTCGCGCTGCACGGCTTTCCGCTCGACTGGAATCACTGGACGATTCACGAATGGCCCGACAAGCTCGCGGAAGTCGGTGCCGTGGTACCCCACACGTTGTGGGTATCAGAGGTCGGCATTTCGAGCTTCGGCGCCGAAGAGGTCCAGGACTTCGGACTGCGGCGCACCGCCGAACTGCTGATCGGCCGTGCCGAACGGATACATTGGTATAGCCTGTTCGACCTGCCGCGCGCGTGGCCGGCGACGACGCGACATCGCGAGGCGGAGGGCTCGTCGTACTACCGCCACTTCTACATGGGGCTGCTGCGGGAAGACGGCTCGCCGAAGCAGGCTACGCGGCACTTCCATGAATTCACGCCGGCTCTCGGCATCTGTCAGTGGTTTCACTACGAAGATCCCCGCCTCGACACCGCCGTCGAGTGGCTGAAGCGTCTGGGCGTCAGGCACGTACGCACGGGCCTCAGCTGGGCCGACTGGCAGCGCCCCGACGCGGAACGCTGGTTCGATCGCCTCGTCAGCGCGCTGGACGACTTTCAGCTGACCGTCACGTTTTGCTTCACTCCCGAAGCATGCGGCCTGCGTCCGCACCACACCAGCCCGCCGCGCGACATCCGCGAGTTCGCCGATTTCTGCAGCACGATGACGCGGCGCTACGCGACGTAAGCGTAGCGACCACGCAGCGAACTTAAACCCGACGCATCGTCGCCGGTCGCGTGCGCGCCATCACGCGAAATGCCGGGTCTTCACGCGGGCATTTTCCCCAGTGCGCGATGATCTTTCGTCTGCATGCAAAAGGTTTGTTCTTTTTCTGGAACTTACCTTGCTCAAGGCTCTGGCATGGACAAACGCATTCTGATTACCGGCGGCGCCGGATTCATCGGGTCGCATCTGGCCGATGAGTTGTTGAGCGCCGGTTACCGCGTGCGCGCGCTGGACAGCCTCGTGCCGCAGGTGCACGAGCAGCGCGTCCGCCCCTCGTATCTGGATGAAAGCGTCGAGTTGATGGTCGGGGACGTCAGAAGCCCGGAGGCGGTAGCGCGCGCGCTCGACGGAGTCGATGCGGTGGTGCATCTGGCGGCGCAGGTCGGCGTCGGCCAGAGCATGTATCAGATCGCCGACTACACCTCCACCAACGTCGTCGGCACGGCGACGCTGCTCGAAGCGCTCATCAAGCAACCGGTCGAGCGGCTCGTTGTGGCGTCCAGCATGAGTATTTACGGCGAAGGGCTGTATCGCGCGGGCGACGGCCGCGCGGTCCACGATGCGGAGCGCAGCATCGCCGGCCTGAGCAACGGCATCTGGGAGCTGCAGGACCAGGACGGGGCGCTGCTCGAGCCGATCCCGACGCCCGAGACCAAGGCACCGGCGCTGAGTTCGGTGTACGCGTTGACCAAATTCGATCAGGAACGGTTGTGCCTGATGACCGGGCAGGCGTATCGCATCCCGACAGTCGCCGCGCGCTTCTTCAACGTCTACGGACCGCGCCAGGCGCTGTCGAACCCGTACACCGGCGTGCTCGCGATTTTCGCGGCACGGCTCCTCAACCGGCGGCCGCCGGTCATCTACGAGGACGGCGAACAGCGGCGCGATTTCGTCAGCGTCTATGACGTGGCGCGCGCGCTGCGGCTTGCGCTCAAGGCGCCCGATGCGGCGGGACGCGCCTTCAACATCGGCAGCGGCCAGTCCGCCTCCGTGCGGGACATCGCCAGCCGGCTCGCTGCGGTGCTCGACGCCAACGACATCGCACCCGAAATCACCGGCAACTACCGGGTCGGCGACATCCGTCACTGCTTCGCCGATATCTCGCTGGCGCGGACGGTGCTCGGCTACCAGCCGCAGATGACGCTCGAAGCCGGCCTGATGGAGCTCGCCGGCTGGCTCAGCGGCCAGAGCGCAGCCGACCGCGTCGATGACGCGCACGCGGAACTGACCGCGCGAGGGCTGACGGTATGAGGCGCACGGCTCGCGTCAGTCCCCGCCCCGACCTGCCGGCACTGATCACCGGCGGCGCCGGTTTCATCGGCACCAACGTCGCGGCCCGCCTGCTCCAGAGCGGCCGGCGCGTGCGGATTTTCGACAACCTGTCGCGCGCCGGCGTCGAGACCAACCTGCGGTGGTTGTGCGACACGTTCGGCGATCGCGTCGAGCGCGTCATCGCCGACGTGCGCGACGCCGCGGCGCTGGCGCAGGCGGTCAACGGGGTCGGCGAGGTGTATCACTTCGCCGCGCAGGTTGCGGTCACCTCGAGCCTGGACGATCCGCTGTTCGACTTCTCGGTGAACGCGGGGGGCACGCTCAACCTGCTCGAGGCGCTGCGCGCGCTGCCTTCCCCGCCTCCCGTCATTTTCACGTCGACGAACAAGGTCTACGGCGATCTCGAAGACGTCCAGCTCGTGCCGGACGAGGACCGCTACGTGCCGGCGGATACCGACACCCGGATGGCCGGCATCAGCGAGCGGCGACCGGTCGATTTTCACAGCCCGTACGGCTGCTCGAAGGGCGCGGCCGATCAATACGTCCTCGATTACGCGCGCACCTTCGGTATTCCGGCGGTCGTGTTCCGAATGAGCTGTATCTATGGACCGCACCAGTGCGGCACCGAGGATCAGGGCTGGGTCGCGCACTTCGTGATCCGTGCGATTGAGGATCGGCCGATCACGATCTATGGCGACGGGTTGCAGGTCCGCGACCTGCTGTACGTCGACGACCTGGTCGACGCCATGACGCGGGCGCAGGCGAACATCAACACGATGGCAGGCGAGGCGTTCAACATCGGCGGCGGGCCGGAACGCTCGACCAGCCTGGTCGAGCTCATCGCCGTGCTCACCGCGCTCCATGGTCGTCCGGTCGCGCTCGAGTTCGACGCCTGGCGCGAAGCGGATCAGCGCTACTACGTCAGCGACACCCGCAAGTTCTCGGACGCGACCGGCTGGGCACCCCGGGTCAGCGTGCCCGAGGGGGTGCGCGCGCTGCATACGTGGCTGACACAGGTGCGGACGCTGCCTACGCCGGTGCCGGCGACGCTCGCATCATGAAGTTCGCGCTCGTCAATCCGTCGTGGACCTTCGACGGCAGCATCTATTTCGGCTGCCGCCAGCCGCATCTCCCGCTGGAGTACGGCTACGCGCAGGCCCTGCTCCGCCGCGCCGGCCACGACGCCGAGATCTTCGACGGCCAACTGGGCGGCTTGTCGCGTGACGACATCAGGCGCGGCGTCGCGGCGTTCGCCCCTGATATCGCGGTCATCACCACCGCGCCCAGCTACCTGTTCTGGCGGTGCGCCCCGCCCGAGCTGCGTGTCCCGCAGGATACCGTTTCCGATCTGCGTGGCAGCGTCGAGACGATCGTCGTCGTCGGCCCGCACGCCTCCACGACGCCGGCGGCGACGATCAACAAGGTCGGCGCCGACGCCGTCGTGCTCGGCGAATGCGAAGACATCCTGCCGCAGCTCGCCGCGCCGAAAGATCGGTGGGCGCAGATCGACTCGCTGTGCATCTGGCAGGATGGCCGGGCGATCGTGCGCGGTGCGCCGCACGCAACCGCCCTGTCGGAGCTGCCGGCCTTGCACTGGCCTGATCACGCGATCAAGGCGCACAGCCATCATCATCACCGGTTCGACGCGCCGGCGGTCGGCCCGGGCGCCGAGATGGAGTCGTCGCGCGGCTGCCCCTATCACTGCTCCTTCTGCGCGAAGGACAACTTCCGCAACGGCTACCGCAAGCGGCCGCTGGCTGCGCTGCTCGAGGAGATCGACGGGCTGGCCTCCCAGGGGGTCGAGTACATCTACTTCATCGACGAGATTTTCCTGCCCAATCGCGAGCTGCTCGAGGCGCTCGCCGGGCGCGGGCTGAAGATCGGCGTCCAGACCCGCATCGATCTGTGGAACCACGAGATGCTCGATCTCCTCGGGGCTGCCGGCTGCGTCTCGATCGAAGCCGGTGTGGAAAGCATCAGCGAGGCCGGCCGCAATCTGCTCGACAAGAACAGCCGGTTGACCACCGAGCAGATTACCGAGCGTCTCGTCTACGCCCGCGAGCGCGTGCCGTTCGTGCAAGGCAACCTGATCGACGCGCAGATCGACGACGAAGAGGCGGTCGAGCGATGGCGCGAACATCTGCAGCGTCACGGGGTGTGGGCGAACAAGCCGGTGCCGCTCTTTCCATACCCTGGGTCGCCGGATTACGCCAAGCGATGGGGTGCGCCGGACGAGGGCGCGTGGGAACGCGCGATGTCCGACTACCTCTCGCACCACGATCGCTTCAGCGACATCCAGAACGATCATCCGCTGCCGCTCGAGGATCTGGAGCATGCCCCGTTCGGCCCGCCGGCGGCATCATCGGGGCAGATGCAGGGCCGCTGCTGATGTCACGCATCCTGATGACGGCCGATGCAGTCGGCGGCGTGTGGACGTATTCGCTCGAGCTCGCGCGCGCGCTCACCGGCTACGGCCTGGCGACGACGATTGCGACGATGGGACCGAAGCCGTCTGAGGATCGGTTGCGGGCGGCAGCGGACATTCCGGGGCTGGAGATCGTGACCAGCGAGTTCCAGCTGGAATGGATGGACGATCCGTGGGCCGACATCGCCGCCGCGGGCGACTGGCTGCTCGACCTCGAAGCGCGGGTCCATCCGATCATCGTGCACCTGAATGGCTTCGCGCATGGCGCCTTGCCGTGGCGCGCACCGGTCCTGGTGGTGGGCCACTCCTGCGTGGTGTCGTGGCACGAAGCGGTCGGTGAACCGATCGACGCCGCCCGGCTCGACCGCTACCGCCATGTCGTCGGGGCCGGCCTGCGCAGCGCCGACTGGGTCGTCGCGCCGACCGGCGCCATGCTCGGTGCGCTGCAGCGGCACTACGGTCCGCTGCCGCGCGCCTCGGTGGTCGGCAACGGCCGCGACGCGGCGCGATTTCCGCCGGCGGCGAAGGAGCCGTTCGTCGCCACCGCCGGGCGCCTGTGGGATCGGGCCAAGAATGTCGAAGCGCTCGACGCGGTCGCGCCGGCGCTGCCATGGCCCGTGATCGTCGCGGGCGAGGGGGACGCGGGGGCCGCGACGCAGCATCTGGGCCAGCTGTCCGAGCGCGAGATCGCGTCGTGGCTGGGCCGCGCGGCGATCTTCGCGCTGCCGGCGCGCTACGAGCCGTTCGGGCTGCTGCCGCTGGAGGCCGCACTCGCCGGCTGCGCCCTGGTGCTCGGCGACATTCCGAGCCTGCGCGAAGTGTGGGGCGACGCCGCCGACTATGTCGCGCCTGAGGATCACGACCGGTTGCGGGCGGCGATCGATGCGCTGATTGCGTCGCCGGCGCGCCTGGCGGAACGCGCACTGGCGGCGCGCGCCCGCGCGGTCGAGCGGACGCCGGCGCGGATGGCCCAGGAATACACCACGGTGTACGGATGTGCCGCGGCGCGCACCACGCCCCGGGAGTGCCGATGCGCGTCGTGATGTTCTATCACTCGCTGGTGTCGGACTGGAACCACGGCAACGCGCATTTCCTGCGCGGGATCGTCTCCGAACTCGTCGCGCGAGGCCACCACGTGCGCGTCTACGAGCCGAGCGACGGCTGGAGCCGGACGAATCTGATCCACGATCACGGCGATGGCGCGATCGAGGGGTTCCACCGCGCCTATCCCGGCCTCGAGAGCGAGCTCTACGATCCGGCATCGCTCGACGTCGATGCCGTGCTCGGGGCGGCGGATCTGGCGATCGTCCACGAATGGAATCCTCACGATCTGGTGGCGCGGCTCGGGGCCGCGCGCGCCCGGCAGCCCGGCTGCCGGCTGCTGTTCCACGACACGCACCATCGCGCGGTCACCGATTCCGAGCGGATGCGCGAGTACGACCTGCGCGGCTACGACGGCGTGCTCGCCTTCGGCGACGTGATCCGCGACCTCTATCTCGAACGCGGCTGGACGACGGCGGCGTGGACCTGGCACGAGGCGGCTGACACCCGAGTGTTTCAGCCGCTGCACCACGGAGGCGAACCGGAGGCTGATCTGGTCTGGATTGGCAACTGGGGAGACGACGAGCGCACCGCGGAGCTCGAAGAGTTCCTGTTTGCGCCGGTCCGCGCGCTCGGCGTCAGCGCGACGCTCTACGGCGTGCGCTACCCCGCCGCCGCGCAGGCGCGCCTCGAGCGCGATGGCATCGTGTACCGCGGATGGCTGCCCAACTACGACGCGCCGGCGGTGTTCGCGCGCCACACCGTGACGGTGCACGTCCCGCGGCGGCCGTATCTGGAATCGCTGCCGGGGGTACCGACGATCCGCCCGTTCGAAGCGCTCGCCTGCGGCATCCCGTTGATCTCGGCGCGGTGGGATCAGACCGGCGGCCTGTTCACGCCCGGCGCCGACTTTCTGGTGGCGCGCGACGGCGCCGAGATGACCGCGCACCTGGCCGCGCTGCTCGGCGATCCGGAATGGCGGCGCCGGCTGGCGGCGCACGGCCTGGCGACGGTGCGTGCGCGGCACACCTGCGCGCATCGGGTCGACGAGCTGCTCGCGATTTGCGCACAGATCCCGGCGGCGGAGATGGAGACGCTGTGAGAATCGCCTTTTTCGGATCGAGCCTGGTCTCGGCGTACTGGAACGGCGCCGCCACCTACTATCGCGGCGTCATCCGGGCGCTGCACGCGCGCGGCTTCGACGTCACGTTCTACGAGCCCGATGCCTACGAGCGCCAGCAGCACCGCGACATCGCCGATCCCGACTGGGCGCGCGTGGTGGTCTACGACAACCACCCCGACGCCATGTATCGCGCCGTCGCGGAGGCCCGGGGCAGCGACGTCGTCGTCAAGGCGAGCGGCGTCGGCGTCTTCGATCGCGAGCTGGAGGAAGCGGTGCTGGATCGCGCGGCGCACACGATGGCGGTGTTCTGGGACGTCGACGCCCCGGCCACCCTCGATCGGCTCGCGGCCGATCCCGCGGATCCGTTTCACGCGCTGGTGCCGCGCTACGACGTGGTGCTCACCTACGGCGGCGGCGAGCCGGTCCGGCGCGCCTATCGCGCCGCCGGCGCGCGCGAGTGCATCCCGATCTACAACGCGCTCGACACCGCGACGCATTTCCCCGTGGCCGCGGATCCGCGGTTCACGGCGGATCTGTCGTTTCTCGGCAACCGGCTGCCCGACCGTGAAGCCCGCGTCGACGAGTTCTTTTTCGCGGCAGCGGCCGCGCTGCCGCGCAAGCGGCTGCTGCTCGGCGGCAGCGGCTGGCACGACAAGCCGACGCCAGCCAACGTCCACTACGTCGGGCACGTCTACACCGCCGACCACAACGCGTTCAACTGCACGCCATCCGCCGTGCTGAACATCTCGCGCGAAAGCATGGCCCGCTATGGATTTTCACCGGCGACCCGCGTCTTCGAGGCCGCCGGCGCCGGCGCGTGCCTGGTCACCGACGCGTGGGAAGGGATCGAGCAGTTCCTCGAGCCGGACCGCGAGGTGCTCGTCGCCGCCGACGCGGCCGGCGTCGCCGCGCACGTGAACGCGTTGACCGCCGGCGCCGCCCGACGCATCGGCGCGGCGGCGCGGGCGCGGGTGCTCGCCTCCCACACCTACGCGCATCGCGCCGCCCAGGTGTCGGCGCTGCTGCAGGGACGGACGGTGCCCGCGTGATCCGGCGTCACCGCATCGTCGTCCTCGGCCTGACGATCACCTCGTCGTGGGGCAACGGTCATGCGACCACCTTCCGCGGACTGCTGCGCGAGTTGGCGCGGCGCGAGCACGAGGTGATGTTCCTGGAGCGCGACGTGCCGTGGTATGCGGCAAACCGCGATCTGCCGCAGCCGCCCTATTGCCGGACGGCGCTCTACAGCAGCGTCGCCGAACTGCGCGATCGATTCACGCGCGTGGTGCGCGATGCGGATCTCGTGATCGTCGGATCGTATGTCCCGGACGGGATCGACGTCGGCGACTGGGTCTGCTCCACCGCGACAGGCGTGACCGCCTTCTACGACATCGACACGCCCGTGACGCTCGCCGCGCTCAAGGCCGGGCGGTGCGAATATCTGAGTCCCAAGCTGATTCCGCGCTACGGTCTCTATCTGTCGTTCACGGGCGGCCCGACGCTGCGCCGCCTCGAACGGACCTATCGCGCGCGTGCGGCGCGGCCGCTGTACTGCTCGTTCGATCCGGCGGCCTACTTCCCTGAACCGCGCAGCGCGCAGTGGGACCTCGGCTACATGGGCACGTTCAGCCCTGATCGCCAGCCGCCGCTCGAGCGGCTGCTGGCCGGAGCCGCCCGCCTCTCGCCCGAACGCCGCTTCGTGGTCGCGGGCCCCGGCTATCCGCGGGACGGCTGGCCGGGCAACGTCGAACGGGTCGACCACGTGCCGGCGTCGGAGCACCGGGCGTTCTATACTGCGCAGCGCTTCACCTTGAACCTGACGCGCGCCGACATGATCCGCGCCGGCTACTCGCCGAGCGTCCGCCTGTTCGAGGCGGCGGCGTGCGGCGTGCCGATCATCAGCGACTACTGGAAAGGACTGGAGACGATTTTCACGCCGGGCAGCGAGATCGTCATCAGCGAGTCGGCCGCCGACACGCACCGGGCGCTGTCCACGATCGGCGAGCGCGAACGGCGCGCCATCGCCCGCCGCGCGCGGCGCCGGGTGCTGGCGGATCACACGGCGGAGCATCGCGCCCTCCAGCTCGAAGGGTATCTCGCCGAGGCGCGAGACGCGTCAATCCGTCCGAGCACCAGCCGGTCATGCTCGTCTATGGCCACCACACCGTCGGCCTGAACGTCGCCGCCTTCCTGCGGCAGTTCCGCGACCGGCTCGATGCCCTCCCAACCGCGCCGGGCCACGACGCGATCGTCGACCTGCTCGTCGACTGGGGCGAGGCGGAGTCGGCCGTCGCCGACGCGCTCCTTCCGGATCGCGACGACGATCTCTCCGCGCTGACACCCTGGCGCAACGTCAGCGATGCCTGTGCCGACGCGGCGTGCGCGTCATGGGATGGCGACGCGGCCGCGTCTGCCGCCGCCCTCGCGCGCGCGCGGCACGGCGTCGATGCGCTGAACGTCGCGACCGTTCCGGAGCATGTCCGCTCCAAGGCCGCCGAAGGGTTCGCGCACTACGCCTTGTTCCCGGAGCAGTACATGGATGCGGCGCGGCGCTTCGCGCGCGAGCACCAGCCGCGGGCGGTGCTCTGCCTGGGCCTCCGCAGCATCGGTTCAATCCTGGCGCACGTCGTCGCCGCGGCCATCAGGCGCGCGGGGATCGCCGCCACGACCCGGTCGGTACGGCCGCGCGGCCACCCGTTCGATCGGCGCCTCGCGATCACCGATCGGCTTGCCGCCGTGATTGCCGACGCCGGCGTCAGCCACGTCGCGGTGGTGGACGAGGGGCCTGGGCTCAGCGGTTCGAGCTTCGCCGCGGCCGCTGATTTCCTCGTCGCCGGCGGCCGCCCGGCGGACCGCGTCGTGCTGTTTCCAAGCTGGCTGCCTGCCGGCGACAGTCTCCGATCGACGGCGGCCCAACGCGTGTGGGATCGCCACCAGAAGATCACCGCCGGCTTCGAGCAGGTCTGCCTGCGCGACGATCGCCTGTTCGGCACGATACCAGTCACGCGCGATCTCTCGGCCGGCGGCTGGCGCGCGCACTGTTTCAGCTCACCCGATCTCTGGCCGGCGGTGCAGCCGCAACACGAGCGCCGGAAGTATCTCGCCGGGAGCAGCGGCACCATCGTGCGCTTCGCCGGTCTGGGCCGCCGCGGACGATCGATCGCCGATCGCGCCGCCGCACTGGGCGAATCCGAGTTCGGCAGCGGCGCCCTCTCGTTGACACACGGATGGCTCGAGCAGCCGTGGATCGACGGCCGCACTCTGACGGCTGCGGACGCGGCGGCTCCGCGCGTGCTCGATCATCTCGCGGCGTATCTCGCCTCGATTAGGCGCGCATTCACGACCGCCGACCCCGAGTCGGTCGACGAAGTGCTGAACATGGCGATCATCAACGCCTCCGAAGGGCTCGGCGCATGGACCGCGGCGCCGCTGGCGCGCCTCGCCGCCGCCGCAGAGCAGTTCGCCGAGGCGCGCGTCGCCGTCGATGGACGGATGCTGCCGCACGAATGGATCGCCGCCGGGGATCGCTTCGTCAAGACCGATGCGCTCGATCACCACGACGATGACTTCTGGCCGGGTTGCCGTGACATCGCGTGGGACGTCGCCGGCACGATCGCCGAGTTCGATCTGGCGCCCGACGCGGCTGCGTATTTCGTCACCGCCTACACCCGCCACGCTGGCGACCATACCATCGCGCAGCGGCTGCCTTTTTTCGAAGCCGCGTACCTCGCGTACCGGCAGGCCTACGCCGCGTTCGCCGGCGACACGCTCGGCGATTCGGTCGACGGCCGCGCCTTCAACGCGCTTCGTCAGCGTTATCGCCGTTCACTCGACGAACGACTGCGCCGTTGGGGTCGATCGTGACGATGCTGACCGACGCCGGCGCGATCTCGAGACGATGAACCAGGTCGAGCGGGATGCCGAGGAAGTACATCAAGGCGGCGCGGATCACGTCGGCGTGAGACACCACCACGACGCGGCCGCCGGGATACGTCGCGGCCGCTTCGAGCAACGCGGTGACCGCGCGCTGCTGCACGTCGAGCATCAGCTCGCCGCCGGGCGGGCGGGTCAGCCCGCGGACGCGGTTGAAGCGCTGCCACTCGGGATCCGCGTCGAGCTCGCGAAAGGGGCGGCCGGTCCACTCGCCGAACTCGAATTCGGTGAGGCCGGCGACGATCTCGACCGGCAGATGGTGCACCTGCGCGATGGCCTCGGCGGTTTCGCGGGTTCGGATGAGCGGACTGGACAGGACCGCCGTCATCCGCACATCCCGTAGGCGCGCGCTCAGCCGTGCGACCTGAGCGCGCCCCTCGGCGTTGAGCGGGGTCCCTTCCCCGGTGCCGGCCACGTACTGGTTGATGGCGTCGGTGAGGCCATGCCGGATCAGGAGAATCGCGGTCATGAGGCCGCTTCGCGCGGCGGTTCCCAGTGCGCCGAGAACGTGTCGATGTCCTTCAGCGTCGCGTCGAAGTCGCCGCGAAAGCACACCGCCCGATCGTCCACGAAGACATGGGCAGCGGGCTTTCGATCGGTCACCTCGTCAATTAGGTCGGCCAGCCCGTAGCGGTCGACCCAAGCCCAGACGTCGCGATCGTACCGGGTCGTGAACACGACGATGCGGTAGCCGCGCTGCCGGAGCGCGGCGAGGAACTCGCGCGCGCCGGCACGCGGCGGATCGAAATGGGCCTCACCCTGCCAGCCGGTGTACGCGTCGAGCACGCCGTTCAGGTCGACGCACGCGATCGGATTGCCGCTCTGCTCGGCACGTGTCGTAGATCGTTCCGCCACGATCGGATTATCACGTACGTCGAGCGCTCCTGATCGAGCAACGGATCGGCATGACGCGCTCGCAGCGACAACAGCAGCGACGGTCCGCTGCGTCAACCGCAGCCGAACATGACTCTGCAGCGCGCACAGCCGCGCACCCCGTCGCCGATGCCCGCGGCGACGCGTTTGCAATACCAAACGACAGACATTCGATTTATGGAGAAGACACAGATGACCACATCAATGACCCGGCCGGATCACTCGGAAGGTAAAGTCGCGCGGACGATCGAACAGCAGACGGCGAAGCTGCCGTCGGACACATTCCTGTGGGCGGCGGGCGCCGCCATCGGCACCTCGCTGACGCTGCAGCTTGTCGGCCGGCAGCACGCCAGCCAGTTCGTGGGGCAGTGGGCCCCGACGCTCCTCATCCTCGGCCTGTACAACAAGCTGGTGAAGCAGCTCGGCTCAGACGGGGAGCGCGTCGCGGCCGGGGCCCGCTGAGCCTCGGTCGCCGCCACCACCGTCGGTGGGCATGATGAAGATCATTGGGATGCGGACCGTGGACGGTCCGAATGTATTCACCTACCAGCCGGTCGTGGTCGCGACGATCGACCTCGAGGATCTCCACGAACGGGAGAGCTGCGAGCTGCCCGGCTTCAACGAGCGGCTGGTCGAGCAGCTGCCCGGCCTCCGCGAGCACGTGTGCGGCAAGGGTCACCCCGGCGGGTTCGTCGAGCGGCTCCGGGATGGAACCTACTTCGGTCACGTCGTCGAGCACGTCGCGATCGAGATCGGCTCGGCGTTCGGCGTCGGCAATTTCGGCAAGACCGTACGCTCGGCGCGGCCGCACTGCTTCGACATCGTCGTCCAGTCGCGCGTCCATCCGGTGACCCAGCACCTGGTGCGCGGCGCCGCCGACGGGGTCGCGGCCATCGCAGCCGGCCGGCCGTGGGACGTCGACGCCGTCATGTCGGCAGCCGAGCGCCTGGCCGCGGCCACCGATCTCGGGCCGAGCACGCGCGCGATCGTCGACGCCGCGATCCTGCGCGGCATTCCGTGGACGCGATTGAACGACGACAGCCTTGTGCAATTCGGGTACGGATCCCGCCGCCGCCTCATTCAGTCGACGATGGCCGAGACGACGAGCGGGATCGCGATCGAAATCGCACAGGACAAGTCGCTCACCAAGCAGATGCTCGAACGCGCCTTCATCCCTGTGCCGCGCGGCCGGACGGTTCGCACCCTGGCGGACGCGCTCGCCGTGTTCGAAGATATCGGCGGGCCCGTGGTGCTAAAGCCGCTCGACGGTAATCAGGGCAAGGGCGTGTCGGTCGGCATGCGTACGGTCGACGAAGTCACCGCCGCCTTTGCGGCGGCGCAGCAGTACTCGCCCCAGGTGCTGGTCGAGGAAACGTTCAGCGGCGACGACTACCGGCTGTTGATCATCGGCGGCCGGTTGGTGGCCGCCAGTCAGCGCCGGCCGCCGTGCGTCATGGGCAACGGACGTGCAACCGTCGCGGAGCTCGTGTCGGTCGCCAACCAGGACCCACGACGCGGCGCCGGCCACGAAAAGCCGCTGACCCGCATCCGCCTCGACGACACGACGGTCGCCTGTCTCGCGAAGCAGGGCCTCACGCCCGCCAGTATCCCGGCGTCCGGCCAGCAAGTAGTGCTGCGCGACAACGCGAACCTCTCAACCGGCGGCACGGCGACCGATGTCACCGACCACGTGCACCCGGACATTCGCGCGCTGTGCGAGCGCGCCGCGCGCGTCGTCGGTCTCGACATCTGCGGCGTCGACCTCGTGGCGCCCGACATCGCCCAACCGCCAGGGTTGCGCGCCGGCATCGTCGAGTTGAACGCCGCGCCGGGGATCCGTATGCACGTCCATCCGAGCCGCGGCGTGGCGCGCGACGTCGGTGGGCCGATCGTCGAGATGCTCTTCCCCGCCGGCGACCAGGGGCGCATCCCGCTGATTGCGATCACCGGGACCAACGGCAAGACGACCGTCACGCGGATGATCGCGCATGCGATCGGCTCGTCCGGGCGGCGCGTCGGCATGACGACGACGGACGGAGTCTGGATGGAGGGGCGTCCGGTGGCCACGGGGGACATGACCGGGCCGCGATCGGCGCAGGCCGTGCTGACCGATCCGGCGGTCGAGGTCGCGGTACTGGAGACCGCGCGCGGCGGCATCGTGCGGTCGGGTCTGGGATACGACTGGTCGGACATCGGCATCATCACCAACATCCAGCTCGATCACATCGGCCAGGACGGCATCGAGTCGATCGACGATCTCGCATTCATCAAGTCGCTCGTTGCCGAGCGCGTCCGCGAAGGCGGCTGCCTGGTGTTCAACGCCGACGACGCATACGTCATGCGGCTGCTCGACGAGCCGCGGGTCGCGCGGCTGCGGCGCGAGCTGCGGTTGTTTTCGCTGTATCCGAATCACTTCCGGGTCCGCCGGCATATCGAAGGCGGCGGCACCGCGTATGCGCCGCGGAACGGCTGGATCGTGGAGTACAGCGGCGCCGCGCAGCAGCGGATCATCGAGGTCAGCGAGATTCCGGCGGCGCTCGGCGGCGCGGCGCAGTTTCAGCTCGCCAACGCGATGGCCGCCGCGGCCGCCTGCCGCGCCTACGGATTGACGGCGGAGCAGATTGCCGATGCGCTGCGCTCGTTCGACGCGCAGTCGCAGAACCAGGGGCGCGGCAATCTCTATCGCGTCGACCGCGGCTACGTCCTGCTCGACTACGGCCACAATCCGGCCGCGCTCGAGGCGGTCGGCCGGATGGGGGCGCGCTGGTTCGGCCGCCGCTTCACCGGCGTGGTCGGCGTGCCCGGCGATCGTGCCGACTGGGTGATCGCCGAATCGGCGCGCGTCGCCGCCGAGGCGTTCGACCGCATCATCGTGCGCGAAGACGACGATCTGCGCGGCCGCCGCCGCGGCGAGACGCCACGGCTGCTGTGCGAGGCGATCTCCCGCCGCGCGCCGGCGCGCGAGTGCCGGACCGTCACCGACGAGTCGACCGCACTGCGCACCGCCCTCGACACCATGGAGGACAACGAAGTGATCGTCGTCTTCTACGAGGATCTCGCGGCCGTCCGCCACGTGCTCGACAGCGCCGGTGCGACGCCGGCGACGCGGGTCGATCCGCTGCAGATCGGCGCCGACGGGGTGTTTCGGGAACCGAGGCGGGCGTGATTCTGGTGGTTTCGGGGGGCGAGGCGTACGCGCCGTCGCCGCTCGGCGCCGTCTCGATCCTCGCGCTCGACGGCACCATCGCGCGGATCGGCGACGTCGATCGCACCGCGCTCGGCGCCTTACGCGTCGACGTAGAGGAGCTCGATGCGTCGGACTGCTACGTGGTCCCGGGCTTCATCGATCCGCACGTGCACCTGATCGGCGGCAGCGGCGAAAAGAGCTACAGCACGTCGACGCCGGAGATTTTCCTGTCGGAGCTGATCGCGGCGGGCGTCACCACCGTCGTCGGCTGCCTTGGTGTCGATACCACGATGAAGACGATGGCGACGCTGGTGGGCAAGGCGAAGGCACTGCGCGAAGAGGGCATCGGTGCCTACGTTTATTCAGGCGGCTATAACGTGCCGCCTGTCAGCCTCTTCGGATCGCTCCGCGAGGACATGATCTTCGTCGACGAGGTCATCGGCGGCGGGGAGATCGCGATCTCGGATCTGCGCTCGACGCAACCATCGACTGCCGAGCTCGCGCGGCTCGTGGCTGACGCGTACGTCGGCGGCCTGCTGACCGGCAAGGCCGGCGTGACCCATTTTCACGTCGGCGACGGCCGCGCGCGGCTGGCGCCGCTGCGCGCGCTGCTCGACGAGCATGAGGTCGAGGCGCGGTGCCTGTACGCGTCCCACGTCGAGCGTACGCCGCAACTGCTGGCGGAAGCAGCTGCGATCACGGCACGCGGCGTCTACGTCGACGTCGATACCGTCGGCGACGATCTGATCGAGTCGCTCCACGCGTTCAGGGGTGACGGGGGCGACCTGAGCCGCTTGACCGTGTCGTCCGACGCCTCGATCACGCCGCCGCGTCAGCGTTTCGATCAACTGCGCCGCTGCGGCGGACAGACGGCCTGGCCGTTGGAGCGGTGGCTGCCGCTCGTCACCTCGAATGTGGCCGAGGTGCTGAAGCTATCGCGTAAGGGTCGTCTGCAGCCCGGCGCGGATGCAGACATCGTCGTCCTGGACCGTCATACCCTCGAGCTTCGGCACGTGGTCGCGCGTGGACAAGTGTAGATGCGCGATGGTTCCCTGACCCGCCGGGAGCGATTTCTGCAGGAAAGCGGGAGGCGGATACGACTTCATGGCCAAGAGAAACAATAGTCACGCGACCGGCAACGGCAAGGGCGGGCACAACGGGAACGGCAACAGCAACGTTGGCGTCCGGACACGCCGCATCCCGCGGCTCGACGCGGCCCGCGCGACAAGCGCGAGCAAGAACCCGAAGGGACGGCTGATCCTGATCGGCGGCGCCGAAGACCGCGAAGGCGAGATGGTGATTCTGCAGCAGGTCGCCGCGCGTGCCCGCGGCGGCCGCCTCGCGGTCATCACCGCGGCCAGTTCCGAGCCTGCGCAGATGTGGGCGCTCTACCGGAAGGTCTTCGACACCCTGGGCGTCAAGGATGTCGTCCATGTCGAGGTCGACGACCGCGACGCGGCCTACGATCCGGCGAACGCACAGCTGTTGAAAACGGCGAAGGTGATCTTCTTCACCGGCGGGGATCAGGTGCGGATTACCAGCATGCTCGGCGGCTCGCCGCTGTGCGACCAGATTCGCAAGGGGTACGAGGACGGCATGACGCTCGCCGGCACCTCCGCCGGCACGTCGTGCATGAGCGAAACGATGCTGGTCGGCGGCAACGGCGATCAGTCGCACAAGGTCGGCAACGCGCTGCTGATGGCGCCGGGGCTGGGCCTGGTCGCGAACGTGATCATCGACCAGCACTTCGCCGAGCGCGGCCGCATCGGCCGCCTGCTCGGCGCCGTCGCGCAGAATCCGCGCATCCTCGGCATCGGCATCGACGAGAACACCGCGATCGTCGTCAAGGACGGCCGCTTCCGGGTGCTCGGCGCCGGCGCTGTCTATGTGATTGACGCGATCAGCGAGTCGTACACCAATGTCTCGGAAGAACACCCGGACAAGACGATGTCCGTGTTCGACGTGCGGCTGCACATCATGAGCACGAACGACACCTTCGACCTGGCGACCCGGCGGCCGAGCCGCGCTGACGAAGACGGCCCGAAGCCGGAGCTGTTCGCGCCCGATCCGGCGCGCGCACACCTCGCGACCGGCGCATGAGCCTCTGGTCGGCGCTGCTCGGCAGGCCGCTGCGCAGCGACGCGGAAGCCGAG
>JAOBWF010000117.1 GCA_025463215.1 Acidobacteriota bacterium | reverse complement strand
TCGATCGAATAGCGGTGGAAGTGTGCCGCATGGCTGCGCGGATCGACGAACTCGATCGTGCCGCCGACGCCGGTCAGCCGGCCGGCGCTGTTGCCGGCAGGTGCGGCGAACCCGGCGGGAAACGGATCGCTCAGCGAGCAGGTCGCGCACGGCAGAAATGGATTGGCGCCGGCGGCGACATAGCTGGTGGACTGGTTGTAACCGGGCGTACCGGATCCGTACTCGTCGGCGCTGATGCCCTGAGGCGGCGCCCAGAAGAGACCGTAGCCGCCGCGCAACGTCGTGCGGTCGGACGCCGCGTAGGCCGCGCTCAGGCGCGGCGCAAACTGCGCGTGCCTCGGATCACCCTGGTGCGTGGGAGCCCCGTCCACGCCGGCGTAGCGCAGGCCGCCGGTCAGCACGAGCGGCGCGCCGTCGGGCCGCGTGCCGTTGACCTCGATCGGAAACGGATCGCCGGGCGCCCATCCCACCGCCATCCGATCGTTGCGCTCGCGCAGTCCGGTCTCGAGCTCATACCGGAGACCGGCGCTGATCGTCAGTCTGGACGAGACGCGCACATCGTCCTGAACAAAGCCGCTCCAGTAATCGAGGTAGGCGTCGATCGGCGAGCTGACGGAGATGTTCCCGGCCGACGGAACGCCGAGCAGAAAGTCGGCGAAGGCATCGCCGCTCGATGCCGACGGTTGATTCGGATCGGGCCCAAGGGTGAAGGCGCGGTCGAAATTGTAGCTGCCCATCCCGCCGAGATTCAGGAAGCGCACGCCATTCACCCGGGCTTCCCCGCCGGTCTTCAGGGTGTGCCGTCCCAGCAGCGTCGAGACGTTGGCGCTGAGCGTCTGCGAGTAGTAGGTCGCGGTCTGCTGCGATCGGTCGCCGAGGAACCCGTTGCCGCCGTAGCCGGCGACACCGATGGAAGGAAACGTCGTTTGCGGCACGCGGGCGAGAAACGCCGGCGCGAAACCGAGCTGGCCGGGATCGAAGGACGCGGGCCGGTTGTCGTCGAGAAAGCTGTTGAGGCCGTAGCGCGCTTCGACCACCGTGCGATCGGTCGGCGTCCACGTCGCGTTGAGGGCGAGCATGTGGTTGCGGCGGACCAGCGCGCCTTCGCCCGGATCCGCCGCGTTGGTGAACACCGGCTGACCGTAGAACCGCGCGTCGGGCTCGGTGGATCCGTACCACGCGAACAGCGCGCTGGTGACGATGCGGTCGGTCCACCGCTGCGTGAGCTTACCGGTGATCTGGTTGGCGGCGTCGACGAGGTCGGCGACCGCCGGCCGCGAGGTGCCGGAGGTCGGGAGCGGCAAGTACGGCAGCAGCGCGATCGCGACCGGATTCAGCCGGCTGGACGGAATCTGGTTGTTCGGAAACGGATCGCGAAGGAACTGCCCCGGTCGGCCCGGATCGGCGCGCGTCGTCAGCGGATCGTAAAGCGTGGTGCCGGCCTGCGAGAAGTCGCCGCGGCGTTCGGCGGCGGTCGGCAGCACCAGCACCGTGCTGCGCGAGGTCGACGAGCGGTAGCCTTCGCTGCTCGCCCAGAAGAAGGCGCGATTGTGCACGAGCGGACCGCCGAGCGAGCCGCCGGCGAGATGGTAGTAGCCGTCGGCGGACGGCAGATCGTTCCTGGCGGCAAAGTACGACTGCGCCTGCGCCGCCGATGGCCGGTCCTGGTACAGCGCGCTGCCGTGCCAGACGTTCGAGCCGGATCGCGCGGTGGTATTGAACACGCCGCCGGACGTCCGTCCAATCTCCGCGTCGTAGTCGCTGATCTGCACGCGCATCTCCTCGACCGCCTCGAAGCTCGGGATGAACGTCGCGCGGTTGAGGATGTCGACGATCGGGACGCCGTCGAGGACGTAGGCGTTGTCGCGGCGAGGCCCGCCACCGAGCGAGATGAGCGACGAGTTCGACTGATCCTGCTGGCGCACGAACCGTGAGTCACCGGTGGCCATCACCATGGGCGTCGCCGCGGCAGTGACGAAGACGTTGCGTCCCGCACTCGGCCAGGCGTCGAGGCTCCTGGCGTCGATCAGGGTGCCGACCGAGGCGGTCGACGCCGGCGGCGCGCCGTCAGCGGTGACGGCGACCGATTCCTGCAGGCTCCCCACCTCCAGGGGAACGTCGAGGGTGACAAACGCCTGCGTGCCGAGGCGAAGGTGCGATCGCTCCCAGGTCTTGTAGCCGTCCATCGTCACGCGGATCGCGTAACTGCCGGGCCGCACGTCGGCGAACTCATACTCGCCTCCGCGAGTGGTGCGCGTGCGGCGAATCAGACCGGTGTCGTCGTCGGTCAGTTGGACGGCCGCGCCTCGCACCACGCCGTCCTCGTCACGGACGACGCCACGGATGCTGCCCTCGAAGTTCTGCGCCGCCAGCGGCGCCGCCGTGATCGTGACCAGCGCGAGAAGGATGCCTTTGAACATGCGGACGATCACTTTACCTCGGCACTACTCGTACTACGACCGCTACGTCGTTGCCGAGTCGCTTCGGAGTGTCGCATCGATTCGCCGCCGTCTAGCCGCGCCGGAAGACGGTCTCGTGCCGGCCTCGGAGCTTGAACGGATTGATCCCATGGAAGACTTCACACGTTCATACGGCGAGACAAAATCGAAGAGTTCCGTCACCCGCACGCGGCCATCCTGCGACACGCAATCAACTGAGGCCGCGGTCGCACACCGCCGATCTTCACGACGTCGCCATTCCACCATTTCGGCGTCACGATCAAGACCCAGGGCGAGACGAAACGCGATGCGCGCGCTTGCGCGATCTCCCCAGCTCAACGGTAGTATCATCCCTCCCGCACACATGATCGAGCGACCGGACGATTCAGCAGCCACGCAGGCGCAGCCCGCCTCGGCTCGAACCACGCAGAGCATCGGACCGTACCGCTTGATGCAGCCGATCGGCGAAGGCGGAATGGGCACCGTCTGGCTTGCCGAGCAAACCCGGCCGGTCCGCCGCCAGGTCGCGCTGAAGATCATCAAGGCCGGCATGGACACAGCGCAGGTGGTGGCGCGGTTCGAAGCCGAACGCCAGGCCCTCGCGATGATGGATCACCCGGCGATCGCGCGGGTGTTCGATGCCGCCGCGACACCGGAGGGGCGCCCGTACTTCGTCATGGAGTACATCAAGGGCGAACCGATCACGACCTACTGCACGCGCCACAAGCGGTCCGTTGCCGAACGGATCGCGCTCTTTCTGCAGGTGTGCGACGGCGTGCAGCACGCGCACCAAAAGGGGGTCATCCATCGCGACCTGAAGCCGTCGAACGTCCTGGTGACCCTGCAGGATGATCGCCCGGTTCCCAAGATCATCGACTTCGGCGTCGCCAAGGCGACCACCCAGACGCTGACCGATCGGACGCTCTACACCGAGCTCGGCTCGCTGGTCGGCACGCCCGAGTACATGAGCCCCGAACAAGCGGAGATGAGCGGCCTCGATGTCGACACGCGAACCGATGTCTATGCGCTCGGCGCGATTCTCTACGAGCTGCTCACCGGGGTGCTGCCCTTCGATTCGAAGGCGCTGCGCGCCAACACGCTGGAAGAGATCCGCCGGACGATCCGCGAGGTGGACCCGCCGCGGCCGAGTACGCGCGTCACGACCGTGGCGGCATCCGGTGCTGCGCCGCAGCCCCGGCACGATGCCGGACGCCTGGCCAGCCAGCTGAAGGGCGATCTGGACTGGATCACGATGAAGGCGCTCGAGAAGGACCGCACGCGGCGCTACGGATCGGCGTCGGACCTCGCGGCCGATCTCCAGCGGCATCTGAACCACGAGCCGGTGCTCGCGAGTCCGCCGAGCACGGCGTACCGGGTCAGCAAGTTCGTGCGCCGCCATCGCGTCAGCGTCGCCGGCGGGGCCCTCGTCAGCGTGTTGCTGATCGCGTTCGGCGCGACCATGGCGACCCAGGCGCGGCGCATCGCGCGCGAACGCGATCGCGCGAGCCGCGAGGAGTCGAAGGCCAAGGCGGTCAACGCCTTCCTGCAGGACCTCCTCTCGCAGGCCAGCTCGTACGGACAAGCGGCGGTTGAGGTCGCACCCGATCCGGACATCAAGGTCCGCACGGCGTTGGATCGCGCGGCGGCGCAGATCACCGGGAAGTTCGATCAGGAACCGCTCGTCGAAGCCTCCATCCGGCAGACGCTCGGCCAAACCTACGGCGACCTCGGCCTCTACAGGCAGGCGCGGCCGCATGCCGATCGCGCCTTTGCCCTCCGGCAGCGGTTGCTCGGCGACGACCACGTCGATACGCTCGATTCACTGGCGATGCTCGCGTATCTGGACAGTGTCCAGGGGGACTACACGTCGGCAGCGCGCCGATACGCGGCCGTGCTCGACGCGCGCCGCCGGCTGCTCGGCCCGCGCCATCGCGACACGCTGCGGGCGATGAACCAGGTCGCGAGGATCGACGCCTTGGACGGCCGAACCGAGCAGGCCGAGGCGCGCTACACGGAAGCCCTGGCCGTCGAACGCGAGGTCCTGGCGCCGGACGATAGCGCCACCATGCAGGCGATGGTCAACCTGGCCGGGACGTACCTGAAACGCGGCGCGCCCAAGGAGGCCGAACCGCTGCTCACCCAGGCGCTCGCGATCCGGCGACGGACGCTAGGCGCGGCACATCCGTCAACCGTGTCCGTGATGGAGCAGCTCGCGCAGGTCTACGGTCAGCAGGCGCAGTACGCGCAGGCCGAGCCGATGCGGCGGGAGATCCTCGAGGTCCGCCGTCATGCGCTCGGCGCCGAACATCCCAGCACGATCGCGGCGATGGGCAATCTGGCGCTCTCGCTCTCGCACCAGAAGCAGCGAGATAAGCTGGCGGAAGCGGAGACACTGCTGGCCGGCTCCCTGGACGCCCACCGCCGCGTCAGCGGCACGGGGCACCCCAGTACGATCCTCGACGCGTTGAACCTTGCCGAAGTGCTCGAGGCGGAGGCGAAATATGCCGACGCCGAGCGGGTGCTCCGGCAGGCGCTCGACGTGTCACGAAACGCGCTGGGCCCCGAGCACTCGCTGACGCTTGGTCTGGTATCCGATCTCGGCTGGGTGCGGATCGAGCAGCACAGATATGCGGACGCGGAGCCGCCGCTGCGGGAGGCGAACGCCGGCTTCGTAAAGACCATGCCGAATCACATCAATCGATTCGACAACGAGAGCATCCTGGGCCAGAGCCTGATGGGTCAGCGCAAGTATGCGGAAGCGGAGCCGCTGCTGCTCGAGGGCTACAACGGCCTCATCGCGCGGATCAAGACGATTCCCGCGTACAACATGGATACTGTCACGGATGCCGGTGACCGCATCGTCCGCCTCTACGACGCGTGGGGCAAGCCGGCGCAGGCCGCCGAGTGGCGCAAGAAAATCCAACGCTGACAAGGCGGGAACTTCGGCCGTACTCGTTGTAATCGATCGCGGGCACGCTCGCGAGCGCCTGGAGACGCGCGAGGAGGCGGATGAGAAAAGCCGCGAGGGCGCGCTCCTGCTTGAACACCGTCACGTCGGGTTGTCCGGATTCGTAGCTCACCTCGAAGCACCCGCGGGCTGTCGCGATGCCGAGATCGATTGGAAGCGGGCCGCGCGCGATCCGCTGCGCGAGGTCTTCGCCCTCCACCAGCTCGAGGACCAGCGCCGTGACGCCATCCGCTTCTTCGAGTCCGTGGATGTGCGCGATGTTCGCGTGATTAAGCGACGCTAGCACCTGCGCTTCCCGGTTGAAGCGGGCGAGGCGGTCCGGATCGTTCGCGACCGCCGCCAGCAGCACCTTGATCGCGACGTCGCGATTCAGCTTTGTGTCGCGCGCGCGATAAACCTCGCCCATGCCGCCGGCGCCAAGCGGCGCGACGATGTCGTAGGGTCCGAGACGCGATCCAATAGACAGCGGCATGACTACTTGGTCACCGGACGCGCGCCTTCAGTTCCTCGAACCAGTTAAGAACGACGATCATGCTCGCTGGAGCTGCTGCTGGTGAGCCGGGCTGAGACGTGACGCCATCTTTGATCATCAGAAACGTCTGCCTGTTGCGCGAGATGTCGTAGTTGCGGGTTGGGTGCGCCGGGTAGTACGCCGTGTCAAGCAACTTGGTGGCGCTTCCGAAGTTGAAGACGCCGTTCGCGGGCGTCTGCACCGGCACTCTCGTGAGATGATCGGTCGCATCAACGTAGAACAGTTCGCGGCCGTTAGGCGCCCACAGCGGCGCGTCGCCCCCTCGTGTAGAGACTTGCCAATGGCCGCCGTTGACATTCGGGTACGGCCGCACGTACACCTCGGCCTGGCCCGAATCATTCGAGTCGTACGCCAGCCACCGCCCGTCAGGCGAGATGACGCCGTTGTGCTCCTGGAACGCTGACTGCAGCAGCGGTTGCAGTTCACGCTTCCCGTCGAGGCGCATCAAGAACAAGTCAGCGGATGCGCGGGTCTCGCGCACGATGATCCCCGATCCATCGGGCGCTGCCGACATGGCCGCCTGGTTGTTCGGACTTGTCGTCAGCCGCTCGACCGGTCCGCTTCCATCGGCGAGCTGCCAATAGAGATTCGCCGCCCCGTTCCGCGCAGAGCTGAAGATGATGCGGCGGCTGTCGGTCGTCCAGACCGGGAACGAGTCTGGCGCGGGATCCGCCGTCAGGCGTGTCAGCGTGTCGTGCACGAGGTCCCAGATCCAAATGTCGTTCTCCTGATCGCGGACGTCGAGCGCGATTCTGGTACCGTCCGGCGAAAGCGTCCCGCGCTGGTACGCTCGTGGCGGCGCCTTGATCGCCTCCTCGTGTCCCTTACCGTCCACCCAGACGAGCGTGTGCTCGGCTCCCTGGATCTGAGCGACCCCGCCTGGCAGATACGCCAACGCGCCCTGAGGCGACACGCTGAATTCCGCCGCGCCCGTAGACTTCGTCGTGACCTGATCAAGGACGGCGACAGGATTGCTTAACACGTCTAGCCGGACCGGATCGAAACGCACGGCGCGCAAAGCCCCGGCGACGGCGTAGACGAGATAGCCTCCCTGCCCTGAGCCGACATATTCGGCCGCCCCTCCACCGCGGATTAGGATTTTTCGCTGGCCGGTCTTGAGGTCGAGCACCGCCACCTGCGAACTTTCGAGTCCGCTCGCATTCGTGATCGTAAAGAGCACCGCCTGGCTACCCGGGAGAAACGACGGGAACACGTGATCGAGTTCCCCTTGTTTCTGGTCGGGTCTCGTCAGTACCGTGGGCTCAGCGCCAGTCGCAGACACGCTGAGTAGCCCCGTGGAGAGATTAGTGGTCGCGAAAATGATTGTGTCGTTCTGGCCCCAGCTCGCACCTTGAGAACTGTCCGAGCCCGTTCCGCCATTGGCGAATCTGCAGACGGAGATCGCCGGGCCACCGCTCATTGAGACTTTCTTGATTTCGCCCGGCGTAAAGAACCCAATCCACTTGCTGTCGGCCGAGATGAATGGCGCCTGAGGGCTCGTCAGGCCGCGCACCTGCACGGCGGCGAGCTGATCGAAGGACCGGACCCACAACCCGCTGCTCTGAACGCCGATCCTCGTGGTGTAGACCAGTTGTTCGCCATCGGGCGAGAGTGCCAGGTCGCGAAACGGGCCGCCGCTCGGCAGCGGCATGGCGCCCGCCGGAGCGACAGTGAAGCGCACCGGTTTCGGCCCTGGCGCATGGCGCCACGGCGCCCACAGCATCAAGACGGCAGCGGCCGCAGCGGCTGCCGTTGTAATGGCCCATGGCAGCGTGTGCCGCCAGCGAGCGACCGGATTCGGCATTCGCAGTTCGGGTGTGGCTGGGGTCGCGACTCCCGTGACGCCATCCGCCGACGCGCCACTGATCAGATCCTCGATCTGCACGCGCGCTTCGCCGATCGACTGCAGACGGCGCTTTGGCTCTTTGTCCAGACACCGTCGCAGCATCGCGCGTAACGCGGGTGTCGTCGATGGTGGCAACGCGGCCCACTCGGGCTCCTTCGTCATCACGAACGCGAGCGTGAGTGAGATGTCCTCGGCGCCGAACGCCCGCGTGCCGGCCAGCATCTCGAAGAGGACGACGCCGAACGCCCAGACGTCGGCCCGCTTGTCGACAGCTTTGCCGCGCGCCTGCTCCGGCGACATGTACGCCGCCGTGCCGAGGATGATGCCGGCCTGCGTCGCATGCATCGACAGCGTCGGCGAATTCATCGCATTCGCGCTCGAAGCTGCTGCCGGATCCATCGCCTTTGCGAGTCCAAAGTCCAGCACCTTGACCGTACCGTCCGGGCGCACCTTGATGTTGGCTGGTTTCAGATCGCGATGGACGATGCCCTGTTCGTGCGCCGCCTCGAGCGCGTCGGCGATCTGCCGCGCGATCGGCAGCGCCTCGTCGATCGGAATCGGTCCGCGTGCGATTCGCTGCGCGAGGTCTTCGCCCTCGACCAGTTCGAGCACGAGCGCCGTAACCCCGCCGGCCTCCTCGAGTCCATGGATATGAGCAATGTTGGGATGATTCAGCGACGCGAGCACCTGCGCTTCGCGATTGAACCGCGCCAGGCGATCGGGATCGTTGGCGACGGCGGGCAGAAGCACCTTGATCGCGACGTCGCGATTCAGCTTGGTGTCCCGCGCGCGATATACCTCGCCCATGCCGCCGGCCCCAATCGCGGCGATGATTTCGTATGCGCTCAGACGCGAGCCCGCAGTGAGCGGCATCGAACGCGCGGAGTCAGCGGGGAGTGCCACGGTTACTTCTTCAGCCCCGCCGTCCAGTTGAGCATCACCGTGATCGACGACGCGGCGATCGCACTCGCTGCAAGCGGCGTGTTAATCAGGAACCGGCCGTCGGCACCGACATCGTACGGCGCGAAGCCGGTGGTCTCGACGTCGAACAATGGCTCCGGCAGCCCCGGCTCGAACACCGCAGCGGGTTTCACTGACACGGCCATCATCTTCTTGTCCGGCGCGATGTAAAAGAGTTCCCGGCCGTCGTGGCGCCAGCGAGGCTTATCCCCGCCCGCCGTCGAAACCAGCCACTTGCCGGCGCCGACGGCCGGACTGCGGTCAGGTGCGAATTCCCGGACGTACACTTCGCGGCGGCCGGTTTCATCAGAAACGTAGGCGACCCACTTCCCGTCAGGCGAAAACTGGCCGAAAGTTTCGTCGGCCGACGACGCCAGGAAAGGGATGGGTTTGCCTGGACGACTACCAGGCGCGGGCACCGGCAGGATCCACAGGTCCTGGCGCTGCGTGCCGTTGTGGTCGTCGTAGATGAGGAAGCGGCCGTCGGGCGAGCACTGGTTGACGTGCTTGATGTTCTCCGACTTCACCCACGCTTCCGGAACGCCCGTACCGTTGGCGGCGGACACGTAAATGTCGCCAGCGGTGCCGAGCGGCGAGTACGTGAACGCCATACGGCCGTCGGGCAGGCTACACGGGGACAGTTCCTCGGAACCACCTGGATTGGGCCGGCTGAAGACGCCTCTCGCCACATCTCCGGCCCACATATGGCTGCTGTTGGATTCGCTGCGGTCGACCATCACGGTCTTGCCATCAGATGAGAGTGCCAGGTTGCCATAGTTCGCCAGCGGCCCGAGTTGTCCGACTTGCTTGCCGTCGCGGTCGTACCAGAGCAGCCGGGAGCTGCCAGAGGCGATGTTGCGGGCGCGATAGGCCAGCACTCTTGTCGATGACGCGCCGAACGAGCCGACGTTCTCGGCGACCGGAACAACCGGCCCCGTAAGCTCCAGTGTGACGCCGTCGAAGTGCTGCGTGAGCAATGCCCCGTCGCGCTGGAACAGCATCTGTCCGTCGCGTCCGTCCGCGGACGGCGCGTACAGGAAGGCCGCGCTGTCCGTGGTGAGCAGCGGTTGCGAGCTTGGCTTCTGAGAGGCCGACGCGGCCGGGGCATCAAGGAATCCGATGTCGATGCCGCGTTGCCAGGCATACAGGAAATGACGACCATCCCGCAGGAAATATGGATCCCCGTGCACGCCCGAGTTGACGGCGACGGGAGTTGGCGTGCCACCGGTCTCGGTGATTCGCAGAACTCCTCCGATCCCCACAATCAGGACGACGCCGTCGCGGCTCCACGCGGCGCCGCGAACATAGGAACAGGAGCCGCAGAGCGTCTGGGCAGGACCGCCGGAGGCGTCGACCTTTCTGACCTGCAGTTGCGTGGCAAACAACAGAAACCGGCTGTCTGGCGACCACACCAGCGCGGTCGTGGCACCTTCGGTGCCTGCCAGCAGCCTCGGCTGCGTCGAGTCGAGCCCGCGGACCCAGATCTGGCTGTCGGCGATGAACGCGACCTGCCTGCCGTCCGGTGAGACACTGAGTCCGTTACCGAACACACTTTTGCCCGGCGGTGCGATGTCGAACTGCACCGGCTGGGCGAGCGGAGGCGGATCGGGCCGACGCACGATCGCAAGGCCTGCCGCTGCCAGGGTGCCTACGACCGCGAGCGTGCCCAGCGTCAGTGCGAGTTTGGAGTGTGGCCGCGGCATCTCGGGTGCCGCGTGGGTGTCCGCGAGGAGCGCCATCGCATCGCCGATATCGCGCAGCCGCCGCGTCGGTTCTTTCTCCAGACAGCGCCGCAGCAGCGGTTGGACGTTCGCCGGCGCCCGATTCCAGGCGGGCTCATGGGTCAGCACCGCGGCCAGCGTATCGGAGACCGTCTCGCCCTCGAAGAGCCGCTGTCCCGTGATCATCTCGAACAGCACGACGCCGAACGCCCAGATATCAGCGCGCTTGTCGACCGACTTGCCGCGTGCCTGCTCGGGACTCATGTAGGCGGCGGTGCCGAGGATGATCCCGGCCTCCGTGGCATGCATCGACAGGGTCGGCGAGTTCATCGCATTCGCGCTCGACGCACCGGCGGGATCTATCGCCTTCGCAAGCCCGAAATCGAGCACTTTCACCGTCCCGTCGGAACGGACCTTGATGTTCGCGGGTTTGAGATCGCGATGGACAATGCCCCGCTCGTGCGCCGCTTCGAGTGCCTCGGCAATCTGTTTCGCGATCGGCAGCGCCTCGTCCAACGCAATCGGCCCGCGTGCGATCCGTTGCGCGAGGTCTTCTCCCTCGACGAGTTCGAGCACCAGCGCCTTCAAGCCATCCGCGTCTTCGATCCCATAGATTTGCGCGATGTTTGAATGGTTCAACGAACCGAGCACCTGCGCTTCGCGGCTGAAGCGCGCAAGACGGTCAGGGTCGTTGGCCACCGCGGGCAGCAGCACCTTAATCGCGACGTCGCGATTCAGCTTCGAGTCGCGCGCGCGGTAGACCACCCCCATCCCGCCTGTCCCGAGCGGTTCGACGATTTCATATCCGCCGAGGCGGGTGCCCGGATTCAGTGCCACTAACGTTTCGCCACCGGCGCCAGACGGCGCAGCTCGTCGAGAAAATTGAAGACCAACACCACCTTGTCTTGCTTCGCTTGCGACGCTTCGGGCCGCGGCGACAGGGCCACCCGTTCGCCGTCCGGATGGAGGTCGAACCAGCGTTGGCCTGGCAACGGGTTCAGTGACCGATCGGACCAGATCCGCGGTTGGTCCGCGCGAAACGAGTCGCCGGCCATCGTGTAGGACACGGCTCTCAACCGACTGTCGTTGTCGGTGCCGCGATACAGGAGTTCCCGGTGAGCGCGTGACCACGTGGGCGAACTGCCGCCGCCGTTTGAAATCTGCCACTTGCCACCAGGGCCGGGAAATGGCCGCACGTACACCTCGGTGCGCCCACTCTCGTCAGATGTATAGGCGAGCCATCGCCCATCTGGAGAAAACGCGGGCTCCCGTTCAATGAATTGCGTGCTCAGAAAGACAGTGGGCTTACCAGGTTTCCAACCGGTCGCTTCCGTACCCGACAACGGCAGGATCATCAGGTCGAGACCGGTCTGCGGATGGTTTTCCTCGAACGCGAGGAACTGGCCCGAGGGATGCCAGGATGCCGGAGCCTGTGCATTCGCGCTCTCAGTCAGTCGCTGCACGTCGCCGGTCCCGTCCGCGTGCTGCCAATAGAGATTGGCCGCGCCGCCGCGGGCCGACGAGAATACGATCCGCCGACCGTCTGGCGTCCATACCGGCTGCGAATCGTTCCTTGGATCGAACGTGAACCTCGTCGCCGTGTCCCGTGCCCACTCGTAGACCCAGACGTCCGTCTGTTTGCCATCGCCGACGTCCACGGCGAGCCGCTGACCGTCTGGGGAAAAGCGAGGGTTTGCCCAATCGCCGAGCACTGCCCTCAGGGTCGCGGCTTTCCCGGTCCGGTCCATCATCTGGATAGACGTTCCGGCATAGCCGCGAGTCACCCCCGCGGTATAGACCAGTGTCCCGGACCCCGATACGTCAAACTGGGCCCCACCGGTGACCGTGCTGGCGCTGACGCCTTCAACCACCGGCACGGCCGGTCCGGTCAGTTCGAGTCGTTCCAGACTGAACGGAACCGCGAACAGCGTTCCCTCGTGCAGGTAGAGCAGGTGCCCGCTCGGCACGTATCTGGCCGCGTAGCCCCCGTGTTGAACCACCTTCGCAGCTCCGCCAGGCAGCGATTGGACGACGATGTTCGCGCTTTCGAAAGCCGAGCGCGCCGCCGTCGTATACAGGATCGCGCGGCCGCCGGGCAGCATCTGCGGCCAGCGGGCGGTCCCGATCTTGTCCGTCGTGGCCACGTACAGCTCGGGGGTACCGCCGGACGACGATACTCGCATTAGGCCAAAGCCGGCGGTTGTGTCCGACTGAAAGACAATCGTCCCATCCTCGGCCCACGTCCCACCGCGTGCATTGCCGACGCTGCACACGGTGTCGGCCGCGGCCCCGCCTGTCGTCGAAAACTTCTTCAGTTTCGAACCGGCGATGAATGCGATCCACTGGCCATCCGGCGAGAAGAACGGATCGCGCGCGCCTTCCGTTCCCGCCAGCAGCACGGCGCGCAGTTGATCGAGCCGACGGACATACAGCTGCGTGGTGGGGGCATCGGCTTTGATACCGATGAAGGCGAGCACGTTGCCGTCGGGCGAGACGACGGCCGACGCACCGGGGGAGCTGGGCGGCAACGCCACGTCATTGCCAAGATCGACGCTCAAACGGATGGGCCGAGACACCGATGCACCTCGCCACGGCATCCACACGATGAGCAGAGCGAGCGCTGCGGCACACGCCAAGCCGGCAATCCCCCACGGCAACGCTCGTCGCCCCTCTGGTCTCTTCACCGCCGCGTCCGGCACTGGCCCTTTCGCCGTGACCATCGCGCGGTCGCCGAGCAGGAACTGGACGACCGCGATGTCAGCTGCCCGCTGTTTGCGATCCTTGGTCAGGCACGATTCGAGGAGCAGCCGCACACTGGCCGGCGTGTCCGCAGGCAGCGCGGTCCAATCCGGTTCGCCGCGCATGATCGAGGCAATCGTGTCGGTGATGTCCTCTCCCTCGAATGCGCGCTTCGCGGTGAGCATCTCGTAAACGACGCAGCCGAACGCCCACACGTCGCAGCGCTTGTCCGCTTCGCGGCCTTTGGCCTGCTCCGGCGCCATGTACGCCGCCGTGCCGAGGATCATTCCCACGCCGGTCATCATCGCGGGCGTCGTCAGCGTCGGCGACATTGACACGCTCGACGAGGCGCTTCCCGCCGGCGCGCCGGCGAGCTTCGCGAGCCCAAAGTCCAGCACTTTGACCTGGTCGTGGCCGCTCAGCGCGATGTTCGCCGGTTTCAGGTCGCGATGGATGATCCCTTTCTCGTGCGCTTCGGCGAGCGCCTCGGCGATCTGGCGCGCGATCGCGATCGTCTCATCAACAGGAATGGGCCCGCGCTTCAAGCGATCGGCCAGCGTCTCGCCCTCGACGAGCTCAAGAACCAGGAACTGTGTCCCGGCGGCTTCGTCGAAGCCGTAGATGCCGGCGATATGCGGATGATTGAGCGACGCGAGCACCTGCGCTTCGCGCTTGAACCGCGCCACGCGGTCCACATCCTGCGCGACGCTCTCCGGCAGGATCTTCAACGCGACGTCTCGACCGAGCTTCGCATCGCGCGCGCGATAGACCTCGCCCATGCCACCGGCGCCGAGCGGTGCGACGATCTCGTAGGGACCGAGCCTCGTACCCGCAGTCAGCCTCAATTCCTCACCGGCGCGATCTTTCGCAGGTAGTCGAAGAAGTTGAAGACGAACACGACCTTGTCCTGCACGGCGATGCGCTGGTCGGCCGGGGCGACGGCGAGGCGTTTGCCGTCCGGGTGGAGGTCGTACTGATATGCCCCTGTCCCCGCGCGGATACCGGTCGGCGACCATCGGTGCGGTTTGTCGACACGAAACGAATCGCCGACAACGGTATAGGACGCGGCCATGACGGTGTTCTGAGCCGGATCCACGAACAGCAGTTCATGCGTGGCCGCCGACCAGTGCGGAAAGCCGCCGCCTTCCGTCGACACGCGCCACGGACCGCCGGGCCCGGGGAACGGGCGCACGTAGACGTCGGCGCCGTTGCCCACGCCGACCTCCGCGACCGCATACGCGATCCACCGCCCGTCCGGCGAGAACATGGGAGTTGATTCGCTTGCCACCGTGCCGAGAAACATCGTCGACTTGCCCGCCGTCCAGCCGCGAGCGGCATCGCCCTCCATCGGCAGGATCATCAGATCGAAAAGTGTGGCGACGCGTCGCACATCAAAGGCCAGAAATCGGCCGCTCGGGTGCCATGAGAAAGGCACCTCGGATTCAGTACTGTCCGTCAATCGCGTGACGTCGCCCGTACCGTCGGCGTTCATCGAATAGATGTTGAGCGTACCGGGTTGGGCTCGGTCGGATGCAAAGACGATGTGTCGGCCGTCGGGCGTCCAGACGGGTCGGATGTCCTGGCCTTGACCGAAGGTCAGTTGCGTGAGCGTCTCGCGCCCGAGGTCGTGGACCCAGATGTTACGGTGATTCCCGTCGGAGAGGTCGAGCGCCAGCCTGCTGCCGTCTGGAGAAAATCGCGGATTCGCCCAGTCGGATTTCGCCGATCGCAGGACCGACGTCTTGCCGTCGCCAGTCATCCAGTCGATCGGGCTGGTGAAGTTCATGGTGACGCCCGGCAGGTACACGAGAGTCCCGTCAGAGGAGAAGGCGATTTGTGCGCCGCCCCGTTCTGGACTGGCAGCCACGGCATCGAGCGCGGGCACCGGCGTGCCGGCAGTCTCGAGGCGGGCGAGATCGAACCGAACGGCGAACAGCGTGCCCTGCTGCATGTAGACCAGGTGACCGCTCGGAAGGTAGCGCCCGTAGTAGCCGCCACGGACGACGACTTTCGGCGCCCCGCCCGTCATGGACGCGACGACGAGGTTGGCTCTATTGAACGCGCCGGTCGACGAATGCTCGGTAAAGAGCACGCCTTTGCCATCAGGGAGCGCCTGCGGCCATCGCTGCGTCGTCGCCCCGGCGCTGAGGACGCCGAACACCGCCGGCGTCCCACCAGACGCCGAGACGCGCAGCAACGTGGCGCCCGGCGCGCCGGTCGGCGAAAAAATGATCGTGTCGTCGGCGGTCCAGGTGCCGCCTCGGCCCGCGGCGACGTCGCACAGTACGATCGCCGCGCCGCCGGTGACCGACACCTTCTTCAGCCGGCCGCCGGCGAAGAATCCGATCCACTGTCCGTCCGGAGAAAAGAACGGATGCGCCGCGCCCTCGGTGTCGGCGATGGCGGCGGCCTGCAACTGATCGAGCCTGCGGACGAAGAGACGCGACTGGTTCCCCTGCTCCGCGGCAAACGCGAATGTGGTCCCGTCGGGCGACAGGACTGCGGAGGCACCAAGGTTGATGGGCAGCGACGCATCCGCCCCGATGCTCGCCAGCAACTTGCGCAGCGGCACAGAGGGCGCCGCGCGCCAGGGCGACCAGATCAGGACCGCGCTCGTCAGCGCGACGGCGAACGCGGCGGCCACTATCCATGGCAGCACGCGGTACCACGCCGGTCGCTCGACTAAAGAATGCGTCGTCGGCGGCGCGGATGAGGTGCCCGGATGATCGCGAAGCAGAAAGCGGAGGACGGCGACATCGGATGCCCGCTGGTTGCGATCCTTGGTCAGCGATGACTCGAGCAGCAGGCGAAGATTCGCTGGCGTACCGGCGGGCAGTGCGCCCCAATCAGGCTCACCGCGCATGATCGAGGCTATCGTGTCGGTGATGTCCTCGCCCTCGAAGGCGCGCTTCGCCGTCAGCATCTCGTAGACGACGCAGCCGAAGGCCCAGACATCGCAGCGCTTGTCGGCCTCGCGGCCTTTCACTTGCTCGGGCGCCATGTACGCTGCGGTGCCGAGGATCATCCCGACGCCGGTCATCATCGCCGGCGTCGTCAGCGTCGGCGACATCGACACGCTCGACGATGCACCGGCCGCGGATGCCGTGAGTTTCGCCAATCCAAAGTCGAGCACCTTGACCTGATCGTGACCGCTCAGCGCGATGTTCGCCGGTTTGAGATCGCGGTGGATGACGCCCTTCTCGTGCGCTTCCGCCAGCGCCTCGGCGATCTGTCGCCCGATGACGATCGTCTCGTCAACGGGAATCGGTCCGCGCTTGATTCGATCGGCGAGCGTCTCGCCCTCGACGAGTTCGAGCACCAGGAACTGGGTTCCGTCCGACTCGTCGAAGCCGTAGATCGCCGCGATGTGCGGATGATTCAGCGACGCGAGCACCTGCGCTTCGCGCTTGAACCGCGCGACGCGGTCTGCATCTTGCGCGACACTGTCCGGCAGGATCTTCAGCGCGACGTCGCGACCGAGCTTCGCATCGCGCGCGCGATAGACCTAGACCATCCCGCCGGCGCCGAGCGGCGCGACGATTTCGTAAGGGCCAAGCCGCGTACCTGGGATCCGGGTCATTACGTTGCGGGCACCTTCGCCTTCAACTCCTCGAACCAGTTCAGCACGACCTCGAACTGCCGCTTCTCCGCACCCGCATCGGCGCCCGCGCCTTCGGGTATGACGACCAGCACCTGATCGCCCGACGGCATCACATCGAAGTGGCGGACGCCCGGCAGGCTGCCAAGGCTCGACTGTGTCTTGTATTCGAATGGTTGCCCGGCCACCGCGAAGCCGGTGCTGGCGTCGACGTCCGTGCTGAACACCCGGTTGGTGTAGGCATAGAACAGCCGTTTGCCGCCGCGCGCCCAGACGGGCGTCGACGAAATCTGCGGCGTCACCTGGTACTTCGCGCCGGTCGGCGGGAAGGGCTGCACGAACACCTGATACGAGCCGCCGGCGATCAGTTCGTTCGATCCATACGCGATCCATCGTCCGTCGGGCGAGAATGCGCTGGCCACCTGCTCGCGATCCGGCAGTTCGAGGAGCGGCCGCGGCGTCCTGCTGCCGTCACGCGAGATCGTCCAGATCGCATTGTGCGCCCCGGACTGGAGACGAAACGACAGCGTCTTGCCGTCGGCGCTCCACGAATCGGGAAACTGTTCGGTGGCGCCGTCGGTCTTCGTCAGCCGTTCAGCGGCGCCGGTTCCGTCGACGCGCTGCTCGAACAGCCCGTGGTCGCCGTCCCGGGTCGACTGGTAGGTCACCGACTTGCCGTCGGCGCTCCAAATCGGCGCGACGTTGCGTCCGGCGAACGTCAGACGGCGCGGCGGTCCGGCACCGCCGAGGTCGTACACCCAGATGGCGGCCTGCTTGCCATCATCGGTGGACATGACGATGGAGCGCCCGTTCGGGGAGATGCGAGGGTACGCGTATGCGTCCGATGGTGGCGGCAGCACCTGCGTCTTTCCGTCGCGGTCGACGAGCGCCAGTCTGCGTGCGCCGTTGAAGTCGAGCAACGGCGCCTGTGCATAAGCCAGGGTTCCGCCGTCAGAGATGGCGTACTGGCCAACGCCGGCCTGCGGCCCACCGTTGAAGCGCGCCCTCGCCACCCCCTCGACGACTGGCGTCGCGCTGCCGACGGTTCGCAGCGTGACGGCATCGAAGCGAATCGCGAACAGCGTTGAGCCGACCATGTAGAGAAGATGGCCGCTCGGCAGCAGGCGCGCCGCGCTGCCACCCTGCACCACAACGTGCCGGACGCCGTCGGGCGACTGCACGACCACCTGCGCGCGATCCCAGCGCCCGATCGCCAGTTCGTCGGAGAGGGAAAACAGAATCGACCCCCGGCGATCGATGATCTGCGGATTCGCGACGAACGTGCCTGGATCGACTTTGACCAGGAGTTGCGGCTCGCCGCCGCCGGACGAGACGCGCATCACCCCCGCCGGCTGGCCGAAGACGATGTCGTCGCCGGTCCAGGCCATGCCGCTGGGTACCGACGCCTTTGCCACCGTCACGGCCGGACCGCCCCCGACCGGCACCTTCTTCAGGGTGGCGTCCTGCGCGGCCCAGAACGCGATGAATTGACCGTCGGGTGAAAACGTCGGCGCGACAAGGGTGCCCAGCGACGAAGTGCTGGGAATCAGCCTCATCTCCGGTTCGGCAAGGTTCCGGACCGCCAGGCCGGCGTCCACCGGGCCGTTCATACCAAGGATGGAATAGACGATCCGGGCGCCGTCCGGAGAGATCGCCAGCGCATACGTGTTCGCGCGCAGGTTCTCCGCTGGTAGCGAGAATCGCACCACGGCGGCCGACGGGGGACGCTGCATCGATCGGGTCGCGAGCGCCGCAACCACGGCCGCTAGCGCCATCGCCCCGGCGATGGCGGCCGCGCGTTCCCAGAACGGGCGATGCCGAACGTCGGCCGACGCAGTCTCTGTCGTTGCGTCCGGCGGCGTCGCTCCCGGGTCGAGCGCGATTCTCGCCTCGCCGATATCGCGCAGCCGCGTCCTCGGATCCTTGATTAGACAGCGCGTCAGCAGACGTCGGAGGTCAGCGGATACCGCGCGCGGAAGCGCGGACCAGTCCGGCTCCTGGCTGACGACAGCGACGATCGTGTCCGTCGCATCGTCGCCGGGAAACGCGCGGCGTCCGGTCAACATTTCGAACAGCACCGCGCCGAAGGCCCAGATGTCCGCGCGCGTGTCGACGGCTCTGCCGCGCGCCTGTTCCGGGGACATGTAGGCGGCCGTGCCGAGGATGATGCCGGCTTGTGTCGCATGCATCGACAGCGTAGGCGAATTCATGGCGTTCGCCGCCGGAGAACCCGGCGGGTCCATCGCCTTGGCCAAACCGAAATCCAGCACCTTCACGG
Source organism: Acidobacteriota bacterium (assembly GCA_025463215.1). Lineage (GTDB taxonomy): Bacteria > Acidobacteriota > Vicinamibacteria > Vicinamibacterales > CAVVIG01 > CAVQFC01. Next base: position 1,216 of record JAOBWF010000117.1, on the reverse strand, counting down.
TACCGTCCGGACGGACCTTGATGTTCGCCGGCTTCAGATCGCGATGGATGATTCCCTGCTCGTGCGCCGCTTCGAGGGCCTCGGCGATCTGACGCGCGATCGGCAGCGCTTCGTCGAGCGGAATCGGGCCGCGCGCAATCCGCTGCGCAAGGTCCTCCCCTTCGACGAGTTCCATCACGAGGGCACGAACGCCCTTCGATTCTTCCAGCCCGTGGAGGTGGGCGATGTGGGGATGATTGAGCGAGGCGAGGACCTGCGCTTCGCGCTGAAACCGGCCGAGCCGCTCCGGATCGGCGGCAAACGATTCAGGCAGCACCTTGATCGCGACATCGCGATTGAGCCGCGCGTCTCGCGCGCGATACACCTCGCCCATCCCGCCGGCGCCGAGCGGCGCGACGATTTCGTACGGACCGAGGACGGTTCCGGGGATCAGGGCCAGGGGTGGCGCGAGTATAGGCGACCTTCAGGCTAAGCCGTGTCCTTTTTGGTACTGCCGCATTCAAAAGTCAGATGCTGAAACACGCACGGCGCGCTCCTGGAATTCGCGGCGCGAGGGTGGTCGACAACGCGGCGTATATCGAGCGATGACGAAGGTGGTCGCGACGCTTCGGTGAGGCGATGCGTCAGGATGCGATATGCCCTGCGTGGTGATCGCGGCGTAGTAGGAGAGCCTCGCCAACGCAGTCGCGGGCACTCATGACGACGAGGGGGGAGCGACCCTTCGGGCCGCGGGGCCCCGCACGCGTGAGGCGCGGGGTCAAGGGCCCGCGAAATCAGGGGGGTCGCTCCCCCTCGCCCTTGCCCCCGCGCTTGACCCCGGACGCGGCGAAGACCGCCGCGCCGGCACGAAACGTGTACGGATTCGATCATCCGCACCGTTCGCGTGGCTGGACCGCGGCGGCAAGACGACGGCCGCGTGAGAACGGGGAGGCAACATGGCAGTTCTGAAACCGTGCAAATCCAAAGGGTGCAAAGCGAGCCCGCGCTGCGAGCATCCGTGGTGGTTCGATCTGATGCACAAGGGAACGCGTTAGCGGATGCCGGTCGATGCCTTCGCGCTGACACGCGGCGCGACTCAGCCCGTGACGTCCAAACAGGAAGCCGAGAAGACGTGGGAGCCGAAGTTCATCGGCGAGATGTTGTCGCCGGCAAGGATCCGCGCAAGCCACCAACGCCGCCGCCACAAGCGGGCCTGACCAGATCGGAAGAGCACACG
>JAOBWF010000081.1 GCA_025463215.1 Acidobacteriota bacterium | reverse complement strand
CGGCCTGATCTTCGACACGCCCTCGTAGGTCGTGTCGGCCCGGATCCCTTCGTCCTGTGAAACGGTCACCTCTTTGATCGACTCCGCGCCGGTCGCCTTGTCGACCACCTTCATCGTCGTCGTCATCGGCACGATCTCGTCGTTGAACTTTCCCGCGGCACGCGCGGCCGCGGCGCGCTGCTGGCTGCGAACGCCGTAATGATCCTGCTGCTCGCGTGAGATGGCGTAGGTCTTCGCGACGTACTCGGCGGTCTGGAGCATCGGCCAGTAGAGCTCGGGCTTGTGGGCCAGAATCCACGGATCGTTGAGCATGTACTTGTTCATTTCGTTCTGGACCAGCGAGATCGACTCGACACCGCCGGCGGCGTAGATGTCGCCTTCGCCGGTCATCACGCGCTGCGCGGCCATGGCGATGGTCTGCAGCCCGGACGAGCAGAAGCGATTGATCGTCATGCCCGAGGTGGTCACGGGGCACCCGGCGCGGAGGGCGATCTGCCGCGCGATGTTGCGGCCGGTCGCACCCTCGGGGTTGGCGCAGCCCATGAGGACGTCCTCGATCTCGGCCGGATCGAGGCCGGCGCGCTCGACCGCGCAGCGCAGCGCGTGGCCGCCGAGGGTGGCGCCATGCGTGAGGTTGAACGCGCCCTTCCAGCTTTTGCAGAGCGGCGTGCGCGCCGTGGAGACGATGACAGCGTCAGGCATTCATTCAATTTACCGCATCGCCGCGCCGATGGCACCCTCAGCGCTTTCGGCATACACTCCGCGCATGAGCGCTCCGCCGTTCGATCGACGCCCCGCCTGCTGCCTCGTCGAGGCATGACATGACCGCGGCGCTCGGCGACCTCGTCGTCCTGGATCTGTCGCATGCCCTGGCCGGGCCGTTCGCGTCGACGATGCTCGGCGATTACGGCGCGGAGATCATCAAGATCGAGCCGCTCGACGGCGAGATCGCGCGGGCGTGGGGCCCGCCGTTCTACGGCGCCGAGTCGGCGTACTTCGTCAATCTCAATCGCAACAAGAAGAGCGTCGCCATCGATTTGAAGCACCCCGACGGGCAGGCGCTGTTCTTCAAGCTGCTCGACGGCGCCGATATCGTCGTCGAAAATCTGCGGGTCGGGGCGGTCGAGAAGCTCGGCATCGGCTACGCCGCGGCGAGCGCGCGGCAGCCGCGCGTGATCTACTGTTCGATTTCCGGCTTCGGACAGGACGGTCCGTACCGCAACCGCGCCGCGTTCGATCTGGTGGTGCAGGCGGAGAGCGGCATGATCAGCGTCACCGGCGAGCCGGGCGGACGCTGCGTCCGCGCCGGCGTGTCGATCGCCGACATCACCGCCGGGATGTATGCGGCGTTCGGGATACTGACCGCGGTGCACGCGCGCGCGACGACGGGACGCGGCCAGTTCATCGACGTGTCGATGCTCGAAGGACAGCTCGGGATCCTGTCGGGGATGATCGGCGCCTACGTGGCGGACGGCATCGTGCCGGGTCCACTCGGCACCGCATACGGCGCTCTCCTGCCCTACCAGACGTTTCGCACGGAGACCCGAGACATCGCAATCGGCATCGGCAGCGACAAGTTGTGGCGGACCTTCTGCCCGCTGATCGGCCTCGACGCGTTGACCGACGATCCGCGCTACGTCACCAATGCCGCGCGCAACGCCAACCGGGCCACGCTGGTCGCCGCGCTGCAGGAGGCGTTTCTGGCGAGGACCTACGACGAGTGGGAAGCGATCCTGCTCGCCGCCGGCATACCGATGGGCGCGGTCAACACGCTCGACACCGTGGTCGCGCACCCGCAGGTCGAGGCGCGCGGCGCGATCGTCGAGAGCACGCACCCGACCGCCGGCACCGTGAGGATGACGGCGCCGCCGGTGCGCCTGTCGGAGACACCGGGCTCGGTGCGCTCGCCGGCGCCGCTGCTCGGCCAGCATACCGAGGCGGTGCTTCGACAGCGGCTGGCGCTCGGCGATGCGGAGATCGCCCGCCTTCGGGCGGGCAGGGTGATCAATTAGGCATTCAGAATCCGGCATCTGAAATTCGGCGGGAATTCCGAATTCTTACTTCTTAATTCTTACTTCTTAATTCTTACTTCGTAATTCGTAATTCTGCAGGAGGTCGAGTGGGTCTGCTGAACGACCGTGTCGCGGTCATTACTGGCGCGAGCAAGGGTATCGGCCGGGTCATGAGCCAGTTGTTCGCGCGCGAAGGCGCCAGGGTGGTCTGCGCCGCGCGCACCGGCGCGCTCGTCACCGAAACGGTGTCGCTGATCCGCTCGGCCGGCGGTGACGCGGTCGCGGTCACGGGCGATGCGAGCACCGAGGCGGGGGCGCAGGCGATCGTCGCGGCCGGGATCGCGGCGTTCGGACGCGTCGACACGCTGGTCAACAATGCTGGGGACGGCGGTCCGACCAGGCCGATTCAGGACTACAGCACGGAGGACTGGTTCTACACGGTCAACTCATGCCTGACGAGCGCCTACATGTGCTCGCGCTTCGTCGTGCCGGAGATGATCGCGGCCGGACGCGGCGCCATCGTCAACATCGCGTCGATGGCGGGACGCCGCGGGCTGATGTATCGCGTCGGCTACTGCTCGGCGAAGGCCGGGCAGATCGGCATGACCTACGGACTCGCACTCGAACTCGGTAAACACAACATCACCGTCAACGCCATCGCGCCAGGCGCCGTCGCCGGCGATCGCATCGATCGCGTGATCCAGGGGCAGGCGGACGTCCGCGGCGTCGACGTCGACCGCATGCGCAAGTCGTTCGTCGAGCGGTCGCCGCTGCAACGCATGTCGACCGCGGAGGACATCGCGTCGCTCGCCGCCTTCCTGTGCAGCGACGCCGCGCGCAACATCTCGGGACAGTGCATCCCGGTCACGGCTGGGGAACCGGCGTCGTAAACAGCCGGCTGGGCAATCTGGTGATCGGGGAATCGATTGATCGATCGATCGGGAAACCGATTGGTGTATCGTGAGCGGCGGACCCAATCGCCCAACCAATTACCCAATCACCAGATTCCCCGATTATCCAATCCATGAAGGCTGTCCTCTGCAAAGCCTACGGTCCCCCGGAGGCGCTGGTGTTCGAGGACGTCGCGTCGCCGCAACCCGGTCCGGGCGAAGCGGTCGTCTCGGTCGAAGCCGCGAGCGTCAACTTCCCGGACGTGCTGATCATCGAGAACAAATATCAGATCAAGCCGCCGCTGCCCTTCTCCCCTGGCAGCGAGCTCGCCGGTCGCGTCAAGGCGGTCGGCGACGGCGTGACCGCGTTCGCGCCGGGCGACCGTGTGATGGCGATCACCGGCTACGGCGCGTTCGCGGAAGAAGTGACGGTCGACGCGCGCCGCATGCTCGCGATGCCGCCGGGAATGGATTTCACGACGGCGGCGGCGTTCGGGCTGACCTACGCGACCTCCGAGCACGCGCTCGTGGATCGCGGCGCGCTGAAGGCGGGCGAGACGCTGCTGGTGCTCGGCGCCGCGGGGGGCGTCGGCCTCGCCGCGATTGAGATCGGCAAGATCCTCGGCGCCCGGGTGATCGCGTGCGCGTCGACCGAGGACAAGCTCGCCGTCTGCCGCGCGCATGGCGCCGACGAGACGATCAACTACGCGACCGAGGATTTACGCGAGCGGATCAAGGCGCTCACCGCCGGCACCGGCGCCGACGTCGTCTACGATCCGGTCGGCGGGTCGTACACCGAGCTCGCGCTCCGCTCGATTGCCTGGCGCGGTCGGCTGCTGGTCGTCGGTTTCGCCGCCGGCGAGATTCCGAAGATCGCGCTGAACCTGACGCTGCTCAAGGGCTGCTCGATCGTCGGCGTCTTCTGGGGCGACTGGGCGCGGCGCGAACCGATGCACTTCGCCGACGCAATGGCACGGCTCGGAGGCTGGTACGCGGAAGGCCGGCTGAAGCCGCACATCTCGGCCACCTTTCCGCTCGAGCGGGCGGCCGATGCCCTGACGCTGATGGCCTCGCGCCAGGTGACGGGAAAAGTCGTCCTGACGCTGGCGCCCCGACCCGTATAATACGCGTGCCCAGGAGGCGCTCATCATGCCCCGTCGCCTTGCCGCCGCTCTTACCGCCACTGTGACCGCCGCGCTCGTTCCCCTGCTCGCCCAGGTCGCCACCACCGCTGCCGCACCCGGGACCGCCTGCATCAACCTCGCGGCGCTGACCATACCGAACGTGACGATCAAGTCGGCGACGGTGGTCGCCGCCGGCCCGTTCTCCCCGTCGGGCAGCGGCACGCCGATGACCGTGCCGGCCTTCTGCCGCGTCGAAGCCACGGCGCGGCCGAGCAGCGACTCGGACATCAAGTTCGAAGTCTGGATCCCGCCGGTCGAGGCGTGGAACGGCAAGTTCGAGGGCGTGGGCAACGGCGGCTACCAGGGCTCGATCTCGTACGCCGCGATGGCGACGGCGCTGCGGCGCGGCTACGCAACCGCGAGCACCGACACCGGGCACACCGGCGACGACATGAAATTCGGCCAGGGCCATCCGGAGAAACTGATCGATTACGGCCATCGCGCCGTGCACGTCATGACCGAGTCGGCCAAGTTGATCATCCGCGACGCCAGCGGCCGCTTCGCCGACCGATCCTATTTCGTCGGCTGTTCGGCCGGCGGCCAGCAGGCGCTGTCCGAAGCGCAGCGCTACCCGGACGACTACGACGGTATCGTCGCCGGCGACCCGGCGAACAACCGCATCCGGCAAACGTTCGCGTTCCTGCACTCCTGGATCGCGACGCACGACAAGGACGGCAAGCCGATCATCCCGCAGAGCAAGCTCGCCCTGCTGACGAAATCGGCGGTCGAGGCGTGCGACGCGATCGACGGATTGAAGGATGGCCTCATCGACGATCCACGCCGCTGCCATTTCGATCCGGCCAAGCTGCTCTGTAAAGCAGCGGATGAACCAAGCTGCCTCACCGCGGCGCAGGTCGACGCGGCGAAGAAAACCTACGACGGCGTGAAGAACCCGAAGACGGGCGAGCAGATTTTCACCGGCTGGCCGCGCGGCAGCGAAGGGTTCGGCGACGCGGCGGGCCAGAGCTGGCGCGCCTACATCGTGGATCCGGTCGAGCCGATGCGCGTCGGGTTCTTCAAGTACTGGCTGTTCCACGATCCGAACTGGGACTACCGGACGATCGACTGGGAACGCGATCTCGCCTACGCGGAACAGAAGCTGTCGCACATGGCCGCGGTCGACAAGGATCTCAGCGCCTTCAAGAAGCGCGGCGGCAAGCTGCTGATGTACACGGGATGGGCGGATCCGGTCGTGCCGCCGCAGGACACCGTCGCCTACTACGAGGGTGTCGCCAAAACGATGGGCGGGATCGACCGGACGCGCGACTTCTACCGGTTCTTCATGGCGCCGGGGATGGGGCACTGTTCCGGCGGTCCCGGCCCGAATCAGTTCGATCATCTCGCCGCCCTCGAACAGTGGGTCGAGAAAGGGATCGCGCCCGACAAGCTGATCGCGACGCACAGCACCGGCGGCAAGCTGGATCGCAGCCGGCCGCTCTGCCTGTATCCCCAGGTCGCGCGCTGGAAGGGCACCGGCAGCAGCGACGAGGCGGCGAACTTCAGCTGCGTCGCGCCGCCAGCGGCCGCGCCCGCGGCGAAGACGACCACCACCGGAGGTCACCAGTGACGACATCGCGTCTGCTGGCGCCACCCGTGAGGACCGGCCGCGCGCACCGCAGCCCTGAAGGCCTGTGCTACGCGATCGCGGCGCTGTTCTCGTTCTGCTCGGTCGCCCCGTCATCGGCGCAGACACCGAACGCGTGTGATGCGCTCGGGACGCTGAAGCTGGCGGACGTGACGATCACCGCGGCGACGCCGGTCGAACCCGGCGCCTTCCGCGCGCCCGGTGCGTCGGCGACGGCTGCGGGGATGAACACGCCCGCGTTCTGCCGGGTCGCGGCGACGCTCACGCCGACGGCTGAATCGCACATCAGGATCGAGCTGTGGATGCCGCCCGCCAACGCGTGGAACGGCAAGTTTCTCGGCACCGGCAACGGCGGCGCCGGCGGCGCCATCAGCTATCCGGCGCTGGCGGCCGGCCTGCAGAAAGGCTACGCCGTCACCAACACCGACATGGGCACGTCGACCACCGGCCTCGATTTCAGCTTCGGCGTCGGCCATCGCGAGATGGTGGTCGACTGGGGCTATCGCGCCACGCACCTGATGACGGTGGTCGCCAAGCAGATCGCGAAGACCTACTACACGCGCGAGGCGCAGCAGTCCTACTTCATGGGCTGCTCGACCGGCGGGCACCAGGCGATCACCGAGGCGCGCCGCTACCCGGAAGACTACAACGGCATCGTCGCCGGCGATCCGGCGAACAACCGCGTGCGGCTGCACATGAACGGCTACTGGGCCTACGAGGCGACGCACGCCGATCCCGCGAGCTACATCCCGCCCTCGAAGCTGCCGATGATCAACAAGGCGGTACTCAACGCGTGCGACACGATCGACGGCCTCGCCGACGGCATCATCGACGACCCGCGCAAGTGCACGTTCGATCCTTCGACCATTCAATGCTCCGGCGCCGATGCCGCCGACTGCCTGACGCCGCCGCAGGTGGCGGCGATGAAGAAGATCTACCAGGGTCCGAAGAACCCGCGCACCGGCGAGCTGATCTTCCCGGGCATGTATGTCGGCAGCGAGGTGAACCCGCTCGGTCTCGATCGCACGCTGGCCAACGCGCCCGGCTCCGGCCGTCCGGAACCGCCGCCGGGACTGGCGATCTGGACCGGCTGGAAAGGCCCGGGCTACGACTGGGACAAGGACGCGTCCAGAGTGATCAGCGAGCTCTCGCCGCTGCTCGATGATGCGGATCCCGATTTGAGCGCGTTCAGGAAACGCGGCGGCAAGCTGCTGCTCTACACCGGCTGGGCCGACCCGCTGATTCCCGCGGCCGACACGCTGCACTATTACGAGGGCCTGCAGAAGAAGATGGGCGGCGCGCAGGCCACCGCTGACTTCGCCAGGCTGTTCATGGTGCCCGGCATGGGGCACTGCGCCGGCGGCAATGCGCCGACGCGCTTCGACGCGCTCGCGGCGCTCGAACCGTGGGTGGAACAATCGACGCCGCCGGAACAGATGATCGCCGCGCAGGTGGTGCAGGGCGCAACGAAGCGGACGCGACCGATCTGCGTCTACCCGCAGGTCGCGAAATGGAACGGCACCGGCAGTCAGGATGACGCGGCCAGCTTCAGTTGCACGGCGCGGTAGGAATTAAGAAGTAAGAATTAAGAAGTAAGAAATAAGAAGTAAGAATTAGGAATTAAGAATTTGCGTCAGAACTCGTCGTGGCGGCGAAGGCGTTCCGCCTGTTCGAGAAAATCGAGCTGTGCCTTGAGCAGGTGGTGGCGTGGCTGTACGGTGTCGCCGAACTCGAGATAGGGCTCGGTCTCCTGATCGTACGGCGTCCACGCCGGGAGGCCGGTGCCATTCGGATCGCCGGTGGTCGCGAAGTTCACCCAGTAGCTCGACATCTGATCGCCGAGTTGCTTGTCCAGCAGCGTGGCCGAGGGCCTGGCCCCGATGTTGTTGAACACGTACGCGATCTCGGCGGCGTGATAGGCGCCAAGCTGCGGATTCGGTCCCGGCGGCACGCGCGTGAACTGGTAGAGAAACGCCTTGCGCCCGCCGGCCGTCACCATCCGCGCCCACGTCCGCATCCCCAGCGTGAACGTCTGATCGCGCCCGAGGCCCAGCATCGCCTCCGGGATGTCGACCGCGCCCTTCACCGCATAGACGGCATCGAGCTCCTTCGCCATCCCAGGAAACTGGGCCTCGACCCGGCGGTGGAAGTCTTCGAGCGTTTTCGGAAACTGCGCCGGGCTCGACAGCGTCGTCCATTCGTTGGCATTGGAGCCGATGAGCACGGGGACGTCGTTCTGCTTCTTTTGCGCGAAGATGGCGCGGACTTCGTCGGGCAGGACCCAACCGTCGACGTTGGCGCCGGCTCGGAAGGACTCGACGGCGGCGATTGTTTCGGCGGGCACCGCGCGCAGCGCGGCGAGCGAGTCGGCCCCGACCGCGGCGGCGAGCGCGACGCCCCCCTTCTCCGCGTCGGCAAGCCGCGGGTTGCGCGCGAACTGCGCGCCGCTCTCGCCAATCGCGCGATGGAACAGCCCCTTCGCCAGCGGCGTCGCCTGGAGCACGTTGACGCTCCACGATCCGGCCGACTCGCCGAAGATCGTGACATTGGCCGGGTTGCCGCCGAACGCCGCGATGTTCTTCTGCACCCACTGCAGCGCCGCAACGTGATCGAGGATCGCGTAGTTGCCGGACGCGTGGTCCGCCGACTCCTTGGTCAGCTCGGGGTGGGCGAGAAACCCGAACGGCCCGAGGCGGTAGTTGGTCGTCACGACGACCACGCCTTTTTTGGCCAGCGCGGCGCCGTCGTAGACCGGCGTCGCGCCCGAGCCGCGGGTCCACGCGCCGCCGTGAATCCAGACCATCACCGGCCGGCTGTCGGTGGCGGCCGCCGTCGACCACACGTTCAGGTAGAGACAGTCCTCGCTCATCGGCGCCGGTTCCATCGCGTACGGCGATCCGGCGGGATACGGCTGCTGCATGCACTGCGCGCCGAAGCGGGTCGCCGGCTTGACACCGGTCCAGGCGACCACCGGCTGCGGCGGCTTCCAGCGGAGATCGCCGACCGGCGGCGCCGCGAACGGGATGCCCTTGTAGACGCGGACGCCGTCGGCGATCGCCCCTGCAATCTGTCCGGCGTCGATCGTGACCGTCTCCGGTCCGGCCGCGTGCGCAATCGCCAAGCCGCAGGCGATCACCGTGCCGAGCACCACGCCGGTCGTCTTCGTGCGTGTCTTCGTGCGTTCGTGTCTTCGTCGTTGCATGTGCCTTACCAGCGGATCACGCCGCGTGCTCCGTCGCTCGCCGCCAGTGCGGTGAGCGCGGCGTTGACGTTATCGAGTGTGTAGGTGCGCGATACCAGTTCGCCGAGCTTGAGACGGCCTTCCTGATAGAGCGAGACGAGCCGCGGGATGTCGCGCGCCGGCTGGCCCGATCCGTATACCGATCCGAGCAGCCGCTTCTCCTGCATCACGAATGGAAACATCGCGATCGCGCCCTGCGCGTCCATACGCGAGAGCCCGGTCAGGACGACGGCGCCGCCTTTGCGCGTGCAGGCGAACGCGAGCGCCAGCGTCGCCGCGCTGCCGACGGTGTCGAACACGAAGTCGACGCCGCGGCCGGCGGTCAGCGCCCGCACCGCGGGCGCGACATCTCCGGACGCGTCGATCGTATCGGTCGCGCCGAAATGCGTCGCGATCTCCAGCGGCTTCGGCCGCACATCGACGGCGATGATCCGCTCGCACCCGGCAATCGTCGCGCCCTGGACCACGTTGAGCCCGACCCCGCCGGCGCCGATCACTGCGACCTTCGATCCCCGCGGCACCTGGCCTGCATTGGTGACCGCGCCCACGCCGGTGATGACCGCGCAGCCGATCGTGGCCAGCGCGTCGAACGGGATGTCCGCCGCGACCTTGATGGCGCCGGCGTCAGGGACCACGACGAGGTCGGAAAAGCAGGCGGTGCCGAGGAACGGCGCGACGTCCTGGCCGCGCGCGTGGATGCGCGACGCGCCCGACGGCAGCTTATTGCGGAACGTGACCTTCTCGACACGATCGCACAGCACCGCGCGCCCCTCGAGGCAGGGCGCGCACACGCCGCACGCGGGGGCCCAGCACAACACGACGTGGTCGCCGGCCTTGAGCGTCGAGACCGACGGTCCGACGTCGCGCACGATGCCCGCCCCTTCGTGCCCGAGCACGAGCGGCGTTCGTACCGGCCAGTCGCCGCGCACCGGATGGAGATCGCTGTGGCACACGCCGGCGGCTTTCAGCTCGACGAGCACTTCGCCGGCGCCCGGGCCGTCGAGCTCGGCGGCTTCGACCGAGAGCGGCTGACCCTGCGCCCACAAGATCGCGGCGTGAATGTGCATGGCTGCGTCTTGACGCTTATACTGCCACACCATCATGGGATTTCAGATTGCGGATGGCAGAGTTCAGAGCAGACATCGCATCGCCGCCTCGTCCGTCGGCGCGGCCCTGTTGAGCGCAGCGCTCGGCGTTGCCGCGCTGGCGCAGAGTCCCGAGATCGACGCGCACGTGGCTGCCGCGAAGGCTGCCGTCGGCCGCGATCACCAGGTGCTGTTCACGTCGCTGTGCTCAGCGGAGCCGACCGGCCCCGGCACTGGACGCCGCGGCGCCCCGCCTCAGCCGGGTGCCGCCCCCCCGCCGGCGCCCGGGCCGCCGTCACGCGAGCGCTGGCACGCCGAGCCGATGAAGGTGTTCGACAATCTCTACTTTCTCGGCATGACGGAGTTCTCGGCGTGGGCGGTGAACACGTCGGAAGGCATCATCATCATCGACGCGCTCTATGACTACTCGGTCGATGATGAGATCGCGGAGGGGCTGAAGAAGGTGGGGCTCGATCCCGCCAGGATCAAGTACGTGATCATCAGCCACGGCCACAGCGACCATTCGGGCGGCGCCAAGTACCTGCAGGACACCTACAAGGCGCGCGTCCTGCTCTCGGCGGCCGACTGGGATCTGCTCGACCGCGGCCGCGGCACCAGGCCGGCGCGCGACATGGTGGCGACCGACGGCCAGAAGCTCACGCTTGGCGACACCACGATCACCATGTACATCACGCCGGGACACACCGCCGGCACGCTCTCGTACCTGATTCCCGTGAAGGACAATGGCACGCCGCACCTCGTCGCGGAATGGGGCGGCACCGCCTTCAACTTCCCGCGCACGGCGGAAAACTTCAGGACCTATACGGCATCGGCCGTCCGCTTCGGCCAGATCGCGACCCAAGCCGGCGCCGACGCCGTGATCTCGAACCACTCGCAGTACGACGGCTCGAACACGAAGATCCCGGCGCTGCAGGCTCGCAAGCCGGGCGAACCCAACCCCTACGTCGTCGGCACCGACTCGGTGAAGCGTTACATGAAGATCGCGGAGGAGTGCTCGCGCGCCGCCGAGTTGCGGGTGACGAAATAGTGGTGCCACTGGGAACACCAGCCTGGATTTCAGAGTGCTTGCGTCGCGCCGTGGCGGTCCTGAATGGCTCGGTGCGATAACCCACTCTACGTGTTCGACGCCAGCCGTCGCATCCCGCGCAGCCAGCGATCGTGATCGGCGGCCTTCCGCCGGACGTACTCCGCCACCTCCGAGTGCGGCAGAATCAGGAAGCGTTCCGCCTCGATCCCCTTCACCACATCATCGGCAACCTGCTCCGGCTCGAGCGCCGAGTCGAGCAGGAACGAGCGGGGCGTGCCCTCCGCCTCGGCGCGGCGCAGCATGGCGGTGCGCACGCCTTGCGGGCAGAGTGCGGACACGACGATGCCGCGATCGCCGTACGTCATCGACAGCCATTCGGCGAACGCCAGCGACGCGTGCTTGGTGACGGCGTAGGTCGCCGACTGCGGATGCGTCAGCAGACCGGCGGCCGACACCGTCTGCAGCAGGTAGCCGCTGCCGCGCTCGAGCATGTGCGGCACGACGGCGCGCGCCGCGTAGACGTGCGCCATCACGTTGACGTCCCAGCAGCGCGCCCATTCCGCGTCCGGGGTATGTTCGTCGCCGTTGACCGCGATGCCGGCATTGGAGCAGAAGAGATCGATCGCGCCATGCCGCGCAATCGTCTCCTGCACCAGCCCGATCACGTCCGCCTCGCGCGAAACATCACAGGGCACCGCGGTGCCGCCGACCTCGTCTGCGACCTGCGCCGCGGAGGCGGCGTGCACGTCGGCGACGACGATCGCCTTCGCGCCCTCAGCCGCGAACCTGCGGCAGAGCGCGCGGCCGATCCCCGCGCCGCCGCCGGTGACGACGACCACTTTGGCCTTCAGATGCATCGCCAACTTCGACGTTCAGGGTTCATCGTAGTTCGTAGTTCTGAATTCTGAATTCTGAGTTTTGACTTCTTCAGTTGCGCACCTCCGAACTCCGCATCCAGGCCTGTAATGTGTCGACGTCCTTCTTCACCGTGCGCGAGGCCGCGAACAGCACGGCCGCCAGCACCGCGGCGAGGATCGGGACGATGTACATCGCCTGATGCAATCCCTCGGCGCGGAACGGCTCGAGCGCCTTCAGGTTGAACCCCTTCGATTCGCCGACCAGGCTGCGTACTTCCGCCATCATGATCTGCCCGAACGGCAGCGGCGCGACCGCGCCGGCGGCGCTCGCCTTCTGGAACGTGAAGTAGTCGCTCGCCAGGCCGGTGCCGACCGGCCCCATCGACGCGCCCAGCACGTACATCGCGAAAAAATAAAGCGCCATCGCCGTGCCGCGCAGCGACGGCTCGACGACGTCGTGGATCGTCGAGTAGACGGTCGAGTAATACGCGAACATGACGCCGACGCCGAGCCCCATCAGCAGCGCGAAGCCGAGGACGTCGCCCGCCGGTCGGCCGAGGCCGAGAAACATCAGCGGGGTGCAGATGACGATCGCGCTGGTGCCGACGATCAGCCGGCCGTCGACACGCCTGGCGTAGAGGCGGTCGGCGAGGTAGCCGCCGATCGTCAGTCCGCCGATGCCGGAAAATCCATAGACGCAGGCCGCGACCCACCCGGCCTTGACGAACGTCATGTGATGAAAGCGCGCCAGGAACGGCGAGACGAACGCGCCGAGCGCGTACATGTTGAAGTTGTGCAGCGCCCCCGACACGATGATCCACAGCATCGTCGGGATCGAGAGTACGAGCGCGTAGGGGTTGCCGGGGCGCCGGCGCTCGCCGACCGCGTGCTGCTCGAGGGTGCCGCGCGGCGGCTCGGTCATGCTCCAGGCCGCGATCGCGCACACAATCCCCGGTACCGCGGCGATGTAGAACGCGTTGCGCCAGCCCCAGTTCTGCAGAATCCAGCCGCCGGCGCCGTTGGCGAGCCCGAGCCCGAGCGGCAGGCCGAGCATCCAGATCGCGACGGCGCGCGCGCGCATCGTCGGACCGACGATGTCGCCGATCAGCGAGGTGGACGCGGGCGAGCACGTCGCTTCGCCGACGCCGACGCCGAGGCGGGCGACGATCAGCTGCGAAAAGCTGCGCGCCACGCCGGACAGCGCGGTCAGCAGACTCCAGACGAACACGCCGGCCGCGAGAATCTTGCGCCGCGCGAACTTGTCGGACAGCCGCCCGAGCGGCAAGCCGACGACGGCGTAGAGCAGCGTGAAGACGGTGCCGAGCAGCCCGAGCGCGGTGTCGCTGAGGGCCCACTCGCGGCGGATGCCTTCACCCACGCCGCCGAGCAGCTGGCGATCGAAGAAGTTCATCAGGTTGATCGCGAACAGCACCGCGAGCGCGTAGCCCGATCCGGACATGGATTCTCCTGCCTGGTCTCTCGTCGCGCAGGCCTTCAGGCCTGTCGTCAGCAGCAGCCTCGAGCCCCCCAGCCGTTCGCGCTGGGCGTCAGAGCGGGTACCTGCCCGCATCGATGACCGCGTCCGCGATCCGTCGCCGCGCCGGGATCGCGTCGATGCCGGCACACGCGACGAGCTTCTGGACCGCGGCGCCGAGGGCACCGTCGCCGCTGCGTGTGTGGAGGGCGGCGACGACCTGGCGCGACGCCGCGGCGACACGATCCGACGCGTCGTTGGTGTAGACGGCGGCGATGTCGGCCGCGAGGCCGACTCGCGCGTCGCGACCGGCCGCCATCTTCTCGGCGCGCGCAATCGCGCTGTCCACCGCGTACGCCTCGATGATGACGTCGGCGATCTGCGCCAGCACTTCCTGCTCGTCCTTGAGGCTGTCGCCGTACGCCGCCGACGCGCTGCCCAACAGCGCGATACTGAGCCGCTTCAGGCGCGACCCGTACTCTCTCTCGGCGGCGAGGCGCGTGGTGCTCGGGGCGGACGGGGGTTGCGCGGCCAACGCCGCCTCCACCGCCGCCGCGTTGAAGACCGCCGGCTGCTGTTTCAGCAGCCGGGTCGGCACCAGCATGCGGTTGATCTCGTTGGTGCCCTCGTAGATGCGCGTGATCCGGGCGTCGCGGTACATCCGCTCGAGGGGGAATTCGCGCGAGTAGCCGTTGCCGCCGAACACCTGGATCCCTTCGTCGACCGCCCAGGCGAGCGCTTCGCTCGTCCACACTTTGTTGATCGAACACTCGACCGAGAAGCCCTCGATCGTCCTGAGCACGAACGGACCGTCAGCGCGGTCGCCTGCCTCGATCGCGCGATCGACGTCGCCGAGGGTGCGATACGACATCGCGTCGCCGACGAAGCCGCGGATCGCCATGCCGGCGAGCTTCTGCTTGATCAACCCGAATTCGGCGATCGCCTTGCCGAACTGGCGCCGCTCCTTCGCGTACTTGACCGAGTGGTTGAGCGCCATCCGGACGCCGGACATGTTGCGCGCCCCGAGCTTGACGCGGCCGAAGTTCAGGACGTTGAACGCGACCTTGTGTCCCTGCCCGATCGTGCCGAGGACGTTTTCGACCGGCACCTTGACGTTATCGAGCATCAGCGCGGTGGTCGAGGAGCCGTCGAGCCCGAGCTTGATCTCGTCGCGCCCGCTGACGACGCCCATGCCGCGCTCGACGAGGAAGGCGGTGAACTTGTCGCCGCCGACCTTCGCGAAGATCGTGAACAGGTCGGCGAAGCCGCCGTTCGTGATCCACATCTTGGTGCCGGTCAGCTCGTAGTGGCGGCCGTCGGCGGTCAATGTCGCGGTCGTCCGCGCGGCGAGCGCATCGGATCCCGACTGCGGCTCGGTCAGCGCGTAGGCGCCGATCAACTCGCCGCTGGCAAGCCGCGGCAGATAGCGCGCCTTCTGCTCGTCGTTGCCGAAGTAGACGAGCGGCAGGGTGCCGATCGAGGTGTGCGCGCCGAGCGATCCGCCGAACGACGGGTTGATGGCAATCTGTTCGCCGACATACGACGCGCTGATCAGATCGAGGCCGAGGCCGCCGTAGGCCGGCGGAATTTCGAGCCGCAGCAGATCCAGCTCGCTCGCCTTCTTCAGCAGCTCGCGGGTCAGCGCCCAGTCGTGGTGGTAGAGCCGCTCGACGACCGGCAGCACCTCTTTGTGCATGAACTCGGAGGCGGTCTGGCCGAACAGCCGCTGTTCTTCGCTGAGATCCTCGCGGACGAAGACGTCGGCGGCCGCGGCCGTCGTCGTCAGAAACTGCCCGCCGATGCCGCTTACGGATGCCGGTGCCTGTGCCATGTCGGGGCGCTCTGCGAATGAAGCGCGGGGGGTTCAGCCGAGCGCGCGGCTTGCCTGAACGGCCCGCCCTCCTCTGGTTGACGCGTCTAGCGGGTCGGAAGTATAAGCCTGTCACCGTGCCAACCATCAACGAATTGTTCCGGCTGGACGGCCGCATCGCGATCGTCACCGGCGGATCGCGCGGGATCGGCCGGGAAATCGCGGAAGGGCTGGCCGAGGCGGGCGCGTCGCTGATGCTGTGCGCGCGGCGCGAGGAGTGGCTGACGCCGACGGTCGCGACCATGCGCGCGCAGGGCGTCGCGGTGGAGGGTGCGCTCTGCGACGTCGCGAAGGCGGCGGACGTGCAGTCGGTGGTCGACAAAACCATTGCGGCCTACGGCCGCGTCGACATCCTCGTCAACAACGCCGGCGTCACCTGGGCCGCCGAGCCGGAAGACATGACGCTCGCGCAGTGGCAGAAGGTCGTCGATATCAACCTGACCGGCGCGTTCCTGTTCGCGCAGGCCGCCGGCCGCGACATGCTGACGCGGCAATGGGGCCGCATCATCAACATCGCCTCGATCGCCGGCATGCACGCGTCGGTGCAGGGGCCGCACTACGCGCCCTACGCCGCGACCAAGGCCGGCCTGATCGGCCTGACCCGCGAGCTCGCGGTGTCCTGGGGGCGCAAGGGGATCCGCGTCAACGCGATCGCGCCCGGCTTCTTCCATTCGCGCCTCGCCGACGGGGCGATCGCGATGAACGAGGCATCGATCAAAGCGTCGAGTCCGATTCCGCGCGTCGGCGCGGCCGGCGAGCTGAAAGGCGTCGCCGTGTTCCTCGCCGCCGACGCTTCCAACTACATCACCGGCCAGACGATCGTCGTCGACGGCGGGCGCACCATCGCGTGACGCAGCCCTCCCCGTACGCCGCGCGCCCGTGGCAGCGCCACTACGACTACTGGGTGCGATCGGGGCTCTCGTATCCGGGCCGGCCGCTCAGCGACATCCTGAATCTTGCCGCGGTCGAACGGCCGGATCGGCCGGCGACACAGTTCCTCGGCGCGCAGCTGACGTTTCTCGATCTCAAGCAGCGCGCCGACGCGCTCGCCGCCGCGCTCGCGCGCTACGGCATCGTCAAGGGCGATCGCGTCGGCATCATGCTGCCCAACTGCCCGCAGTACATCTTCTCGGCGTTCGCCGTGCTGCGGCTCGGCGCGATCGTGGTCAACGTCAACCCGAGCTACACCGCGCGCGAGGTACTGACGGTCGCCCGCGACTCGGGCGTCCGGATCGTGATCACCCTCGACGCGCTCGCGCCGCTGGTGCAGGCGGTGCGCGCCCAGACGACGATCGAGCAGGTGATCGTGACGTCGCTGGCGGAATACTCGGCGGCCGGCGCCGGGGCGCCGCGGGTCGACGACACACAGACGCTGGCCGACCTGCTGGCGCCGCCCGCACCGGGAGAGCTGCCGCGCGTCGCGATCGATCCGGACGACGTCGCCGTGCTGCAGTACACGGGCGGGACGACCGGCACGCCCAAAGGGGCGATGCTGACGCACGCGAACATCTGGGCCAACGTCGTCCAGACCGAGAGCTGGACGAACCCCGCCTACATCCTCGCCGGCCACGAGAAGTACCTCGTCGTGATCCCGTACTTCCACATCTACGCGTTCTCGGTGTGCATGATGGTCGGGCTGCGCGTCGGCGCGCTGCAGATCATCCATCCGAGGTACGAGCCCGACGCGGTGCTGGCCTCGATTCGCGATTTCCGGCCGACCTATTTTCCGGCGGTGCCGACCGTGTTCGTGTCGCTGCTCAATCATCCGAAAATCGCCGAGTACGGGCTCGAGCACGTCCGCCTGTTCAACAGCGGCGGCGCCCCCTGCCCGGTCGACGTGATGGAAGAGTTCGAGCGCCGGATCGGGCGGCCGCTCGGCGAGGGCTACGGGCTGTCGGAAACCTCGCCGGTGACGCACTCGACGCCGCAGCTCGCGCGGCGCAAGCTGGGCACCGTCGGATTGCCGTTCCCGGACACCGACCAGAAGATCGTCGACGTCGAGACCGGCGCGCGCGAGCTGGCGATCGGCGAGATCGGCGAGCTGTGCATCTCCGGACCGCAGGTGATGAAGGGCTACTGGAACAGGCCGGACGAGAGCGCGGCGGTGCTGCGCACCGACGCCGCCGGGCGGCGGTGGTTTCACACCGGCGACATCGCGCGGATGGACGAGGAGGGCTACACCTCGATCGTCCAGCGCAAGAAGGACATGATCATCGTCGACGGCTTCAACGTCTACCCGTCGGAGGTCGAGTCGGTCCTTTACGCACATCCGGCAGTGCGTCTCGCCGCGGCGATTGGCATCCCCGACGCGTATCACGGCGAGGTCGTCAAGGCGTGCATCGCGCTCAAGCCCGGCAGCTCGGTGACCAGCGACGACATCATCGCCTTCTGCCGTGAGGGGCTCACCGAATACAAAGTGCCGCGGCTCGTCGAGATCCGCGACACGCTGCCGATGAGCGCGGTCGGCAAAATCCTGTATCGCGTGCTCCGCGACGAGCATGCCGCCGGCCTCACACCATGACCCATGTCGAAGCGCGCCGCACGATGAGCGGCCTCGAGTTCTTCCAGCGGATGCTCGCCGGCGAGCTGCCGCCGCCGCCGATGATCGATCTGCTCGGCATCCGGCTCGCCGAAGTCGCGGAGGGGCGGGTCGTCTTCACCGCGACGTGCGAGGAGCGGTTCTATAACGGCACCGGGGTCGCGCACGGCGGCTTCGCCGCCACCATGCTCGACACCGCGCTCGGCTGCGCGATCAACTCGGCGATGCCGGCGGGACGACGGTTCACGACGCTGGAGCTGAAGGTGAACCTGACGCGGCCGATCACGAAGGAGGCCGGTCCGCTGCGCTGCGAAGCGAAGGTCGTCCACGTCGGCGGCCGGACCGCGACGTCGGAAGGACGCATCGTCGATCGCCACGGCAAGCTCTACGCGCACGGCACGACGACGTGCATCATCGTCGACGCGCCGCGCGGGTCGTTGGAACCATGAGGCAGAGTAGGGTGCTCTTCGCAGGAAGCACTCTAGGGTGCTTGTCGTAAGAAGCACGGTAAGGTGCTCGCCGGAAAAAGCGCCCTAGGGTGCTTTGCGCAACGAGCACGGTAAGGTGCTTTTCGAAAAAAGCACTCTAGGGTGCTTGTCGTAAGAAAGCACGGTAAGGTGCTTTTCGAAAAAAGCACTCGAGGGTGCTTTACACAGAAAGCACTCTAGGGTGCTTGTCGGAGGAAAGCACGCTAGGGTGCTTTTCGGGACGAT
>JAOBWF010000079.1 GCA_025463215.1 Acidobacteriota bacterium | reverse complement strand
GTTCACCGCTTTCTCTGCGTCCCCGGTCGTTCGCTTCAGGACCTCCAGTTCCTCGTCGCGCGAGGGGTAATTCACCATCACCATGAACATGAAGCGGTCGAGCTGTGCCTCGGGCAGCGGGTAGGTGCCTTCGAGCTCGATCGGGTTCTGCGTCGCGAACACGAAGAACGGCTCGACCAGGTCGTAGGTGCGGCCCTGGATCGTGACGCGATGCTCCTGCATGGCCTCGAGCAGCGCTGATTGCGTCTTGGGCGGCGTGCGGTTGATTTCGTCGGCCAGCACGATGTTGGCGAAGATCGGCCCCGGCGCGAACACCATGGCGCGCCGTCCGGCGGCGTCCTCCTGGATGATGTCGGTGCCGGTGATGTCGGACGGCATCAGGTCGGGCGTGAACTGGATGCGGTTGAACTTGAGGTCGAGCACCTTGGCGAGCGTCGCGATCAGCAGCGTCTTGGCGAGCCCGGGCACGCCGACGATCAGGCTGTTGCCGCCGACGAACAGCGACAGCAGCAGCAGCTCGATCACGTCCGACTGCCCGATGATCCGCTTCTGCAGCTCGGCGATGATCTGCTGCCGCCCGACTTTCATCTTGTCCGCCAGCGCGATGTCGTCGGCTGAGTCGAAGTCTACGGTGTCAATGCTCACGATCGTCCTTTCCTGTGTCCGAGGGAACGGAGGGGACGGAGACAACGGATTCAACACGGAGAAACGGAGTAACGGAGAATACAACGGAGAAGACAAATAGTATTGGTCTTCTACCGTTCGTTCTCTGTTCCTCCGTTGCTCCGTGTTGATCCCGTGCCCTCTGTCCCCTCCGTTCCGTCTAGTGTGTCATACCGTAAATGAGGTAGTTGACGCCGAGCTTGTACGCTTCGTTCGACTCGTCGATCGGTTTGAGGCCGGTGTCCGACCACTCCCAGAACTCCGAGATGTCGGTGTTGTAGTTGATCATGACCAGGATCCGCTTGGCCGGGTCGTTGTCCTCGTAAATGGCGCGGAAGATCGCCGGCGGCGGATCGTAGTACTGCGGCACATCGAGGGTCTTGATCTCGAAGAACGCGTGAAAGACCGGGTTCGCGAGATCCATGTCGGAGATCCGCGCCTCGGGTAGGACGCGCATGATCTGCGCTTCGAAGTTGCCCCAGTGCTGGGCGCGAAAGTCGTCCACGATCATGAAGCCCCCCTTGTGCAGGTAGCTGCGCAGGCTGAGCGCCTCGGCCTCGGTCAGCGTCCAGCCGCCCGGCTCGCAGAGGTAGGCGACCGGATACTTGAAGATCTGCGGGTCGTCCAACGTCAGGATGTTCGTCTCCGCCGTGTGCGGCGCAAGCAGGCTGAGCTCGTCGACGATCTTCATGAAGTGCTGCTCACCGGCCGGGTAATCGTGCGACCACGGCAGCCGCTGCGAGGCGAAGCCGTAGTCGGCGCCGTAGCGGACGCGGACGAAGGTGAAGCGGCCGTCGTACGGCGTGTTCGGCGCGATCGGAATCTGCGCGAAGCGGCCGCCGCCGCCGAACCCGCCGCGGCGCTGCGCCAGCGCCGTGGCCATGCTGGCGAGCACCAACAGGCCGATCACCGGCGCGGTCGCCGCCGCCCGTCTCACCGCTTGTCCTTCCGCGTCTGCAGATCGCGGATCGCCTTGGTCTTCAGCGCCAGCTCGGTCAGCAGCTGCTCGAGCTGCGCGTCGTACTGCGCTTCGGCCATCGCGCTCTTCTTCAGCCGCAGGGCGGCAATCTGCTGATCGATCGCGTCCTTCTCGTCGGCCAGCTTCTTCATCGCCGGGTCCGACAGATCCACCGCGAGCGCGCCTTCGGCGCGGCCGGTGCCGAGAAAGAGCGTCGCCGCGAGCCCGCCGCCGCCATCGTCCATCACCGCGTGCTCGGTGAGGAGCAGCCCTTTCTGCTGAAACGCCTGGACGACCTTGGTCTTCGCATAGTCGAAGGCCTCGGCGAGCGAGACGTGGCCATTGCGGTCGCGATCGGCCGCCGGGTCGTTGAACGCCGCCACGAAGTACTCGGGAAACTGCGTCTCGTTGCGCTCGCCGCCGGTCTTGGTGGCCGTGATGACGACGCGCCCGGGGGCGGCGACCGCGGGCAGGAAGGCGCCACTCGAGCTGCTGGTGTCGACGAACGCGACGCGCTGCGCCGGCAGCCTGCCGAGCAGCTTCGCCCATTCCTCGACGGTGAGATCCGGACCCGGCAGGTTGAACGCCGCCTGCGTGCCGTTGAAGCTGCCGTGGCCGAGCAGCAGCACCAGCACGGCGTCGGCCCCCTTCACTCGCGACGCGAGATCGGCAAACGCCTTCTCGACGCCGGCCTTGGTGGCCTGCGTGCCGGCGAGCAAGGTAATGTTCGCATCGGGCACGGCGTCCTTGGTCTTCGCCGCGTCGATGAAGGTGGTCGCCCACTTGTGAAATTTCTGTGCGTGCTCCTCGTCGCCGGGCACGCCGGTAATCACCACCAGGTGCGTCTGTTGGGCAAAGGCAGACGTCGACAGCACGCTGAGAAAGGACGTGAGAAGAAGTAACCGCAACGATCGCACAAGGCATCGAGAAAACGCTCGCTCGCCGATCCCTGCGTGCTCCGCCGTTGCTTCGGTACGTGGTCTCACGCGAGGCCTCGCATCCTGCGGTAGCTCCACTCCGCGGCGATCAGGCCGACGAGCGCGAGGAACAGCGCCGGCATGTCCCACAGCTCGCGCTCTTCGACGACGGTGACGCCGCGGCCGCTGTAGCTGATCGCCTCAGGCAGCGACGCGGCGTTGGCCGGCGTGAAGAAGCGGCCGCCGGTGTCCTCGGCGATCCGGGTGAGCAACGGCGCCCGCATGCCGGCGTCGAAGTACTCGGCGTCCCCGGCCGAGACGCGCAGGTGCAGGCCGGCGGTGCCGAGATCCTTCTGATCGCGTGCCGCCGTCACCTTGACGTCGTAGATCCCGGCTTCCTCCGGCGTGAAGGTGGCGCGATAGGCGCCGTCCTTCGTCACCGTCCACTCGACCGGCACCTCGCTGATCTTGCCGGATGGCGACGTCACCCGCGCCACGACGCGGCTGTCGTTGACCTCGGCGTAGGCCGCGTCCAGCACCTCCGCCGACAGCGTCACCGCCTCGCCCGGCTCGACGCGATCCGCGGTGGTCGAGACGTTGACCTGTTCGGGGACGCCGTCGACCAGCCAGCGGATCAGCCGGCGCCAGAACATCGCGTGCGTCGTGTCGGTGATTGGGGTCTTCGGATCCATCTGCCACAGCCACGTGTCCTGAACCGGCAGCGCAATCGCCTTGCCGCGGCCGTAGCGCTGATAGGCCAGCACAATCTGATCCTGCTTGCGGCCGTCGACCCCGGTCAGCAGCACCGTCGCGCCCGGCTTGGCGGCACGAATCGGATTGACGCTGGAGATCGGCGCCATCTGATTCCATTTCGCGCTCGAGGCTTTCTCGTCG
This sequence comes from Acidobacteriota bacterium, assembly GCA_025463215.1. Lineage (GTDB taxonomy): Bacteria > Acidobacteriota > Vicinamibacteria > Vicinamibacterales > CAVVIG01 > CAVQFC01. The sequence continues at coordinate 12,218 of JAOBWF010000079.1, read as the reverse complement.
CCGGCGACCTGCGTGATGGGGAACGTCGCGCCGGCCCGCGTCGGGTGCGCCTGGAACAGCTCGGAGAAATACTTCGCGTTCGCGTTCTCCAGCACGACCGGCAGCACGTCGCCGACCGGCGTGCCCGCCCAGCCCCCCTCTGCGAACGAGCGGCGCCCGCCGAGCATCAGGAGTCCGCCGCCGCGCTTGTTGACGAAATCGGCGATCATGCGCAGCTGTTCCGGCGTGAACGACGCCGCTTCGACGCTGCCCAGGATCAGACCGCGATAGGCGAACAGCTCTTCGCGCGTCTTCGGGAACCCGCCGAGCAGCTCGTCGGGATTGGTGACGTCCTGGCGGTAGTACTTGTTCTCCGCCGTGCGGTCCATCGAGACGACCTGCAGGTTGGTGTCCCCCTTCACGCCCTTGCGGACGAACTTGTATTCGGGGCGCGGCTCACCTTCGTAGTACAGCACCTTCTCGGCGCGATCGTTGATCTGGATCAGCGCGTCGCGCGCGTTGTTCTGCGTGACCTGCTCGCCGGGCTGGGTCGGCACCGTGAACCTGAACGTGCGCGCGCCCGCCTCGTTCGCGGTGAAGCGCACCTTGACGGTGGCCGATTCGCCGTCGGGCGGCAGCGTGACCTGCTGCGTGCTGACGATGCGGCCATCGTCTTCCACCGTGAGCGGGACGGTCTGGCCGCCGTAGCCGGTCTGCGACAGCACGACGTCGACGACCAGCGCCGTGCCTTTCAGCACGGTGCGCGGCGTCTCGACGCGCGTCACCTGGACGTCGTGGGCGAACCGCTCCTGGCCGACGCCGACGGTGAACACCGGGATCGACCGCGCCTTGAGGCTGGCGAGCGTTTCGTCGATCGCCGCGTCCGACGTGTCGGCGCCGTCGCTGACCATCACCAGACCGGCGAGCGGCAGGCCGGAGAGCTCGTCGCGCGCGCGATCGAGCGCCGGCGCGAGCCGCGTCGATGTGCCGCCGAATGTCAGATCCGCGGCGGACGCGACGCGATCGGACGACGATGAGAAGCGGAAGAAGCGGATCACGAAGCGCTGCGACAGCGCCGCCAGCAGCCTGGCGTTCGGCCCGGTGAGCTGCTGCTGGATGAACGCGCTGCGCGTCTGGCCGTCGAGATCCGCGATCGACATGCTGCGCGAGTCGTCCACGAGGACGCCGAGAAAATTCTGTTGGGGCACCGCGGCCTTGAGAATCAGCGCGGGGCGGAAGAGGCAGAAGAGGAGGACGGCGAGCGCGGCGAGCCGTAGACCGACGAGCACGATGCGATCGCGCGCCCGATCGGAGGCCGACACGCCGCGGTAGGTGAGGAGCGCGAGGATCGCGAGCGCCGCCGCGACCGCAACCGCCACGAGGACCGGGCGCGACAATCCCCAGGCGAAGTCCCCCTGCTGAAACATCAGGGGCGGATACTTGAACAGGAACCGAAAGACCTTGTCGGCCACCAGGCGCTCATTCTAATACCGAGCGCCCGGGCAACGTGTGGAAGGTCTATGGCGCGGGGAGCGCCGGCGGCAGATCGCGGTCGAGCTCGCAGTTGGCGGCCGCGATCGCCGGCTTCATGGTGCCGGCCGCCGGCACCATCTGCTTCTCGCCGGCGACTTTTTCCCCCGGATCCTTGCCGTACGGCGATGCGTGCTCGATTTCCGCATTCAATTCGGCGCCGACCAGGACCGCCAGGGCCGACAGGTAGAACCACAACATCAGGATGATGACGCCGCCGATCGCCCCGTAGGTCGCGTTGTACGACGCGAAATGGGCGACGTAGAACTTGAACCCCAGCGAGATCAGCAGCCACAGCGAGGTCGCCAGCAGCGATCCGGGGGTGATCCAGATCCATTCCTGCACCGCGTCGGGCGCGTAGTAGTAGATCAGCGCCATCGCGAACGTGACGAGCAGGAAGACGATCGGCCACTGGACGACGGTCCAGGTCCATGCGAACGCCGGACCCATGTGCGCAGATGCCGCCACTTTCTCCGCGACCACGGGGCCGACCAGCACGAGCGCGAATGAAATGACGATGAAGAGGGCGAGCGTCACGGTGAGGCCGAGCGCGATCAGCTTGACCTGCCACCACGGCCGCCCTTCCTGGATGTCGTAGGCCTGGTTCATCGTCGCGATGATGGCGTTGAGGCCGGACGAAGTGCTCCAGACCGTGCCGAGCATCCCGAGCGTCAGCAGTCCGCCGTTCTTGTTGTGGGCGATCTTGAGGATCTGGTCCTGAATGATCGACAGCACCTCGCTCGGCGCGACCCGCGCGAGGTTGTTGGTGATGGCGTCGAGCAGGCCGGCGACCGGAATGAAGCTGACGATCGCGACGAGAAAGAGCAGCGCGGGAAACAACGCGAGAAAGAAATAGTAGGCGAGCTGCGCCGCGAGGCCCAGGCAGTCGTCGGCGAGGACCTCGCGGTAGGTGCGCTTGGCGAGCTCGGTCCAGGAGACCGGAACCTTCAGCGCACGGAGCATCAACGGGTCCGGGCTCGCCCGCTCAGGCCGGTGCCGACCGTGGGCGTCCACGACGGCGGATCGCTCGCCGGGAACGACTCGCGCGACTCGTCGTGGACCCGGTCGTCGGACCCCCAGCCGGCGCGCTCGAGCGCCTGGCCAAACCAGCGGCGCGCCTCTGACAGATCGCCTTCGCCGGTCAGCGCCCACCACGCCAACCCGCTGCCGAGCCCGGCGAGGAGGGAGCCGGCGATCGAGCGCTGGCGGAGCCCCTGCAGCGCGAGTGCGCCGCCGCCGATGCCGACGAGCCAGCGGGTCATCGCGAGCTGTTCGCGGGTTCCATCCCAGCCGCTGCGTTCCCAGACGCTCTCGGCGGCGCGATGGGTGGTCAGATTGAGTTCGTGCGTGTCAGTCATGGCGACCGGCCGATGCAAGTTTGGGGGCAGGTGAATTTGCTGGGGTTCTGATGTGAATTCCTACACGCCGCGTCGTGTCCTCAACATGGTCGGGGTGGCGTGTAGGGATATCGCTCGAGCCAGGTCAGCGGGTAGGGACGAATCGGGCCGTATTTTCTGGAGCCGGCCCCCGAGGCCGGCCACCACTGGCAAAAACGTCGGTGGCACATCCGTTGCTTTTTACGGAATGTTCCTCAGTACGCATCTGGGAGGGTAGGACACGATGGCGCCCGAGCAGTACCGACCAACTGAAGAAGTGCTCCGGCGAGTGCAGTGTGAATTCCTGGAAATGCCGGGGTTGCGCCTCACCGGCGCGCAGGCGCGGCGCATGTGGGGGCTCGAAGCGGCGACTTGCGACGCACTGCTGGGCGTGCTGGTCGACGCGAAATTCCTATTCAAAACTCGCGACGGCGCGTTCATGCGCGTTGAGCATGCCGCACCGGTCAAAGCGACGTTCCGGACGCGGTACTTGGGAGCGGCGTAACAGCTCAGGTCTCGATCTCTCTCCGCGCCGGCTGGGCAGTAACGTCATTGCCATAGAGCCAATCAGCCGGCCGAACAGCCTTCCATATTCCCCGGGCGGCCGACCTTCGGGTCGCCGCCCGCGGCCAAATCAGTCTCAGTCGCCGGCCGCCACTCTTCAGACGCGCGTCATCGTCTAGTCGAAGTCGTCAGTGTTCGGTCATAGTCTTCAGGCATGGCTGCTGGACGATTGCGCCTCCTTGTGGCGACGACGAACGAGAACAAGGTGCGGGAGATCCGGCAGCTTCTGGACGGCGCGCCGGTGGAGATCGTGACGCTGGCGGGATGGCCTGGCGTCGAGACTCCCGACGAAACCGGGGCGACGTTCGAGGAGAACGCGCGCGCCAAGGCCTTGTACTACGCGGCTGCCACAGGTGAACTGACGGTCGCGGAAGATTCCGGGCTGTCGATCGATGCGCTTGGCGGCGCGCCCGGCGTCGAGTCGGCCCGTTTCGGCGGCGTCGATCTGTCGTACCCCCGCAAGTTCGCGCGGATCCATGCGGCGTTACGCGAGAAAGGACAGCCGGAAAGCGCGGCCCGTTTTGTCTGCGCGCTCGCCCTGGTCCGCGGCGGCGAGGTGCTGTTCGAAACCCGCGGGGTGGTGGAAGGGCGCATTGCGCCCGAGGCCAGAGGGCACGGCGGTTTCGGCTACGACCCGATTTTTTTCTACCCGCCGTACGGTCAGACGCTGGCGGAAGCTGGCGACGCCAAGGCGGCGGTCAGCCATCGCGGCGAAGCCTTTCGCGCGCTCCGTGCCTGGCTCGCATCCCATCTCTGAAGCGCGCCGGTTTCTTCCTAGAAGAGCTGTTCGGTGCGCCAGCGGCGTTCGTGGTCGATCAGCCACGTCTTCCGGTCGAGACCGCCGCCGTAGCCGATCAGCGATCCGCTCGATCCGATGACGCGATGGCACGGCACGATGATCGCGATCGGGTTGGCGCCGTTCGCGGCGCCGACCGCGCGCGAGGCGCCGGGCGAGTCGAGGTGCTGCGCGATCGCGCCGTAGCTGGTGGTCTGTCCGGGGGGAATGGTCTGCAGTGCGCGCCAGACGCGCTGCTCGAACGGCGCGCCGCGCATGTCGAGCAGGATCCCGGTGATCTCGGCGGCGTCGCCGTTGAAGTACGCCGCCAGCCAGCGCCGCGTCCGCGCGATCGTCGGCGTGTCGCGGTCGACGATCACGTGCGGCGGAAACCAGCGCGCGAGCCGCGCGTCCAATCGCGTCAACCGCTCCTCGCCGCGCGCGCGCCCTTTTACCGTGGTGAACTCCAGCGCGCACAATCCCTCGTCCGACGAGAGCGCCAGCATCTCGCCTAGCGGTGTCGGCAGAATACTGCGGTAAAGAGCGATCGGGATCAGCGATGAGCCATCAGCCATGTCATGAAGGCCGCCTGACCAGATGGCCGATCAACGCCGCCTGCTTCTCGACCAGCTGGTTGATGCCGTGATCGGCGAGGTCGAGCAGCTTCAGCAGCGCGTCACGGCCGAACGGGATCGCTTCCGCGGTACCCTGGACCTCGATGAACCGGCCGTCGCCGGTCTTGACGATGTTCATGTCGACGTCGGCCTTGCTGTCGTCCTCGTACGCGAGATCGAGCAGCGGCTCGCCGCCGACGATGCCGACGCTGATCGCGGCGACGTAGTCGGTCAGCGGGATCGTCCGGATGGCATCGCGCTCGCGCAGCTTCTCGAGCGCCAGCGCCAGCGCGACGAAGGCGCCGGTGATCGACGCGGTGCGCGTGCCGCCGTCCGCCTGGATGACGTCGCAGTCGATCCACACCGTGCGCTCGCCGAGCGCCGGCAGATTGGTCACCGCGCGCAGCGAGCGGCCGATCAGCCGCTGGATCTCCTGCGTCCGTCCGCCGACCTTGCCCTGCGTCGCCTCGCGCTGCATGCGCGTGCTCGTGGCCCGCGGCAGCATGCCGTATTCGGCGGTCACCCAGCCCTTGCCGCTGTTGCGCAGGAAGGGCGGCACACGCTCCTCGACGCTCGCGGTGCAGATGACTTTGGTGTGGCCGGCGCTGATCAGCACCGATCCTTCGGCGTGAATCGTGTATTCGGGAATCAGCGTGGTGTCGCGGAGCTGGTCGGCCGGCCGTTGGTCAGATCGCATGGCTCTATTGTACCCATGAGAGATTTTTCGCGAGCGGGCGGCGCAGGTCGACGTGGCCGGACAACGTATCGACTTCCTTGCCGTCGACGAGCAGCTGCACCGCGTTCACCGCGGGCAGGTTCGCGGTGAGCGCGTTGACGATGGTGTAGACCGTCAGCAGTTCGTTGACCGTGCCGCCGGGATGGGCGCTGCGCGCCTCGCGGCTCAAATCGACGTACGCGTCTCCGCTCTTCGTGATGAACACCGCGCGCAGCGTGGTCCCCGGTGGAATCGCCGACACCAGCGGCTCGACCACCGGTGCGATTTGCGCCGCGATGATCTCGCGCGCCTGGTCGTCGGGCCCCTCGCCGTAGGCGACGTCCCGCTCCACGCTCGTCAGCCGCGCACCATCCTCGGTGACGTAGAAGAGCCGCGCCTTGATCTTGCGGCCGGGCGGCGCCGGGACCGGGGGCGCTGGAGCGATCGCCGCGCGGGCGGCGGGACGCCCGTTGAGCGCCGGCACGCCGCGCTGCGCCACGAATACGACCGCCGCGAAGGCGATCAACACGGCGGCGGTCGCAACGATCGCGACGCGGCGGCCCATCAGCGGATCCCTCCGGCCGGCAGCGTGTCGCGGAACTTGACGATCGCCTCGAACAGCGCCTGCACGAGCGCATTCTGCAGCCCTTCGCCGGCGAGCTGTTTGGCCTGCTCCGCGTTGGTCAGGTAGGCCATCTCGACGAGGACCGCCGGCATGTTCGCCGACTCGAGTACGCGCAGCGGCGCGCGATCGAACGGCCGCGCCGCCATCGGGACGTGATCGTGCATCGCCTGCTGCAGGAGATCGGCGAAGGCCGCCGACTGATCCAGATGGCGGGTCTGCGCCAGGTCCCATGGCACCATCTCGATCTCGCGCGAGCCGCCGCCGAACGCCGGCACGCGCTCTCCACCGCCGGCCGCCGCCTGCGCCGCATCGCGGTCGAACGCGGCGACGTAGATCGACGCGCCCGACGCCGAGGGGCGCATCGAGCCGTTGGCGTGCAGGCTGATGAAGAGGTCGGCCTTGTTGTTGTTCGCCACCGAGGTCCGCTCGTCGACCGGCACGCTGCGGTCGTCGTCTCGCGTCAGCAGCACGCGCAGGCCGAGGCGCGCTTCGATCGCGCCCTTGAGCCGCCGCGCGACCGTCAGCGTCAGCTCTTTCTCCTTCGCGCCGTCCGTGCTCTTCACGCCCTCGTCATCGCCGCCGTGGCCGGGATCGATCGCGATCGTGCGGAACGCCGACACCGCCTGCCCGAACGAGGGAGGCAGGTCGGCCGGCGGCGGCTGCGCCGCCGCTGGGGTTGGACCCGGCGCGTCGGTCTGCGCGGCGAGCAGATCGATCACCACGCGCATCGATGTTTCGAGCGGTTGCGCCGCCGCCCTGAATCCGGCGAACCGCGGCCCGAGATCAACGGCCATCGTGGTGGCATCGACCAGGCGAACGCCGAGGATCAAACCGGGTGTGGTCGACGGGGCCAGCGGCGGGTTGGGGGTGTCGAGCGCGTCGGCGTCGAACTTGACGGTGATGTGCTCGGCTTCCTGGGTCGCGGTGATGGTGGCGCGCGGCGTCGCGTCGATCGTCAACCGTCCGGCGGCACCGAGCGGCTCGTAGCGCACCGTCACGCGCGGGACGCGCAGGTCGCCGATCACGAGCAGGCGCGACGGCTTCCGCAGATCGAGGCGCGCGTCGTAAATCAACGACAGCGCCCGGCTGATGAATTCCACCGGCACCAGCCAGCGGCGGCCGTTGCGCGACGGCGGCGCCGGCAGCGACACGAGCCGTCCCGAGACCGAGGCGAGCGCCTGGTCGGGCGTCAGGACAATGGTTTTCCCTTTGTAGGAAACCGTGACCGCTCCGAGCGACTCCTCGCGCACCGTCAGCTGGAAGGCGGACGCGAGATCGTCAAGCGCGACGAACTCCTGGTCCGCGATCAGGGTGAGCGGCAGCGCGCGCCGGCCGTCCTTCGCGAGCAGCGCAAGCGACGGCGGCTGCGCCGCCTGGCTCGATAGCGCCGCGACGAGGGCGATCAGGAACGCGGCGGTGGCGGCGACGGGGAAAAGGGAATGCGGGCGGGCGTTCAATGGAGGATCTCGGAGTCCCGAGGTCCTCCATTGTATCAGTCAGCTTGCCTGGACGCAGCGCAAGCGCGAAGGCCGGTCAGCCGACGATGCGCTTCGCCGCCGCCATGCCGAGGACGAGGAAGACCAGGAACAGCACGAGGAACAGCCCCGCCAGGAACTTGGCGATCGCGATCGACGCGCCGGCAATCGTCGTGAACCCCAGTAACGCCGCGATCAGACCGATGACGAGAAAAACGAGCGCCATATGCAGCATGACTGCATCCCTCCACGCCGAGGTATTGCGAAAGCCGTGCCGCCCATACAGACCAGCTCCTGGGGCACAATTCGACGCATGAACGCCTTTCTCGACGCGGCCATTGCGGAAGCGGAGCAGGGACTCGCCGAAGGCGGCATCCCGATCGGCGCGGTGCTCGTGCATCGCGGCATCGTCATCGGCCGCGGCCACAATCGGCGCGTACAGCGCGGCAGCGCGGTGCTGCACGGCGAGATGGACGCGCTCGAGCGCGCCGGCCGCCGCCCGGCGTCGGTCTACCGCGACAGCATCATGGTGAATACGCTGTCGCCGTGCGCGATGTGCATCGGCGCGATCCTGCTGTACGGCATCCCGCACGTGATCGTCGGCGAGAACCAGACCTTCGTCGGTGAGGAGGACTGGCTGCGCGCGCGCGGCGTGCGCGTGGAGGTGGTGCAGGATGCGCGGTGCGTCGCGCTCATGAAGCGGTTCATCGCGACGCACCCGCAGGTGTGGAACGAGGATATCGGCATCTGAAATCTGGTGATTGGGCAATCTGTTACTTGGGTGATTGATTGGCCGATTGCCAATCAATCACCCGAGCAGCCGATTCTCCAATGATCCGATTCAGCGTACGTTGGCGTGAATCGTGACCGTCTGTCCCGGGTTCACGTTGACGTCGTAGACCAGCGGCCGGCCGGCGGTGCGAATCTCGATCTCGTGCGAGCCCGGTTCGAGATCGAGGCGCTGGAAGACGCCGTCGTAGTCGTCGACGATGCCCGCGTACGCGCCGTCGACGTAGACCTCGGCGTTGCGCGGCGCGCCTTGGATACGGATGCCGCCGTACGCATCGTAGCGTCCACCGACCGTGTAGCCGTAGCCGGCGTACCCGGCGGGATAGTAGCCGCCGTAGCTATACCCGTAGCCGTACGGGTAGCCGTAGCCGTAGTAACCGTAGGAATACGGATAGCCGAACGACAGGCCGAGCGCGAAGCCCGGGCGATAGCCGTACCCGTAGCCGTAGTACGGGTAGTAGTACGAGCGCAGCGGAGCGCGATACCCGCGGCTCGCATAGACGCGCACGTCGCCGCCGTAGCGGCGGCCGTCGGCGCGATACGCCTGGGTACGCCCGCCGTCCCCGCGCGGCGACGAAGTGCGGGCACCCTGACCGCGCGGTGCCGCCTGGCCGGTGGACGGTCCGCGTCCGCCGGACGATCGTCCGCCGGACCGTCCGCGCGACTGCGCGCCGGCGTCGACCGCCAACGCGGTCGCGCACAGGAAGGTCGTCAAAGCGATGGCGATGGATTTCGAGTAACTCATGGGGAACCCAACTTCTCAGGCGGCTTGGCTGGCTCTCTCAGTTTAGCGCAAATTCAGACGTGGCGTGTACCGCTGATGTGCCGCATCCCACGCAACTCTTCCCTGCGTCAGCGGGGCTGAGCCGTCCGGCCCATGAGCCCTCAGCCCTGCTCAGGGTAGTAGCGAACAAGCCAGTCCGCGACCGCTGCGGGCTTGTCTCCACCGTCCCTCTCCACCGTCACCTGCCAGGTCGCCTGGAAGCCGCCGCTGACCGGCTCGATAGCGTGGAGCGTGATGCACGCGCGGATGCGGCAGCCGGACGGCACCGGCGAGACGAAGCGGACGCGATTGAGGCCGTAGTTGATCGCCATGCGCAGGCCGGTGAACGCGATCGACTCGCGGATCAGCGTGCTCAGCAGCGACAGGGTCAGAAAGCCGTGCGCGATCGTCGTCTTCGACGGCAGCTCGAGCGCCGCGCGCTCCGGGTCGACGTGGATCCACTGATGATCACCGGTCGCGTCGGCGAACTGGTTGATGCGCGCCTGCGTCACCTCGAGCCAGTCGCTGACCGCGATCTGCTCGCCGATGCGGTCGCCGATCGTGCGGACGTCGACGTCGATCATCTTCTTAATTCTTGATTCCTAATTCTTAATCATAGAAGCCGCGGCCTGCCGCGACCAGCTTCTCGAGCATCGGCGCCGGTTCCCAGTAGTCGCCGAACCGGGCGCGGTACTCGTTGACGCGCGACAGCACGGTCGGCAGTCCGACGGTGTCGGCGTAGAACATCGGGCCGCCGCGGTGGCGCGGGAAGCCGAAGCCGTAGACGTAGATGACGTCGATGTCGCCGGGCCGCGTCGCGAACTTCTCCTCGAGCACGCGCGCACCCTCGTTGGCCAGCGCCGTGGTGATGCGCGCGACGATCTCTTCGTCGTTGATCGGGCGCCGCACGATGCCGCGCTTCCTCGCTTCCTCGTTGGCGAGATCCTCGATCAGGGGATCGGTGGTCCGGTTGCGGCTGCCCGGCGCGTCGTACTTGTACCAACCCGCGCCGGTCTTCTGGCCGTAGCGCCCCATCTCGAACAGCCGATCGGGAATCGCCGACTGCGGCCCTTCCGCCCGCGACTTGCCGATCGACTTCAGGTACTGCCGGATCCGGGCGCCGACGTCGATCCCGGCGATGTCCTGCATGCCGAACGGTCCGACCGGCAGGCCGAACTCGGTCAGCACCCGATCGATCTGCTCGACGCTGGCGCCCTCCTCGAGCAGCAGGTAGGCCTCGCGCATGTAATACGCAAGCATCCGGTTGGCGACGAACCCGAAGCAGTTGCCGACGACGACGCCGACCTTGCCGAGTTTCTTGGCCAGCTTGAGCGAGGTGGCGATCGCCTCCTTGCCGGTCTGCCGGCCGCGGACAATCTCGAGCAGCTTCATGACGTTGGCCGGGCTGAAGTAGTGATGGCCGAGCACCTGCGACGGCCGTCCGCTCGCGCTCGCGAACTGATCGATGTCGAGGGTCGACGAGTTCGACGCCAGGATGCAGTCCGGACCGGTCACTTTGCCGAGATCGGCGAACGTGGACTTCTTCAGGTCCATGTCCTCGAACACCGCCTCGGTCACGATGTCGACCTGGTCGAACCCATCGTAGCTGGTCGTCGGCGTAATCAACGCCATCGTCTGTTCGACCTGCTCGGCGGTCATCTTGCCCTTCGACATCGTCACGGCGTAGTTGCGGCGAATGGTCGCGATGCCGCGCTCGAGCGCCGCCTGGTCGACGTCTTTCAGCAGCACGGGGATGCCGGCGTTGGCATAGTTCATCGCGATGCCGCCGCCCATCGTGCCGGCGCCGACGACCGCGGCGCGCCTGATCTCCTTGGTCGGCGTATCTTTCGGGACGTCGGGAACCTTGGCCACCTCACGCTCGGCGAAAAACAGGTGGCGCAGGGCTTTCGACTCGGTCGAGGCGACGCACTCCGCGAAGATCTCCCGTTCGCGCACCGATCCCTGATCGAACGGCAGCGTCAGCCCCGCCTCGATCGCGTCGACGACGGCGTAGGGGGCGCGCAGGCCTTTCGCGGTTCGCTTGAGCGCGGCGCGCGTCGCGTCGCATGCCTCGAGTCCCGCTGTCACGGCGTCGGCCGGCAGCACGATGTCGCGCACCTTCCGGATCTCGCGCGCCCTGGCCTTGGCGGTCGCGAATGCGATCGCGCCGGTCAGCAGATCGCCGTCGACGATCTGATCGATGATTCCCGCAGCGAGCGCCTCCGGCGCGGCAACCGGCTTGCCGCCGGTGCACATCGTCAGCGCCATCGCGGCGCCGGCGAGACGGGGCAGCCGCTGCGTGCCGCCGGCGCCCGGGACGATGCCGAGCATCACTTCCGGCTGGCCGACCTTCGCGTTCCTGGTCGCGATCCGGAAGTGACAGGCCTGGGCGACTTCGAGACCGCCGCCGAGCGCGTTGCCGTGGATCGCCGCGACCAGCGGTTTGCTTGCGTCTTCCATGCGTTTCAACAGCGCGTGCGTTCCTTCGGAGCGCGCCATCGAGTCGGCCGGCGTCTTCAACAGCTCGAATGCCTTGATGTCGGCGCCGGCGATGAACGTCGTGCCGGCGCCGATCAGCACGATGGCCTCAGCTGCCGCGTCCGCGACGCCGCGCTGCACCGCCTCGTCGATCTCGCTCCACACCGACGCCGCGAGCGCATTGACCGGCGGGTTGTCGATCGTCACGACGGCGACGCCGTCTCGTATCTCGTATCGGACAAGGGTCATGACATCTCCTGATCGCCGCGAGTGTTTCCGGAGAGCACCCTACCGTGCTTGTTCCCGAAAAGCACCCTACCGTGCTTCCTCCGACAAGCGCCCTAGAGTGCTTCTTTCGAAGAGCACCTTAGCGTGCTTGCAGTGCAAAGCACCTTTACCGTGCTCGTTGTGAAAAGCACCCTACCGTGCTTTCCTACGACAAGCACCCTAGAGTGCTTGTTTCGACGAGCACCCTAGCGTGCTGTTCCCGAAAAGCACCCTACCGTGCTTACTCGACACGCACCCTAGAGTGCTT
>JAOBWF010000058.1 GCA_025463215.1 Acidobacteriota bacterium | reverse complement strand
CGAACTTCGGCGCCGAGCGCTTGAGCGTTTCCATCATCATCATCTGATGATCGGTGGCGACGTTGGCGTTCTCGAACACCGGCGCGATCTCGTACTGGCTCGGCGCCACTTCGTTGTGGCGCGTCTTCACCGGCACCCCGACCTTGTACAACTCGGTCTCGACCTCGGACATGAACGCCATGACGCGGTCGGGAATCGCGCCGAAGTACTGATCCTCGAGCTCCTGCCCCTTCGGCGGCTTGGCGCCGAACAGCGTGCGGCCGGCGTTGATCAAATCCGGGCGCGACAGATAGAAGTACTGATCGATCAGGAAATATTCCTGCTCGGGACCGCAGGTCGTGACGACGCGCTCGGCGGTGGAGCCGAACAGCTTGAGGATGCGGACCGCCTGCGTCGACAGCGCCTCCATCGAGCGCAGCAGCGGCGTCTTCTTGTCGAGCGCCTCGCCGGTCCAGCTCACGAACGCGGTCGGAATCACCAGCGTGGTCGCGTTGCCGCTCTTGAGCAGCCAGGGCGGGCTGGTCGGATCCCACGCGGTGTAGCCGCGCGCTTCGAAGGTGCTGCGCATGCCGCCCGACGGAAAGCTCGAGGCATCGGGCTCGCCGCGCACGAGCTCCTTGCCCGAGAATTCGAGCACCGCTTTGCCGTCGCTCGTCGGCGACAGGAACGAGTCGTGCTTCTCGGCGGTGATGCCGGTCAGCGGCTGGAACCAGTGCGTGTAATGCGTCGCGCCGTGCTCGACCGCCCACTCCTTCATCGCCGACGCGACCGCGTCGGCGACCGAGTTGTCGAGCGCCTCGCCGTGCGTCATCGTCCGGCGCAGCGCGTGATAGACCGGTTTGGGGAGACGCGTCTGCTGGACTTCGTCGCTGAACACGAGGCTGCCGAACGCTTCCGTGACGCGCGCCGCCCGTGGTTCCTTTGCTTCCGTGACCGACCAATTGCGAATCGAACCGATTGCCTCGCCGAGCACTCTGGACCCCATCGCTGCGCCCCCTTGAAACCGAATCTTAAAGCGTTACGAAGACCTGTGCATTATCCCAAAATCCGTGCAACTGTTGCAATAATCTGAAGACAACTGTGTGACAAGCCGCAAAGAGTGCGGCGCGGTGCAAGTAAAAAAGTGCAGATCGTGCATAAAAACGTGATCAGGCCAGTAATGCGAGGAATTCGGCCAGCACCATCGCCGTGGCGCCCCAAATCTCGACCCCCGCGATGCGGAACGCCGGCACGCTGAACGCGACCCCGTCGCGTTCCCGCGTCGTCGTCACGAAATGCTCGGTGTTTTGAAGCTCGGCGACGCTGATCTCGAGGATGCGCGCCACCTCGTGGTCCGATGCGGTCAAGTACGGCCGGGTGGGGTGGAAAGCGACGATGGGGTGCAGCCGGAAGCCGCTGACCGGGATGTCGAGCGGCGTCAGCGCGCCCAACACCCGCACTTCGTCGAGCTCCAGCGCGATCTCCTCGTGTGCCTCGCGCAGCGCCGCCTGCTCGAACGTCTCGCCGGGATCGACGACGCCGCCCGGCAGCGACACCTGACCGCCGTGGCGCAGCGCATCGGCGCGGACGGTGAGGATGATGTGCGCCCCCGCATCACGATTCGGAAGGAACCGCCGGGACCGCGAAGACGGCAGAGAACGATCTGGCTCCGCGCTCTCTGCGGTCGTTGCGGTTTCTTCTTCTTCTCGTGGAAACACGAGCAGCAGGCCGGCGGCGTCGCGGATGCGAGCGGCGTTGAAACCGGCGGGCCAGACCCGGCGCGGTACTGGCGACAGCCTCGCCTGCGCGTCCGCCCCGGGCAGCGGCTGGCGCAACGCCGCCTCGAGGCGCGCGACCGCGTCCCCGAAAGTCACGGGCGGGACGCGGGACTAAGAATTGAGAATGTGGAATCGAGAATTAGCGCGTGAAGCGCGAGCGTGCACGTGCGGCGCATGGCGCATTCTGCCATGGAAGACGGACTACGGAACGATCGTCATGCCCGAGCAGCTGCTTTGCGGCGCCGGGTACGAGCTGCTCGTGATCGCCTTGACCACTTCCGACGCGATGAACGCGTAGCCGGCGTCGTTCGGATGCAGGCCGTCGGCGGAGTAATTCGACGCCACGTAGCTGCGCGCGTCGCACATCAGATCGACCACCGTAACCGACGAGGAGGCGAGCGCGTTGACGACGGTCTTCGACATGCCGACGGCGGCGCGCTGCGCCGCCTGGCGCTGCAACAGCGCCGCGCCGGCGAGAAACGGCAGCCCGGCGGCGTTGGGGACGTTGAGGATGACGAAGCGCGGCGAGCCGGCGCGCGTGCGGATCCCCGCGAGCAGCGTGGTGTAGTCGGCGCCGAACGCCCGCACCTGCGCGTCGATGTAGCCGTTGGGGTCGCTGCCGCCCGCCCCCGCGCCGAGTGCGGAGGTGATCGTGTTGATCTCGTTGACGCCGGCGAAGATGGTGACCACGGTCGCATTCGTCTGCACGAACGACATCTCGTGGTCGATGAAGTTGCCGACGATCAGGCGGCCGTACTGCGCGCCGAGGTTCTGGAAATCGCGGCCGATCACCGCCGTCGGGATCCCCAGGTTCAAGTTCGTCACCGTGAAGCCCTGTGCCTTGAGTGCCCGGACGGCGACTGGGACGTAGCCCATCCCGTTGGGGCAGTCGGTGAGGAAGAGACACTCCGCGCTCGAGCCGACACCATTCGCGTCACTCGCCCCGACCGCGGTGTAATTGATTGTCGAGCCAGCGGCTGGCGGCGCGCTTGGGCCAGTCGGACCGGTGCCGCCGCCGCCCAGCTTGTCGCACGCAGGCGCAACCAGCAACGCTGCCGCCAGCGCACCGATCCGCGAAATTGGAGAATTGCGCAGACGACGAAAAATCGTGCACCCGGATGCCAACATGTATTCGACGCCCTTCATTAGAATGGCATATTCGAGTGGAGGTCGTGTCTGTATCTGTTCGCGCAGCTGAGGCGCCTGGCTACCACGGTGGCGGCGACAGCCATTGGAGCATTCAACATGGCGACCCAGCAGCCCGGCACGACGGTTGAGCTGAAGGCTGGCGATCCGGCGCCGGACTTTTCGCTCCCGGGATCCGACGGGCGAACGTATCGTCTAAAGGAACTGGCGGGACACCCGGTGGTGATCGCCTGGTTTCCGAAGGCGTTCACCGGCGGATGAACGGCCGAATGCAAGTCGCTCAGTTCGAGCGACGAGGATCTGCGGCGGCTCGATGCCAGATATTTCGCCGCGAGCGTCGATTCGGCGGATGTCAACCGGCGCTTCGCGGAATCGCTGGAGTTGACCTACCCGATCCTGAGCGACGCAAGCAAAGAGGTGGCGCGCGCCTACGGCGTGCTCGCACCGAGCGGTTACGCGTCGCGCTGGACGTTTTACATCGGAGCGGACGGCCGCATTCTGGACATCGACAAAAAGGTCAGCGCCGCGTCCCACGGCCGCGACATCGTCGCAAAGCTGACCCAACTCACAAGCTGACGCGCCCGCGGGGGCCGTCAGGCTGGAGCGTGTATGGCACTGCTTGATCGATTCCGCACTCATCCCGGTCACAAGAACCCCGACGCCGCCGCCCGGCTGCAATTCGTGCAGGAGCTCCCGCTCGACGAGCGCGATCTGCTGATCGAGGTCGCGCGCGAGGATGCCGACCCGCGCGTCCGGCGCGCCGCGGTGGCGAAGCTGATGGATCCCGGCGCGCTGGCCGCGGTCGCGCGCACCGACGCCGACGAAAACGTCCGCGCGCAGGCGCTCGCGATGCTGCGCGACATCGCGCTCGAGGCCTTCGAAGGGCTGGGCGAAGCGGACAGCCTCGCCGCGGTCGCCGCGCTCGACGATCCGAAGACGATCACCGGCATCGCCAAGAACGCCTCGCGTGAAGCGACGTCGCGGGCGGCGCTGGCGCGGGTCACCGACAGCCACGCGCTCGGCTCGATCGCGCGACACGCCGAGCACGAGAGCGTGCGCCGCGCCGCGTTCGAGGGGCTGCAGGATCACGGCGAGCTCCTCGGCGTCGCGCTCAACAGCGAGTTCAAGGATCCGACGCTCGCGGCGGTCGAGCGGATCACCGACCGCGCCGAGCTCGAGCAGATTGCGGCGCGGGCCAAGAACAAGAGCGCGTCGAAGCGCGCCCGCGCGATCGTGCGCGAGATGGACGAGCGGATCGCCGCCGAACAGCTGGACGCGCGTCAGGCCGCGGACGCGGCCGCGGCCGCCGCGGCGGCGCCCCCCGTCGTCGAGCCGGATCCCGAGGAGATCG
>JAOBWF010000045.1 GCA_025463215.1 Acidobacteriota bacterium | reverse complement strand
CCGCGCGCGACCCGCGGCCTGGAGGGCCGCGGCCGCGCGGGCGTCGCCGCGCCGACCGCATCGGGCGCGAACATCAGCGCCGCGATCGACAGTGCCGTCGCAGCGACCCGTCTCATCGCGTCGGAGTGGACGAGGGCGGAACGATCCCCTTCATGCGCAGGTAGGTGATCAGGTTGCCGTAGTGCTCGTTGTCGTGCGTGACGTTGAGCAGCATGGTGCGGAACGGCGTGTCGCGGCGCGTTTCGGACATCGGGGCCACCGCCTTCGGGTCGTCCTTCATCGCGCCATAGGCGGCGTCACAGTAGGCGTTCGAGTCGTTGATCGCCTTGACGAGATCGGCCTTCGCCGTCGTTTTTTCGAAGTCGACCTTCGCCATCGGATTCGGTTCGCCCTTCAGCGGGCTGCAGAGCAGGTAGTGCTCGTTGGCGAGATGGCCGATCAGCTCTCCGAAGCTGCGGACCTCGGGGGCCGGCTTGAACCCGTAGTGCTCGGCCGGCATTTTCTCGGCGGAGGCGGCGACGTACCGCTTGACGCTGTTCCAGCTGCTGCGAACGGTCGCGGTGTAGCCGGTATCTGCGGGCGTCTGCGCCGCGGCCATCGCGGCGCACAGGATCAGCATCGTCGTCTGCGTCATGACTGTCTTCATGGGGCTCCTTTGGCGACGCGCGTTGGTTGCCGCTTGTCATTATGTCCCGGACATGCGGCCGCGGCATGCCGCGCAGGGAACGAACGCTTCGGCGTCCGATCCCGTCTAACCACGCATTCATGGAGGCGCCGATGGACGCGGTCGCACAGGATCTCCGCTACGCGTGGCGCTCGCTGCGGCGCCAGCCGGCCTTCGCCCTGCTCGCCATCGGCACCCTGGCGCTCGGGATTGGCGCGAACGCCGCGATTTTCAGCGCGGTCAATGCGGTTCTGCTGCGTCCGCTCGATTTCCGCAGCCCGGATCGCATCGTCGCGCTCACCACATACTGGCAGAAGACCGGCCGGCGCGGCACGGTGTCGGCGCCCGACTTCCACGATTGGCATGACAGCACGACGTCGTTTGCGGCGATGGCGTCCTACGCCGTCGGCGAGACGAGCGTGAACATCGCGGGCGGCGCCGACTACGGCAACGTGACGCTGATCACGCCGGAGTTCTTCGACGTCTTCGGCGTCGACGCGCTGATCGGACGGACGATCCCGCGGACCGGGACCAGCGGCGACGCCCCGGCTGCGGTCCTCAGCCACGATCTCTGGCTGCGGCGCTTCGGCGGCACGCCGGACGCGATTGGGCGCACGGTGTCGTTCGAACAGCGCGCGGTGACGATCGTCGGTGTGATGCCGCCGGGTTTCGGGTTCCCGGATCGCACCGACCTCTGGTACTTCCCGCCGGGCAGCCCGGAAACCGCGTCGCGCTCGGCGCACAACTACCGCGTCGTCGCGCGGCTCAAGGACGATGTCTCCGCGGCGCAGGCGCAGGCGGAGCTGTCGGCGCTCGCCGCCCGCCTCGCGACCGCGTATCCCGCGACCAACGAAGCCAAAGGCGCCGCGGTCGTGCCGCTGCGCGAGCAACTCGTGGGCGACACCCGGCCGACGCTCTACCTGCTGTTCGCCGCCGTCGGCCTGGTGCTGCTGATCGCCTGTGCCAACGTCGCGAATCTCCTCCTGGCGCGGGCCACCGGACGGACGAGCGAGCTCGCGGTCCGGGCGGCGCTGGGCGCGGGGCGCGCGCGGATCGTCGCGCAGCTCATGACCGAAAGCCTGCTGCTCGCGGCGGTGTCGGCGGTCGCCGGTCTCGCGCTGGCGCGGTGGGGCGTCTCCGCGTTCGTCGCGCTCGCGCCGGCCGGGTTGCCGCGGGCCGCGGAAATCGCCATCGACCGGCGCGTGCTCGGCTTCACGCTGGTGGCATCGGTCGCCGCCAGTCTGTTGTTCGGCGTGCTGCCGGCAGTACACGCCTCGCGCATCAACCTGAACGGATCGTTGCGCCAGGGTCGCCGCGGGGCGGCGACGGGGGGCGCCGGCGCGCGGTTCCGCGGCACCCTCGTGGTCTCCGAAATCGCGCTCGCGGTGGCGCTGGTCATCGGCGCGGCGCTGCACGTCCGCAGCTTCGTCGCGTTGGGCCGCGTCGAGCTCGGGTACGCGGCTGAGCGGGTGCTCGTCGTGCGCACGACAGTCCCGACGCGCGACGAGAACGGCGCGCGGCGCGCGACCGCGACCTATGCGGCCTTGCTCCCCCGACTCGCGGCGATCCCCGGAGTCGTCTCCGTCGCCGGCATCCGCGGCCTGCCTGGGACGACTGCGCATTCGAACGGCGGCTACTGGCTCGAGGGTGGCCCGGGCCCGGACGTTTCCGGCGTACAGGCCCCGCAGGCGGTCTTCACCGTGGCGACCCCGAATTATTTCCGCACCATGACGATCCCGATCAGCCGCGGCCGCGACTTCGCCGACCGCGATGAGTTCGACGCGCCGCTGGTGGCGATCGTGAACGACGCGCTGGCGCGCCAGGCGTTTCCCGGCGTCGATCCGATCGGCCGCCGCATCATGTGCGGGCTCGACACGCCGCGCCTCATGACGATTGTCGGCGTCGCCGGCAACGTCCGCGAATACGATCCGTCGGTCCCGCCGCTGCCCGAGCTCTACCTGCCGTACCTCCAGCACCCGTCGTACGGGTCGTCGCTGACGCTCGTCGCGCGCACGCGTGTCGAACCGTTGGCCGTCGCGAACGCGTTCCGCGACGCGATCCGCACCGCCGATTCCGACGTCCCGGTCCGCGCCACGACGATGACCGAAACGCTCTCCTCGTCGGTCGCGACGCCGCGGTTCCGGACGCTGCTGGTCGGCGCCTTTGCCGCGCTCGCGCTGGCGCTGGCGATTGCCGGCGTCTACGGCGTGATGGCCTACGCGGTCAGCCGCCGCACCGCGGAGATCGGCGTCCGGATGGCGATGGGCGCAGGCTCGGCCGACATCCTGCGGCTCGTGATGGGGCAGGGGCTCCGCCTGGCGCTGGCCGGCATCGCCGTCGGCTCGGCGCTCGCCTTCGGCCTGGCGCAGCTGCTGCGCGGAATGCTGTTCGCGGTCGGGCCCGCCGATCCGCTGGTGTTCGCGGGCGTACCGGTGGCGCTGATCGTGACCGTCGCCGCCGCGACGGCCGTCCCGGCCCTGAGGGCCTCGCGCACCGACCCGATGTCGGCGCTGCGCGCCGATTGAGACTTCGGACTGGAAGCTTGATGCTTGAACCTTCAACCCTGAAGGTCCGAACTCTGAAATCTGCAATTTCTGCTATCGTGTGCTCTGCACAGGAGGATTGATGAGAAAAGCGTTGAGGCTGCTGCCGCTCGCGCTCGTCGCGTGCGGTCTGCTCGCCAGTCCGGCCGCTGCCCAGACCCCGAGCGCGGAGCTCAAGGTCGGCGATGCGGCTCCGGACTTCACGCTTCCGGGTACCGACGGCAAGACCTACAGCCTGAAAGATCTCAAGGGCCACTGGGTCGTGCTGGGATGGTTTCCGAAAGCGTTCACCGGTGGTTGAACGGCCGAATGCAACTCGCTCCGTGAGAGCGGGGGACTGATTCGCGCCTTCGACACCGCGTACTTCATGATCAGCGTCGACACGCCCGAGGACAACAAGGCGTTCGCGCTGAAAGAGCACGCGGACTTTCCGATGCTCTCGAACCCGGACAAGAAGGTCGCGTTCGCGTATCAAGTCATTGCGCCCGACACGCCGCCCGAGCGCCAGTTCGCCAAGCGCTGGACGTATTACATCGATCCGACCGGCAAGATCGCCTTCATCGACAAGGCGGTCAAGCCCGCGACATCGGGCCAGGACGTCGTCGCCAAGCTCGGCGAGCTCAACGTCCCAAAGCGGAAGTAACCTGCGCTTTCAGTCTGGCCAGCGCCGCAAGGCGCTGGCCGACTGCCGCCACCAGCTGCGTCGTCGGCGTCACGTCGGCTCCCTGCAGCAGCCCCATCAACTGATTCATCGATCCGATCACACTGTTGAGGGTCTGGGGCGGAGTTTGCCCCGCGCCTGCCGAAGCGGCCGCGGCGCCGCGGCCGCCGGCCTGACCTTCGAGCGCCTGGAGCGCGGCGGTCCGCTCGGCTGAAGGCGTCGGGCTGCCTGTCCGCTGCGTCCGGATCCGGTCGAGCATCTGCTGTGCGTCGATGATCCCGTCGTAGAGCCGCTTCGACAGCGTGAACTGCTGCGCGAGGCCGAGCGGTGGCGTGGTGACACGTGGATCCATCTTGAGCGTGAGCGGCTGCGTGTAGCTCCGGCCGTCGACCGTCAACTTCACGGTGTACTGACCCGGCGGCGCCCATGGACCGGACGGCGAGGGGACGGTGTCGTGCGGCACGGCGGCGATCGGCAGGCCGCCGCGGCCGCCGCCTCCGCCCGGGATCGGCTGGTAGTGAACGTCCCAGAGGAACCGGTGCATCCCGGCGGACCCGGACAACGTCTGCGGCGCGCGATACCAGTAGGTCGGCACCGGCGCCGTCGCGACGTCCGGATTCTCGTTGCGATCGGTGCTCGAGTAGCGGCGCACCGGTCTTCCCGCGGCGTCGAAAATTTCGAGCGTCAGCGGACCGGCCGCGGCCGCCGCAAGCGTGTAGTTGATGATCGCGCCGTCGGGCGGATTGGTCCCCGCCGCTTCGTCCGGCGGAATCGGCGTGTCGGTGTTCGTGTTCTGGCGCACGCGATACGCGGTCTGCGGCTTGAACAGCTGAGCGTTCAGCGTTGAGACTGCAGAGTGATCGAGCTGTCGTAACGGCGTGATGTCGTCGAGGATCCAGATGCCGCGGCCGTGGGTGCCGGCGATGAGGT
>JAOBWF010000035.1 GCA_025463215.1 Acidobacteriota bacterium | reverse complement strand
ACGCTCGCGGATCTCCACGCCGTCGACATCGCCGAACCGCCGCTCAGCGCGCTCGGGAAACCGGCCGGGTTCGTGGAGCGGCAGGTGCGCGGCTGGTCCGAGCGCTGGCATCGATCGAAGACGACGCCGCTGCCGGAGATGGACGCGCTCGCGGAATGGCTGCGCGAGCACCGGCCAGGCGATCCGGCGACGCCGTCGATCGTGCACGGCGACTTCAAGCTCGACAACGTCATGCTCGATCCCGACGACGTCGGGCGTCTCGTCGCGGTGTTCGACTGGGAGATGAGCGCGCTCGGCGATCCGCTGGTGGATCTCGGAATCGTGCTGACCTACTGGTTTCCGACCGCGCCGCCCGAGCAGCGCGACGCGCTGACGTCGGTCACCGATCGCCCCGGCTTCTTCACGCGCCAGGAGATCCTCGATCGCTACGCCGCGCGCTCCGGCCGCGATCTGGCCGGCATCCGCTACTATGAAATTTTCGCGCTCTTCAAGATCGCGGTCGTCATCCAGCAGATTTATTACCGCTACGCGCAGGGGCAGACCACCGATCGCCGGTTCGCCACCTTCGACGCGCGCGTCGCCTATCTGGCGCGGCACGCCGCCCGCCTCGCGGAGAACCCGACATGAAAGCGACCATCGCGATTGCTTCGCTCGTCTGCGTCCTAGCCGTCATCTTCGTCTCGGCGCAGGGCAAGAATACGCTCGACGGAATTTACACCGAGGCGCAGGCCGGGCGCGGCGAGACCATCTATGCGGCGTCGTGCGCGAGCTGCCACGGCGACGATCTGTCGGGGGGCGGCCAGACGCCGGCGCTCGCCGGCAAGGAATTCAACGTCGACTGGACCGATCTGACGATGGCCGATCTGTTCGAGCGCACGCACGGGACGATGCCGGCGGACAAGCCCGGGACAATGACGCCGGCCCAGACCGCCGACGTGATCGCGTATCTGCTGAAGAAGGGGAACTTCCCCGCGGGGGCGGCCGATCTCCCCACCGATACCGCGGCGCTGAAGGCGATTAAGTTCGTCGCCCCGCCCGCGCCCAAATGAGCGGGGCCGGACCGGGGTCAGACTGGGGTCAGACTGGGGTCAGTGTAGGGTCAGAACGGGGTCTGACCCCACTCCGGAACCGGGTCATCCGGAACGGGGTCAGAGTGGGGTCAGAGTAGGGTCAGACCCCACTCTGACCCCGCTTATCTCTGCTTTTCCTGGAACCGGGCGCCGCGCAGGATGTCGGGTAGCGCGTAGTTCCCCTCGTGGCACGCGTACTCGTAGAGGCGTTCGTCGGTTCTGGTCATCGGCAGCTGCGCCGTCCACGGCCGCGTGAAGGTGGCGGGATCGTCGACGGTGAACTCGTAAAGCAGCGTGTTCGTGTCGGTGCGCGTGAACCGTTCGATCAGGTGCAGCCGGTCGCCTGATCCCCGGAACGGGTTCTTGTCGGTGAAGTTGGTCGTGTCGACGACGAGCGTGTTCCCCTCCCACCGGCCGCGCGAGTCGCCGAGCCACTGCCGGAACACGGCGGGTGCGTGCGGCCGGCCGTCGGTCCAGACGATGCGGGCGTCGTGGATCATCTCGGTATAGATGACGACCGCGTCGCGCGACTGGGTGATCTGCAGGAAGTTGTTGTAAGGGCCGAGGCCGACCGGCGGGCCGGCGTTGAACGCGAGGCAGCGCTCCTGCAGCGAGCGGTTCTCCGGGCCGTCGGCGGCGTGATCGCGCTGCTCGGCGTTGCGTGCGTTCTGCCTGGCGCGGGCATCGGCGGTCAGCGGAGGGACCTTGCCGTCGGGCGGATCGATCACCCACGAGGTCCGCTTCCGGCCGTTGACCGACGCGACGTGCTCGCCGCGATCGAACCAGTAGTCGGCGACGCCGCGCGCCGCGTCGGCCGCCGCGCCGCCATCGCGCCGATCGCGATCGTTGCGGCCGATCGTCTGCGCCTCGTACTCCGCCGCCTGCGCCTCGGTGAAGAATTCGCCGAGCCCATCGGGGCGCTCGAACGGCGTCAGGGTCGCATAATTCCAGACGCCTTCGACGCTGGCCGGCGGCGGCGCGTCGGGCGGCTGTGCCAGGGTGAGCGCGAGCAGAATCAGCAGCATGTCGCCATCATAATCAAAGGCCCGTAACTCTTTGCGAAACCTTGACATTCGATTTGAACGCGGCCAGTATGAGCGCCTGCGGGAGGGCTGTTTCCAGTGCGAAAAACCTTGAGTGGCGTGATCATCGCGGTCGTGGCGGCAGCCGGCGGCGCGCTGCTGGCGGTTTCGGCAACACCGCTCGCCGGCCAGGCGCCCGCGGCCTACCGGGCGCCCCGCGCCGCCGACGGCAAACCCGATCTGAACGGGATCTGGCAGGCCAACACCGAAGCGAACTTCGATCTGGAAGCGCACATGGCGCGCCCGGCGATGGCACTGCGCGCGGGTCCGTACGGCCCGGTGCCGGCGGCCGCGGTCCTCGCGCTCGGCGCGGTCGGCTCCGTCCCGCCCGGCATGGGCGTGGTCGAAGGCGGACCGATTCCATACAAGGCGGAAAAGCTCGCGACCAGAAAAGACAACCAGGACAAGTGGCTGGAGCGCGATCCCGAGATCAAGTGCTACCTGCCGGGCGTACCGCGCGCGACCTACATGCCGCAGCCGTTCCAGATTCTCCAGAGCAACAGCGCGATCTTCTTCGCGTATCAATACGCCGGCGCCGTGCGCAACATCTATCTGAAGGATCCGGGTCCTGCCCCGATCGACTCGTGGATGGGACAGTCGGTCGCCAAGTGGGAAGGCGAAACGCTGGTCATCGACGCCACGGGCTTCAACGACAGCACGTGGTTCGATCGATCAGGCAACTTCCACAGCGATCAGCTGCACGTCGTCGAGCGCTACACGCGCACCGGTCCCGACGTCATCCATTACGAGGCGACCATCGAGGATCCGGAGACGTTCACACGTCCCTGGAAAATCAGCCTGCCGCTCTACCGCCGCATCGAGAAGAACGCGCAGCTGATGGATTTCAAGTGCGTCGAGTTCGTCGAGGAGCTCCTCTACGGTCAATATCGCAAGAAGCCGCTGACGAAGTAGACATTTGCAAGTGGCACGTTACACAACGGTGATGATCGCGGCCGTGATCGCGACGGTGGCTGCGATCGCCGTGGTTCGCGTCGACGGACAGGGGGCGCAGAAGCCTGCGCCGAAAGCGCCGACCGCAGCAGCGATGCGCGCGATTCCGCGGATGCCCGACGGCCATCCCGATCTGCAGGGGATGTATGACCTCGCGACGCTGACGCCGGTCGAACGGCCGGCGGGGACGCCGCTCGTGCTGACCGACGAGCAGGCGGCGACGCTCGAGAAAGAGGTCGCCGCGCGCAAGCGCTCGCAGGACGCGCCAGTCAAAGCGGATCGCGACGCGCCGCCGCTCGGCGGCGACGGCTCGGCAGGCGCCGCCGGCAACGTTGGCGGCTACAACAGCTTCTGGATCGATTCGGGGTCGCGCTACTCGGTGATCGAGGGGCAACGGCGCGGGTCCATCCTGATCGACCCGCCCGACGGTCGCATACCGCCGACGACTTCCGCGGCGCGGCAGCGGCTCGCGCGTAACGTACGGCCGACCTCGGATCAGTCGGCGCGTGAAGACGACCCGGGCTTCGAAGGCGCCGGCGCCTACGACGACCCCGAGCGGCGACCGCTCGGCGAGCGCTGCCTGATGGGGTTCGGCTCGACCTCGGGGCCGCCGGTGCTGCCGAATTACTTCTACAACAACCTGCACCAGATCGTGCAGACCGCCGATTCGGTGCTCATCCTCACCGAAATGGTGCACGACGCACGCGTCGTCCGCATCAACGGCGAGCACGCGCCGAAATCGATCCGCAAGTGGATGGGTGATTCCATCGGCCGGTGGGAAGGCGATACACTGGTCGT
Organism: Acidobacteriota bacterium; assembly: GCA_025463215.1. Lineage (GTDB taxonomy): Bacteria > Acidobacteriota > Vicinamibacteria > Vicinamibacterales > CAVVIG01 > CAVQFC01. The sequence continues at coordinate 2,343 of JAOBWF010000035.1, read as the reverse complement.
CGACACGACGAACTTCACCGACAAGACCCGCTATCGCGGATCGTCGCCGGACCTGCACATCGTCGAGCGGTTCACCCGGCTGGATCCGAGGACGGTGCTCTACCGGTTTACGATCGAGGATCCCAACACGTGGGAGAAGCCGTGGACCGGCGAATACACGTGGCCCGCGACCGACGAGCTGATGTACGAATACGCGTGCCACGAAGGCAACTACGCAATGGGCAATATCCTGCGCGGCGCGCGGCTGAAGGAAGCGACCGACTCGAAGAAAACCAAGCAGTGAGGTGTGAGATGCGGACCACGTTTCTTGTATCGGCGGCGGCTGTCCTGCTCGCCACGACCCCGATGCTCGGGCATCACGCGTTCGGCGGCGAGTTCGACCCGAACAAGCCGGTGTTGCTGAAGGGACCAGTGACCAAGGTCGAGTGGGTGAACCCACACGCCTGGATTCACCTCGAAGTCACCAAGCCGGACGGCACCAAAGAAGAGTGGATGGTGGAAGGCGGCACGCCGAACACCCTGCTCCGCCGCGGCGTCACGCGCGAGTCGCTGAAGATCGGCACGGAGCTGGTGATCGATGGCTACCAGGCGCGCGACCATTCGCTGCTGCGCGCCAACGGCCGCAACGTGACCTACCCGGACGGCAAGAAGCTGTTCCTCGGTTCGTCCGGCACCGGCGCGCCGACCGACGGGGCGGATCCGACCGAGGCCCCGAAGCCGGCCGGCCGCGGCCGCGGCGGCCTGTAGAAACAGACGAAGAAGACACCAGGGAGCTCGCAGAGATCGCAGAGAATATTTTTCTTTGCGTTCTTTGCGGTCTCCTGGTCTTCCGCTCTCCTCGCACGCTCCCCTGCGGCTGTTCCGCGCACCCTTGACGGTCATCCCCAACGCCGTCCACCTGTCGAATATCTTCCGCCTTTTCACGTCAGCCGGAGAACCCGATCCAGCGCCCGCCCGCGGCGACGCCGAACCACAGCATCAGCGACACGAGCGCGATCAGCTTCATCGCGAGGGGCGAGATCGCGCGCTCGCCGGCCTGGGTGACCTTGCGCCGCACCGTCAGCGCGAAGATCGTGGCCAGCAGCAGGCAGATCATCTTCACGGCGAACGGCGTGCTGTAATACAGCTTCTGCGGCTCCGACCAGAACAGCAGCAGGCCGGTTACGATCATCACGGTCCAGCTCGCGAGAAACCATTTCTGCGCATCATGCGCGACCTCGCGCAGCGTTTGCGAGCGGATGCCGAAGCCGAGCAGCTTGAGGTCGACGATCAGGACCGCGCCGCCGATCACCGACAGCGCGAGCAGGTGGATCGACTCGACGACCGCGAACGCCCATGACGACGCGCCGATCCACTTGCTCAGCGGCGAGGCCGCGACCCATTCGATGAACGGCAACAGGTTCAGCGACGACAGACTCATCGGCGTCCTTCCTGCGGCGGCACGACACAGCCCGCGAATACGTTGACGACGTGCGGCTGCGGCTGCTTGTCGCAATCGAACCAGTTGTAGGCGATCATCCGGCCGGCGACGACGATGATCGCCCAGAGCATCAGCGAGGCCGCGCCGGCGCGCCGCGCCGCGCGCGGCGGCGTCGACGCGAGGTCCCATTCCGCGACCCGGCGATCGATGCCGGCATGGAAGACGAACGCGTTGAGGCCGGCAAGGATCAGCGCGATCACCTTGAGGCGGAACCACAGACTCTGATACGACCGCACCGGGATCGCATAGAACAGCAGCGCGCCGGTGATCACCATCACGACGAAGCCGGCGACCATCCACGGCCCGAGCCGCTGCTTGATTTCGGTAATCGGCACGCGCGTCAGCGTCAGCCCGAGCAGCCGCAGGTCGAACATGATCGCCATGCCGAGAAACAGGCAGAGCGTCAGCACGTGCGCCGACTCCACGAGCGGGTACATGAACAGCGATTCGTGCAGCGCGATGCTCCCACGCGTATCCGCCAGCCACTGACAAAACGGCAGAAGAGACATAGGGTCCGCGTATTATACGGGCATGCGAATGATGATCGGCGTGGTGCTCGCCACCGTGACGATTGGGGCGCAGATGCAGCCCGCCAGCACGATGAGCGAGCTGATGGTGAAGATCATCTATCCCGCCTCGGACGCGATTTTCTACATCACCACGCGCAAGCCGAAGACCGAGGCCGAATGGGTGGACCTGCAGGGCAAGGCGCTGGCGGTGGCGGAATCGGCGAACCTGCTGATGATGCCGGGCCGCGCCCGCGATCAGGGCCGCTGGATGGACGATGCGGTGCTGATGCTCGAGGCCGGGCGCGCCGCGTTCAAGGCGGCGAAAGCGAAGGACGTCGCCGCGCTCGACGCGCT
>JAOBWF010000030.1 GCA_025463215.1 Acidobacteriota bacterium | reverse complement strand
CGGCGGCGAGACACTCAGGCGCGCGAAAGACCAGAGGCGCTTGGCGTTGCTGGAGTTGCAGGCGTTCGGCGACCGCGCCGCCGGCGATTCGGCGCGCGCCGTTCCGCGCCGGTCAGCCACGCGGCTGGAATGCGGTCAAAAAAAGTTCGACGTGAGGTTGATTCTCGGAAGGGTGTCGAATGCGGGGGCGGGATCGACGGCGAGGGCGGCGCGACCGCCGCAGCGAAATGCGACGCGCGACCGCTACTGTGGGCTGATGGCGTCGTACCGACGACGGTTTGCGTCGGTCCACGCCGTGAGACGTTGGCGCAGCCGGGTGCAGCGCTCCGGCTGCGCTGCGGCGAGGTCGTGCTGCTCGGTGGGATCGCGCGTCAGATCGTAGAGCTCCTCGGTCCCCTCGCGCAGATCAAAAATGTACTTCCAGTTGCCCTCGCGCACCGCGAGCGTGAAATGATCCTCGGCGACGTAGAAATACGCGCGCGGCGGGTGCGCCGGGTCGAGCAGGCTGCGGCCCTGCCAGTCGGGCGCCGCCGGGAACCCGGCGATGTCGGCGATGGTCGGCGCCAGGTCGACGTGACTGCTGATGGTCGCCGAGCGCATTGCCGATCTGTAGAGCCGCGGGTACCAGATCAGGAGCGGCACGTTGACGTCTTCCTCGTACACGGTCCGCCCCTGCATATAGCTGTCGTGCGGCTCGCCGAAAGCCTGGCCGTGATCGCCGGTGACCACGATCAGGGTGTCCTGCTCGAGCCCGGCGCGGCGGACCGCCTCGAACAGGCGCGCCAGATGACCATCGGTCTCGTGCAGCACGTTCAGGTAGCGATTCAGATCGTAGGCATCGGTGACAGCGGCAGGCACGAAGTCAATCAGCGGGACGCCCGGCGTCGGCTCGTAGGGATGGTGCGTCTGCTGCGTCCAGGCCATCATGAAAAACGGCCGCGCCGGATCCTGCTCGACCAACTGGATCATGCCGTCGACGACGCAGCGATCTTCCATGCCCCAGGACGACAGCAGCGTCGCGCACGGCAGCCGGTGATGGTCCATCACCTGATCGAAGCCGCGGTGATCGAGGAAGCCGCGCCAGTCGGCCCAGTCGAGGTCGCTCGGCGTCAGGAAGGCCGTCCGGTAGCCGCGATCGTGCAACACCGTCGCAAGCGACGTCCCCGGCAGCCGCGGATACTCGTCGGTGAGATCGCGAAAATCGAGCTTGGGGAACGTCGACAGCAGGATCGAGCCCAGCGAGTTCGAGCTGCGCCCGATGTGGGCATAGAAGTTGTCGGCGACGAGTCCATGCGCCGCCTCGGCGGCAAGATGCGGCGTCGAGTCGTAGGCGCCATGGTTCAGGGTCGTCCACCGCGCCGCCACCGATTCGAGCACGATCAGGATCACGTTCGGCGGCCGCCGCGTCGCGGCACGCCGCCCGCGCGGCGCCAGATGATACGGCGGGGGCTGGAAATCGGCGAGGTCGACGTCGCCGAAGGCGCCTGCCATCCGGACGCCGCCGTCACCGGTGATCGCCTGCCACCACGACGACACGAACACCCACTCCGCGTTTGCCGCCACCTGGCGGTCCCGCCGCGTCGTCCAGTCCCGCGCGTACGACTGCTGCCCCGCGATCACCCAGACGACGAACAGGACGAACACGGCAGCGTGGGCGCGCCACGATCCGCCGTAGCCGCCGGGAACGAGCCGCAGCGTCGCGGCGAGCAGCGCGGCATACACCAGCGGCGTCGCCGCCAGCGCGACCACCGTCGCCGGCGAGACCTGGGCCGCAACCGACGATCGCAGCATGTGGACGTCGCCGACCAGCGCCAGCAGCGGATAGGTCAGGAACCCGCCGAATACGTTGAAGAAGAACACGCTGGCCAGCGCATACAGGGAGGAGACCGCGCCGGCGGCGATCACCGCCGCGGTGACCGCGCCGACGGCTCGCGGCCGATCCTTCGCCGCCCGCAGCGCCACGGTGCCGCAGACCCACAGTGCCGCCGCACCCACGACGTCGACGAACGACACCGCGGTCAGATCGCGCGCGTAATCCAGAATGGCGCGGGGTGTCGGCGCCGCCGGCGTGCCGAGGTAGTACGCCTTGATCGCGACCAGCACGATCGCGAGCCAGGCGGACGCCCAGAACAGGCGCCGGCGCGCCGTCACTTTTTCGTCGCGAGCGGCAGATCGTCCCGGTTTCCCCACTCCTCCCACGCGCCGTAGTAGTTGCGCAGCTTGTCGTAGCCGAGCAGGTGCAGCGCGAAGAGATCGACCGACGCGCGCATGCCGACCTGGCAGTAGGCGATGACCTCCTGCGACGGCACGACGCCGCGATCCTCGTAGATCTTCTTCAGCGCCTCGGCCGGCTTGAAGGTCTTCTTCTGCGGATCCAGCAGGTCTTCCCAGTAGACGGGAATCGAGGAGGGCACGAAGCCGCCGCGCTTGATCCCGCGCAGCTCGGTGCCGTCGATCTCGGCCTGGGTGCGCGCGTCGATGATCTTCACCCCCGGCTTGTTGATGGCGCCGACGACGTCACTGGCGGTGGCGACCCAGCCCGGCTGCGGCCGCGCCGTGAATTTCGCCGCGCCCGGCGAAGGGGCCGCGGTCACCGCCGGGCGCTGCTCCGCCGTCCACTTGATCCAGCCGCCATTCATCAGCGCGACGTTGGTGTGGCCGTAGTAATTCAGGATCCACCACAGGCGCGCGGCATAGATGCCGCCGCGCTCGTCATACACGACCACGCGGGTGGCGTCGCCGATGCCGAGCCTGGCCATCATCTCTTCGAACGCCGCCGGCGACGGCAGGAACGTCGGCGGCGCCTTGGCGTCGCGGATGGCGACCGGCGACAAGGGGACGGCACCGGGCACGTGGCCGTCGGCGTAGCCGTTCTGTCGCATGTCGACGATCCGCACCGCGGCGTCGGCCGCATGCGCCGACACCCAGTCGGTCTCGACGAGTTGATCCGGGTGCGCGTAGGTCATGGCCACAACCGCCAGCATCGCAAGCATGCGCAAAGTTTAGCGCATGCCGCCACGGTTTACCCTTAGAGTGGACGGGTGAACGACACGACTTTGAGCGGCGTCTCGGTGCTGGTGGCAGGGGCGGGCTTCGCCGGGCTCGCGGCGGCGCGCGATTTGATCGCGAAAGGCGCCACGGTCACCGTCATCGACGTCCGCGACCGGGTCGGCGGTCGGGTCTGGACGATTCGCGACGGGTTCAGCGAGGGCCAGCACGCCGAGGCCGGCGGCGATCTGATCGACGAGGAGCAGCACGCCATCCGCGATCTGGCCGGCGAGCTCGGGCTCAAGCTGACCCGGATCCTCAAGGGGGGCTTCGGCTACGTCCGCGCCGATCCGGCCGGCCGCGCCAAGATTGTGGCGCGCAACGCCAAGCGTGGCTGGGAGCGCCTCGCGGGCGAACTGAGCGATCTGACCAAGCCGTACATGCTGGCCGAGCGGCGCTGGGACTCGCCGATCACCGCCGACCTCGCCCGCCGGTCGGTCGCGACCTGGCTCGACGAGGCGAAGGCCGACTCGGATCTGCGGGCGACCGCCACCGGTCTACGCGGCTTCTTCCTCGCCGACCCTGACGAGCTCTCGCTGATCGCCCTGCTCGACCAGTTCTCCGAGACCGACGCACCGGGGCCGAACGCCATGTACCGGATCGAGGGGGGCAACGATCGACTCGCCGCCGCGCTGGCGGAACCGCTCGGCGAACGGCTGCACTTGAACACCGATGTGGTCGCGATCTCGCACCGCGGCAAGGTGGTGCGGGTCAGCGTCAAGAACAATCGCGCGCTGGCGCAGATCAACTGCGACTACGCGATTCTCGCGCTGCCGGCGACGCTGCTGCGGCGGATGCCGATCACGCCGGCGCTGCCGGCCCAGCAGCACGAGGCGATCGTGCGCCTGAAATACGGCCGCGCCACCAAGACGCTGCTGCAGTTTTCGAAACGGTTCTGGCGCGTCGCCGGCCGGCCCCGCGCCTTCGGCTCACCGCTGCCCTTCGGGGCGGTGTGGGACGGCAACGAGGAACAGCGCGGGCGCGCCGGGATCCTGACGCTGCTCGCCGGAGGCGGCGCCAGCGACGCCACCCAGGGCATCGTCGCCAAACACGGCGCGCGCGGGCTGACCGACGCGCTCGACTTTCTGGGGTCGAAAGACAGCGAGCTGCTGGCGTCGCGCCAGATCGTGTGGGAGCAGGATCCGTATGCGCGCGGCGGTTATGCCTACTTCGACCCGGGGTTCGACCCGTCGCTGCGCGCCTGGCTGTCGCGTCCGGCGGGGCGGCTGTTCTTCGCCGGCGAGCACACCAGCGTCCGCTGGCAGGGCTACATGAACGGCGCGATCGAAAGCGGCCGCCGTGCCGCGGCCGAGGTCGCCGCGGTTCACACCGCACCCGTCCAGGTCTAGAAAGTGATCGCAGAGCAGGCAACGCACGAGAGCAAAGCACTCGTCAGCGTCCTGCTCGGCGATTTCTGCGGTCTCGGCGGCTTTCTCGGACCGTTTATTTCCGCTGAAACGACAACACCGCGACACCGGCGAGGACGATGGCGGCGCCGGTCCATTGCAGCACCGACAGCCGTTCGTCGAACCAGAGCACGCCCCAGATGACCGTGAACACCGGCTGGCCGAGCAGCAGCACCGACGTTTCGACCACCGGCAGCTTGGGCAGCGCGGTCCCGATCAGCAGCCAGCCGATCACCTGCGAGCCGATCGCGAGCAGAACCAGCCACATGTTCGCGGTGACGCTCGGCGTCATCGTGAAATGCGGATCGAACACCGCGCAGGCGAGCGCTCCGGCGATCATGCCGGCGGTCGAGTCGAGCAGCGGCCCCGAGCGGGGGCCGGGCGTCTCGTTCGCGTCGCGATAGACCATCAGAAATGCGGCGTAGATGACGCCGGCGAGCAGCCCGATCACGGCGCCGGCGACCGGGCGCGTGCCGTAGGCATCGTGCCGCGCCAGCCCCGACGTCAACACGACACCGCCGAGCACCGCCGCGATCGTCATCATGCGAATCGGCGTCGGCCGTTCGCCGTACAGCACCCACGCCGCCGCCGCGACGAACACCACCTGCACGTTGGCGATCACCGTGCCAAGGCCGGCGCCGAGCAGGGCGATCGACTCGTGCCACAGGTTGAGATCGATCGCCAGCAACAGGCCGCTGACGACGGCGAGCCAGCGCTCCCGGGCGCCGCGGCGGTCGCCCGACTTCTGCGCCAGCCACACGGCCAGCAGCACGGGAGCCGCGTATGCGCCGCGAAAGAACGTCGCCGTCACGGGCGAGACGGCGGCCAGCCTGACGAACACGGCGGAGAAGGAGATGCTCAGAATCCCGAGCAGGGCCAGGAGGTGAATCACGCCGGCGCAATTGTACCGTCTCGGCGGCGCGCCTCGACGCGCGCCGCCCGATCGGCCCGTGACCGCGCGGACCGGCTACGGCCGGTCTTTGTTCTTCTGCTGCCGGATCTCGAGCGCGTGGAGGATGAAGCCGTCGGCCACGCCGGTCACGTCGACCCGCTGCGAGAACACCAGCGCATCGCACGCGCCCGCGGTGTAGACGGTGCTACCGCTGGTGATGACGATCCGGTTCCCCATCACGAAGGTGCGGTCAGGGCATTTGCCGAGCAGGCCTGAGACCAGCCCCTGCACGACGATGGCGATCTTTGGGGGCAGCGGCGAGAGCGTCGGAATTGGCACGTTGCCGTTGCCGCTGCCGCTGCCGCCGCTCTTGGCGCCGACGGTGGCGTTGGCCGTCGAGGCGGCGGCGGCGGGTTCGATACTCGGCGCCAGAAGTGACTGCGGCGTTGACGAGGTGCAGCCGGCGGCCGTGCAGCTGGCGGCGAGGAGAAGCAGCTGAAGAGTCCTGGTAAGCATGGTCTTGCGTTCAGCAAAGATCGCACCGCGCGTGCGATCGACACAATCGCTCGACACAGCGCCGATCCCCGGCGGATGCGGGCGTACCGCTGTAACGAGTCGCGTAACTCCACACAATAATTTTCAACACGAGGCGGAAAAGTCTGCCGCGAGGGAGACTATCGATCGCGCGGTGCCAGGCGGGCGATCGACTTGAGGTACAGTCGCGGCGCATGGCTCTTGCCGCCGACGCCGGGTTGGTGCGCGCGATCGGCGCGCGGCAGCTGACGGCGAGCATCGTCAACGTCACCATTGGTGCCGGCATCTTCGTGCTGCCGGCGTTTGCCTCAGCACGCTTGGGCGCCGCCGCGCCGGTGGCTTATATCGTGTGCGCCGCGCTGATGGCGCTGATCGTCTGCTGCTTCGCGTCGGCCGGCAGCCGCGTGTCGCTGACCGGCGGCGTCTACGCCTATGTCGAGATCGCGTTCGGGCCGTTCGCCGGCTTTCTCGCCGGCGTGCTGTATTTCCTGATGGCGACGTTCGCGGTCGCGTCGGTCTCGAGCGCGTTCGCCGGTTCGGTCGGCGCGCTGCTGCCGCTGGCCGCGTCGCCGGCGGCGCGCGCGATCCTGATCGCGGCGCTCTTCGCGTGTCTTGCCGCGGTCAACGTCCTCGGCGTCACGCCAGGCGTCCGCCTGGTGGAGGTCGTTACGGTTGCGAAGCTGCTGCCGTTGCTGGTGCTCGTCGCCTGCGGTATCTGGTCGGTCCGGCCTGAGTACCTGCAATGGCCCGGGATGCCGCCGGCCGCGGCGATCGGCCAGACCGCAATCGTGCTGATCTTCGCATTCGTCGGTCTCGAGGTGGCGCTGGTGCCGAGCGGCGAGGTCCGCAATCCGGCGCGGACGGTGCCGCGGGCGCTGTTTTCGGCGCTGGCGATCACGACGACGCTGTACCTCCTGATCCAGACGGTATCCCAGGGGCTGCTCGGGCCGGCGATGGCGACCTATTCAACCGCGCCGCTGGCGGAAGCGGCGGGACGGGTGCTTGGCCAGAGCGGACGGCTGCTCGTGCTGCTCGGCGCGGTCGTCTCGATGTTCGGCTATGCCTCAGGGGACATGCTCGGCAGCCCGCGGACGCTGTTCGCCTTCGCGCGCGACGGGGTCCTGCCGTCAGCCGTGGCGCGCGTCCATCCGCGCTTTCACACACCGTACATCGCCATCGTCCTCTACGCTTGCATCGTCGCGACGGTATCGATTAGCAGCAGCTTCACGCAACTCGCGGTGCTCGCCAATGTCGCCGCGCTGACCTTGTATTTGATGTGCGTGGCGGCGTCGTACGAGCTGCAGCGCCGCGACGTGCGCGCCGACGGCGCGGTGCCGTTCGCGGTACCGGGCGGCGCGGTGGTGCCGATTCTCGCGGCTGGCGTCATTCTGTGGCTGCTGTCGAACGCGACGCGGCGCGAATTCGGCGTCGAAGCGCTGGTGCTGGCGGTCGCCTCGCTGTTCTATTTTCTGCGCAAGACCGGCGGCCAGATCTGAGGCGGCTCGCACCGCAGGTGCGTGCCGCGCGTGCTCGCGATCGCGAGCGGTGCCGCGCCCTGACGAAGATCCAGCGGATCGTAGACCGCGATGGTGCCGCCGAGCGTCGCCATCGGCGGCCAGTCCAGCGCACCCGAGCGGTTCGCCCCACCGAAGCGCTGCCTGAACGCATCCACCTCTCCCCCGTCCAGCACGTAATACGGGTGTCTGCCGATCGATTGCAGGTAGGCCACGACGCGATCGAGCCAGAGCGGATCGAGGGCGTCGTACCGCAGCGTCAGGCGATCCGCGTAGATGCGCAGCGATCCGCTGTGCTGGACGCTGAGGATCACCGCCTTGGGATCGGTATGTCCGGCGACGAATCGCGCGACATCGAGGTAGCGGCGCTCGCTATTCCGGAGATCGAACGCGCGGCGGTCGGCGGCGGCCCGGACCCCGTGCACGGCGAGGAACGCGACCGCGGCGGCGACCGCGATCGGATACGCCGCGCCGAGCCACCGGCGGGCGATTCCCTCGCACGCGGCAGCCGTCAGCAGCATCATCACCGGCCACATCGGCAGCAGGAACCGCAGGTACCACCAAACGTCGAACGGCTTGTAGAAGAGATACGACAGCAGGACGATCGCCATCGAGCCACCGAGCAGCAGCTGCGGACGCGGAATCCTGGCTGGCGGCAGCAGTCCGGGCGCGACAAAGAACAGCCCGCACAGCGCCACCACGGGCGTCTCGACGTCGCCGATCCACGCGGCGAATTGCCGGACATTGGTGGTGAAGAACTGCGGCGAGTAGAGATCGGCGGTCGTTCCGTAGCCTGAGGTCAGCGCACTTTCGTAGACCCGCGCGTTGAACACACCGATGCCGATCACCGACACGGCAGTCCCGAGCCCGACGCCGATCGACGCGCGCCAACCGTCGGCGAGGGCGGTCCAGAGGATCAGCAGGCCGGCGAGCGGCGCGAGGTTCGGCCGGATCGTGATCGCGGCGCTCATCGCCAGGCCTGCCGGCAGGGGACGCCGCGCCACCGTCAGCAGGAGCGCGAGCGTCCACGCCGCCGTCACCGGCACGTCGCTCATCGCGTTCATCAGCTGATACAGAAACACGGGGCTGCCAGCAACCAGGGCGGCGCCCCAGAACGCGATGCCCGGCGCCGCGAAGAGCCGCACGCCAAGGCGATAGGTCAGCCAGATCGTCAGCGCGGCGCAGAGCGGCACGACGAGAAAGGCGCCGCAGTAGCCGGCGATCATCTGGAGCAGCGCCATCAGCAGCGGCAGCCCCGGCGCATACAGCGGGACAATTGCATCCGGCCGGTGCGGCGACGGCCGGTAGCCGAGCGGCGACCAGGTGAGCGGCGCACCGGGCCAGGGCGACGGCCGGATGATGTCGTCCTGGACCACGACGGTGCCGCGCTGCCAGTAGCCGGCCTGGCTGATGTACCCGTAGGAATCGGCGCCGCCGGCGACCATCGCCCCCCAATTCAGCCCCGCGTACAGCACCGCCGCGGCAAGGACGGCGGCGCCGATTGTCGACGCGCGACCGGCGCATGGCGCGAGGCCCTCACTGGGGCGGCCGAAAGGCTCAGTCAACGGCGCGAATGATGAGCCCCGACGTCGCATCACGGTTTGCGCTGATGGACGATCGTGCCGCCAACGATCGTCGTCAGGACGCGGACGCCCTTGATCGCGGCGGCCGGCAGCGCGAGCACGTCGTCGCTCAGGACGATCATGTCCGCGAGCTGGCCGCGGGCGATCGTGCCCTTGTCGCGCTCCTGGAATTCGGCGAACGCCGCGCCGCGCGTGGACGCGGTCAGCCCCTCCGCCACGCTGAGCCCCCGTTGCGCTGCCGCCCCGAGCGTGAGCATCGGATTCAGCGGCGCGTCCGGCCACCCGGAACCGAGCGGGGCGATGGCGTCGAGCGCCGTGAGGCGCGCGAGATCGCGGTCGCCGATCCGGGTGCCGTCGACCCGGAACCGCCGGTCGCGTCCGCCGTTCGCGCGCGCGATGGCATCGAGTAAATCCAACACCGGGGTCGCCGCACCGCCGTCGGCCGCGCTGACCGACAGCTGCAGCCCGGCATGGTCGGCCGCCATCAGCCTCGTCCGCAGCTCACGGCCGTCGGCGGATGGATCGATCGCGGCGCGCACGGCTCCGATGCGAAGCCATGCGGATCCGAAGGCGCGATGCACGCCGAGCTTCGCCTGATCGTACCAGCCGCTTTCCTCCGGCACGGCGTAGATGCGCACCGTCAGCTCTCCCCGGTTGGCCAGATCCGCATAGGCGCCGATGTCGTCGTAGCTGGCGCCGATGTCGTGCACGCTCGTCACGCCGAGCGATTCGGCGTGCTCGAGCGCGCGCTTGATGGCGCGCAGCCGCTGCTCCGGCGTCACCTTCGGGATGACCCCGGCGACGGCCTGCATCGCGGTGCCCTGCAGCAGGCCGGTTGGAAAGCCGCGCGCGTCGCGCACGATCGCGCCGCCCGGCGGATCCGGTGTGCGCTCGGTGATCCCGGCGCGCCCGAGCGCCGCCGCGTTCGCGAGCCCCATACTGCCGTCGTAGCGGACCACGAATACCGGCGACGAGTTGGTGATGTCGTCGATGAGTGCGCGGATCGGCAGCGCCGGCGGCGTCCACGGCCGTTCGTCCCAGCGTCCGCCCAGGATCCATTCGCCGGGCTTCGCCTTGGCGCGCTCGTTGATCCGCCGCGCGAACTCCGCCGCGGTCGGCGCGCCGGCGAGATCGACCTCGTCGAGCTGGACGCCGCCGTCGACGAAGCGCACGCAGGCATCGTTGACGCCGGGGATCAGCCGGCGGCCATCCGCGTTCAGCACGGTCGTGTTCGGGCCGCGCCAGCGATCGATGTCGTCCGCGCCGCCGACGTCGACGATGCGGTCGCCGATGACGGCGACCGCTCCGGCGGACGGCTGCGCGGAGTTGCCGGTCCAGACCTTGGCGTCCGTGACGACGAGATCGGCCGCGAGACGAGGCGGCCGCTCACACGCAATCGCGGCCGCAGACGCGAGGGCCAACGCCGCGAGCGCCGCCCGTGTGTTCCCCACCGGCATGAGCGCGAAAGTATATAGCCTGCTACATGACACGGAGTGGGGTCAGAGTGGGGTCGGACTGGGGTCGGACTGGGGTCAGAGTGGGGTCAGACCCCGTTCCCAGCGGACTGGGGTCGATGACACTGAGTGGGGTCGGACTGGGGTCGGACTAGGGCCAGACTGGGGTCGGACCCCATTCCGACCCCAGCTCTGCGGCCGTCGATGGGCCGCTGAATCGTTGTAAGCTCGGACAGATGGCTCACGCGAACCCTTCCGACGCGGAACTGAAGCAGCTTCTCACCGACGCCACCACCATCGCGATCGTCGGCGCCTCGTCGAACCCCGACAAGGCGTCGCACGGCATCATGCAGAAGCTGCAGCTGGCCGGCTATCGCGTGATTCCGGTCAACCCGCGCGAAACCGAGATTCTCGGTGAGCGGTCGTATCCGTCGCTGGTCGACGTCCCGGAGCGGATCGATATCGTCGACGTCTTCCGGCGGGCCGAGGACACGCCGGGCATCGCCGACGAAGCGGTGACGATCGGCGCCAAGGCGCTGTGGCTGCAGACCGGGATCATCAGCGAGGACGCCGCCGCGCGCGCCGCCGCCGGCGGGCTCACCGTGGTCATGGATGCGTGCATCGGCGCGACCCACAGCCTCCTGCGCGTGCCGAAAAAGACGCTCGGCTAACACGTCGCGCGACCGGTTCGGCGCACCGCTTCAGCCGAGCGCGGCGATCGCGCCTTCCAGCTGCGTGACCAGCTTGTCGAGCTGATCGACGACGGCGCGAACCGTTTCCGGCTTGCTGAGATCGACGCCGGCGCGCTGGAGCAGCGGCATCGGGTGATCGCTGCCGCCCGACTTCAGCAGCGTCAGGTAACGCTCGATCGCAGCAGCGCGATCGGCGTCGGATCCGGTCGTCAGCTGACGCATCAGCTGCGCGCTGGACGCGAAGCAGGTCGCGTACTGGTAGACGTAATACGGCGTGCTGAAGAAGTGGGGGATCCGCGACCACGTGATCCGCGACAGCTCGTCGTAGTCCATCGCGTCGCCGTAGTAGGCCTGCAGCAGGTTGAAGTAGATCTCGCTCAGCCCGTCGGCGGTGACCGGCTGCCCCTGCTCCACCAGCCGGTGGGCCTGCAGCTCGTAATCCGCAAACAGCACCTGTGTGTAGAACGTGCCGACGATGCCGTCGATCGCGTGCTGCAGGAGGACGATCCGCTCGCGGTCGTCGGTCGCCTGCGCCAGCATGTGCTCGAGGAAGAACATCTCGCTCAGCGTCGACGGCACTTCCGCGATGAAGATCGTGTAGGCGGAATAGACGAACGGCTGGTGCGCGTTCGACAGGATGGTGTGCATCGAGTGCCCCATCTCGTGCGCCAGCGTGAAGACCGCGTCGAGCGTGTCGTTGTAGTTCAGCAGCATGTACGGGTGGACGCCGTAGACCGGCGCCGAATAGGCGCCGCTGCGCTTCCCCGGGTTCTCGTAGACGTCAATCCACCGGCTCGCGAGCGCGTCGCGCACGTGCCCTTGGTACTGCGTACCGAGCGGTGCGACCGACGCCGGCAGCCACTCCTGGACGTGCTCGTAGGGATACTTGCGGTCGTAGTCGACGAGAGGAATGGCGGCGTCGTAGTTGTGGTAGGTGTCGAGGCCGAGGACGCGTTTGC
>JAOBWF010000023.1 GCA_025463215.1 Acidobacteriota bacterium | reverse complement strand
CGGCGGTTGTCGCCGGCATCGTGTTCGCCTTTCCGCCGTACCGTATCGAACACTATGCGCACCTCCAGCTCCAGCAGACGCAGTGCATCCCCCTCGCGTTGTGGGCCTTTCATCGTCTGCTCGACAGCAACCGTGTGCGCGACGGTGTCCTGTTCGGCGCCTGCGTCGCCGGCCAGATGCTGTCGTGCATGTATTACGGCATTTTCCTGGTCCCATACCTGGCGGTCGTCTGCGGCACGCTGCTGATTGCCGGACGCACGCTGCCGAGGAGACGGCTGGCCGCGCTAATCGTCGCGGCGGCGATCGTCGCGGTCGCGATGGTCCCGGTCGGGCGCGCGTACCTCGCGGCGCGCAAGGTCGTCGGCGAGCGCGGCCGCGCAGAGATCGCGCAGAACAGCGCGACCTGGCGCAACTATCTCGCGCCGCCGGAAGTGAACGTCGTGTACGGCAAGGTGTTCGCGCGCTTCATGGATCCTGAGCGCCGGCTGTTCCCGGGGTTCGTCGCGGTGGCGCTGGCGATCGCGGCGCTGTGGCCGCCGCTGTCGGCGACGCGGATCGCGTATGCGCTCGGCCTGGTGCTCGCGTTCGACGTGTCGCTCGGGTTCAACGGGCTGATCTATCGCACACTCTACGATTACTTCCTGCCGTTCAGGGCGCTGCGGATCCCGGCGCGCATGGGGCTGATGGTCGGTTTCTCGCTCGCGGTGCTGGCGGGCTACGGCGCGGCGCGGATCACCGGCCTGCTGCCATCCGCGCGCGCGCGGCGCGCGGCGCTGGCGCTGCTCGGCGTCCTGATGTTGATCGAGTACGCCTCGACGCCGTTGCCGCTGTGGGCGGCGCCGACGCATCCGCCGGAGAGCTATGCCGATCTGCTGCGCGATAAGGGCGACAGCCCGACGTCGGTGATCTTCGAGTTTCCAACCGGGGCGATGGAAGATCCCGAGTACCTCTATTACTCGACGTTCCACTGGCAGTCGCTGGTCAACGGCTACAGCGGCTTCTTCCCGCCGTCGTACCAGCGGATCGTCGACGGCGTGCGCGGATTTCCGGACGAGACGGCGATGAACGTCATCCGATCGCACGCCGCCCGCTACCTCGTGATCCACGGCGAATGGCTCTACGGCACGCGCTACGCGGACATCGTCGCCGACCTCGATCGCCGGCCCGACCTGAAGCTCGTCTCCCGCCGCCCCTGGCAGCGCGACGACAAGCACGCGGAGATCAGCGTCTACCGAATCGGGCAGGTGGCAGGTGCTGGCCGCTAGGCGGTTGACGGCGGATTCTTGAGCAGATCCTCGATCGCGGCGGCAAAGGTATCGACCTCGTCGAGGGTCGTGTAGACATTCGGCGTGACGCGCAGGCCCTGGTAGTCGGCGCGCTTGATCGCGGCGGTGATGATCCGGTATTTCGACCACAGGAACTCGTACGCCTTCGGCGACTCGACGCGCTCGAGGCTGACGTTGAACAGCCCCCACGCCTGGTCCGGCTGGCGGCTGTTGAGGATCTTCACGCCCGGCAGCTTCTCGACCCGCGTCGCCCAGCGATCGTTCAGGTAGCGCAGGCGCGCCGCCTTGCGCTCGGTGCCGATCGCCTGGTGGAACGCCAGCGCCTCCGCGATCGCGTTGTGGTTCGCCGCCGGGTGCGTGCCGATCTCCTCGAACTTGCGGATGTTGTCGGCCTTGCTCGCGGCCGCCGGCGTCAGTGGCCACACCTTGGCGATGTTCTCGCGGCGGACGTACAGGAACCCGGTGCCGACCGGCGCCAGCATCCACTTGTGCAGCGAGCAGCCGTAGTAATCGCACTCGAGATCGGACACCTTGAACGGGAAGTGCGCGAAGGCGTGCGCGCCGTCGACGATGGTCTGGATGCCGCGCGCGCGCGCCAGCCGCGCAATGTCGCGCACCGGGAAGAGCTGCCCCGTCAGGTTGGTGATGTGGCAGATGTGGATGATCTTCGTCTTCGGCGTGATCGCGGCGGTGATGCGCTTCGTCAGATCGGCGAGATCGGTCGTCGGCACCGGAAACGCGATCTTGGTGACCGCGATCTTGTCGCGGCGCACACGCTGATCCCAGGTGTCGAGCATGCGCCCGTAATCCTGGTCGGTCGTCACCACGTGATCGCCGGGCTGGAGGTCGATGCCGAGCTGTACGATCTGCAGCCCCTCGCTGGCGTTGCGGGTGATCGCGAGCTCCTCCATGTCGCAGCCGACCTCGACCGCGAGCTTGCGCCGGACCTGCTCGACGTTCGGCTCGAGCGTGTTCCACATGAAATGGATCGGCGCCTGGTTCGACGAGTCGAGATAGCGCTTCAGCGCCTCGTGGACGACGCGCGGACTGGGGCAGGTGTAGCCGTTGTTCAGGTTGATGATCGTGCGATCGAGGGTGAACGCCTGCTGAATGTCGCGCCAGTAGCCCTCGTCGGCCGCGACGTCGGCGGCAGTCCGGTCTCCGAGAGCGGCGCCCGCGGACACGATACGCTCGAACCAGTCGGTGTTGAGCGCCACTGCGCCGAGCGCCCCTACCGGCAGCACCTGTCGCAAGAAGTCTCGTCGAGCATTCATAAGCCCTCCGTCTAATCCGCAATCCGCAATGCCGACCCCGGGGTATTATTCCCCTCATGACAGTCAGCCGCAGAGATTTCTTGAAAAGCGCCGGCGTGACCAGTCTCGCGACCGCCGTGACGACGGCGACCGTCGTCGAGGCGCAGACCGGTCCCCGAGCGGTCGGTCCCGGCGACGTGCCGGTGACCCTGATCGTCAACGGCAAGCGGCTCGACCTGAAGATCGAACCGCGCGTCACGCTGCTCGACGCGATCCGCAATCGCGCCGATCTCACGGGCAACAAGCGCGTCTGCGACCGCGGCACCTGCGGCGCCTGCACGATGATCGTCGACGGCCGTACCGTCTATGCGTGCTCGACGCTCGCGATCGAGGTCCAGGGCAAACAGATTCGCACCGTCGACGGTCTCGCCTCGGCGACCGGCACGATGCACCCGGTCCAGCAGGCGTTCTGCGACACCGATGGCCTGATGTGCGGCTTCTGCACGCCCGGCTTCGTCGTCGCCACCGTCGCGGTGCTCGAAAAATATCCCAACGCGACCCGCGAGCAGATCAGCAAGGGTCTCGACGGCAACATCTGCCGGTGCGGCACCTTCGTCCGCATCATGGAAGCCGCATTGAAAGCAAAGCAGGTGGCCCGTGGCTGACAAGTATTCGTGGCCCGAGAAGCCGGCGCTGCTCGGCACGTCGATCACGCGGCTGGACGGTCCCGAGAAGGTCACCGGCCGGGCGCGCTACACCTACGACATCAACCGCCCGGGAATGATCTACGGCAAGATGGTCCGCTCGCCGTACGCGCACGCGCGCGTGGTGTCGATCGATCTCGCCGCCGCGGAGAAGGCGCCGGGCGTCAAATCGGTGCTCGCCTACGCGCAGCCCGGCGCGCAGGTGATGTATCAGGGCGACCCGGTCGCCGCGGTTGCCGCGGACACGGAAGAGCGCGCGCTCGACGCGGCGCGGCTGATCCGCGTGCGCTACGAGGTGCTGCCGCACTTCGCCAACGTCGAGCAGGCGATGGCGCCGGACGCGCCGGCGGTGTTTCCGAACGGCAACACGCGGCAGGGCGCCGCGGAAGAGACCGGCGACATCGCTGCCGGCTTCGCCAACGCCGCGCACATCGTCGAAGCGACCTATTCGACGCATGTCATCGGCCACGTCTGTCTCGAGACGCACGGGACCGTGTGCGAATGGGACGGCGACAAGCTGACGGCGTGGATCTCGACCCAGGCGGTGATTCAGAGCGCGCAGGGATTTGCGCAGGGGCTCGGCATCCCGCAGGCGAACGTCCACACTATCACGCAGTACATGGGCGGCGGCTTCGGCAGCAAGTTCGCGCCGGACGCGCAGGGGATCATCTGCGCCAAGCTGGCGCGGCTCGCGAAGCTGCCGGTGAAGCTGATGCTCGATCGGAAGGAAGAGCATCTCGACACCGGCAACCGGCCGTCGGCGACGGCGCACATCCGCGCTGGCGTCACCGCCGACGGCCTGCTGACCGCGTTCGACGGCCAGAGCTGGGGCACCGGCGGCGCCGGCGCGCCGAGCGGCTTCCCACTGCCGTACATCTACAACTTCCCGAACCGCAAGCGGACGCACAAGGACGTCTTCATCAACGCCGGCCAGCAGCGCGCGATGCGCGCGCCGGGACATCCGCAGGGCTGCTTCCTGACGGAGATCCTGATGGACGAGCTCGCCGATCGCGTCAAGATGGATCCGGTCGCATTCCGGGTCAAAAACCTGCCGCCGGCGGCGCCCAACGCGATGTGGGCGGAGTACTTCGCGCGCGGGGCGAGGGCCTTCGGCTGGGACAAGCGTCATCCGACCGGCGATCAGACGCCCGGTCCGATCAAGACCGGCATGGGCGTCTCGGCGCACCGGTGGGGCGGCGCCGGGCGCGGATCGAAGGCGCACATGGACATCACCTCCGACGGCGGCGTGGTGATCAAGTGCGGCACGCAGGACATCGGCACCGGCACGCGGACGATCGTCGCGATCGTCGCGGCCGAAACGCTCGGCCTGCCAATCGCGATGGTCAAGCCGGAGATCGGCGACTCGAACCTGCCGTTCAGCGGCGGATCGGGCGGCAGCACCACGGCGGCATCGGCGATGCCAGCGATCCGCGTCACCTCGGTGATGGCGCGCGACGCGCTGTTCGCGAAGGTCGCGCCGACGCTCGGAACCGCCGCCGGGAACCTGGTCGCCGAAGGCGGCCGCATCTTCGTCAAGGGGACGCCGTCCAAAGGGCTGTCGTGGAAGGACGCGTGCAAGCTGATTGGCACCGAGCCGATCTCGGTCGACGGCCAGTGGGAGGAGGGGCTCTCGGGATCCGGCACGAGCGGCGTGCAGTTCGCTGAAGCGAGCGTCGACGTCGAGACCGGCATTGTCCGGGTGACGCGCATCCTAGCGCTTCAGGACTGCGGCCTGATCGTCGACAAGCTGACCGCCGAGAGCCAGGCTTACGGCGGCGTGATCGCCGCGATTAATTTCGCGCTGTTCGAGGATCGCATCCTCGATCGCGTCACCGGCCAGATGGTGAATCCGAACATGGAGATGTACCTGCTCGCGGGCATGTCGGACGTGCCGAAAATCGACATCATGCTGAACAACATGCCGGAGCGCGGCGTCATCGGCATCGGCGAGCCGCCGACCGTGTCGACCGCATCGGCGATTGCGAACGCGGTGCGCAACGCGACCGGCGCGACGATTCGCAGCCTGCCGCTGCATCCGCACAAGGTGCTGGCGGCGATCGAGCAGGAAAAAGCAGGGGGGACGAATTGAAGGCCTTTGCGTACGTGAATCCCGCCTCCGAGCGGGAAGCGGTCGCCGCCCTGAAGATCGACGGCATCGCCGCGCCGATCGGCGGCGGCCAGGATCTCCTCGCGCGGATGAAGGACTACATCGACTCGCCCGATCGGCTGGTCAACGTCAAGGGGCTCGACGGGACGATCACCGCGACGCCGGACGGCGGCATCAAGATCGGGTCGGCGGTGAAGATCATCGACCTGTTCGAGCACGCGCAGGTCGCCGCGCTCTACCCCGCGGTCAACGCCGCGGCGATCGAGATTGGCACGCCGCAGATCCGCCATCAGGGCACCGTCGGCGGCAACGTCAATCAGCGCCCGCGCTGCTGGTACTACCGCAACGAAGAGTTCGTCTGCTTCAAGAAAGGCGGCTCGCGCTGCTTCGCGGTCGGCGGCGAAAACCAGTATCACGCCATCTTCGGCAACGAGGGGCCGAGCCACATCGTCCATCCGTCGAGCCTGGCGGTGCCGTTCGTCGCCTACGGCGCGAGGTTCCGCGTCCTCGGCCCGAACGGCGAGCGCGAGATCGCCGCGGCCGACTACTTCACTCTGCCGACCATGCAGAACGTGCTGAAGGAGAACGTCCTCGAGGACGAAGACATCCTCACGCACGTGATCCTGCCGGCGCCGGGCAACGTCAAGCATGGGCACTACGAGGTGCGCTACAAGGCGTCGCACGACTGGCCGCTCGCGTTCACCACCGTGGTGTTGACGATGAGCGGGAACACGATTGCGTCGGCGCGGGTGGTGCTCGGCGCGGTGGCGCCGATTCCGTGGCGATCGAAAGCGGCGGAAGCGGCGCTGGCCGGCAAGCCGCTCAACGAGCGGACGGCGATCGCCGCCGGCGAAGCGGCGGTCGCGGAAGCAAAGCCGATGAGCGGCAACGGCTACAAGGTGCAGATCGCGAAGACCGCGGTCAAGCGCGCGGTGTTGTCCGCGGCGGGGATCAAGACGGCGTGAATCTGGTCATCGGGCCATCGGGTGATATCGGGTCATCGATTGAGCGATCGATGACTCGAGGACCCGATTCCCCGATGTACTCAATGCTGGTATCGAGCTATGGATCATCTGACTTCGCCCAAGCTGCAGCACGGCGTGCATTGCCTGAACATCCGCCACAAGGGAATGTTCGTGACGTCGGGGCCTGACCCCGACGAGTTCACGTTCTACGACAAGTACGACGGCACGGCGTACTGGTGCGCGGAAACCCAGCGCGGCTTCGGTCCGGACGGCGCGCCGGTGCGCCCGGACTGCTGCTTGGGAGAGCGCGACTGCTGTCAACACTGACAGTCGCGCGCGCCATGGCATCCGCCATTAGCCATTTATGATCCGCGAGTGCACCGCATCTGATTTCGAGCAGATCTGGCAGATCATCAACGACGGTGCGCAGGCCTACAAAGGGATCATCCCGGCCGATCGCTGGACCGAGCCGTACATGTCCCGCGACACACTCCAGCACGAGATCGCCGCCGGCGTCGCCTTCTCGGGATTCGACGAAGACGGCACCCTTGCCGGCGTGATGGGCATCCAGCCGGTCCAGGACGTCACCCTCATTCGCCACGCCTACGTCCGCACCAGTCGCCGCAATCGCGGTATCGGCGCGAAGCTGCTCGCGCATCTGCGCGCGACGACCGATCGCCCGGTGCTGATCGGCACGTGGGCGGACGCCGTGTGGGCGATCCGCTTCTACGAAAAGCACGGGTTCCACATCGTCGATCGGCAGGAGAAGAACCGGCTGCTCGAGAGATACTGGAACGTGCCGGATCGCCAGATCGAGACGTCGGTCGTACTTGCCGAGACCCGGCATCTGCCATCAGCGATCAGCCATTAGCCATTTTCAGAAGCACCGTCCCGAGAGCGGCGTAGTCGAGGTCGCCGCCGCCCGACGCGATCAGCGCGTTCAACAACTGTGCGACGACCGCGTTGGCCGGCATGGACACGCCGTTGGCCGCGGCGGCCTCGTTGGCGAGGCGCATGTCCTTCTGATAGAGCCGGGCGCGGAAGCCCGGCTTGTAGTTGTCGACCAGCATGCGCTCGCCGTGCACTTCGAGCACGCGGCTGGCGGCGAAGCCGCCGAGCAGCGCCTGCCGCACGCGCGCCGCGTCGACGCCCGCCTTCTTCGCGAGCGCAAACGCCTCGCTGACGCCGGCGAGCGCGCCGCCGATCGCGATCTGGTTGCAGACCTTGCAGATCTGACCCGCGCCGGAGCGGCCGATGTGGATCACCTTCTCCGGATTCCCCATCGCGTCGAGGATCGGCTTGGCGCGATGAAAGGCGGCCTCGTCGCCGCCGACCATGATCGACAGCTGCGCGTTGATCGCGCCAATCTCGCCGCCGCTGACCGGCGCGTCGAGCATCGATCCACCGTGGTCGGCGACCAGCATCGCGAGCCGCTCCGTGACCACCGGCGAGATGCTGCTCATGTCGATCACGATCGTGCCCTTCTGCAGGCCCGCGAGAACGCCGTCGGCTCCGGTCAGCACGCGTTCGACATCCGGCGTGTCGGGCAGCATGGTGATGACGAGTGATGAGGCGCGCGCGACCTCGGCGGGCGACGTAGCCGCGACGGCGCCGGAGGCGACGAGCTCGTCCACGGCGCCGCGGCTCCGGTTATGGACGGTGAGGTGATGCCCCGCCTTGATCAGATGCCCCGCCATGGGCTTCCCCATGACGCCAAGTCCGATGAAACCGATGTTTTCCGGCACAAAGACGCCCCTCTTAAATGGAACCCCGAGAACCCCGAGAACCCTGAGAACCCTGAGAACCCCAGAACTCCCGAGCGCTATAATCCTAATGCGAGGTTGCACATATGAAACGAGCCATCATCGCGGCGGCACTCATCGGCGTGGCGGCGTCCCCGCTTCTGGCGGGCGCCAAGCATACCGTGTCGGGCGCCTACGTCGAAGCGCGCACCGCCGAAGTCTTCACCGGCGGCTGCATCATGAACAGCGAGGCCGAAACCGTCGGCAAGCAGGCGGTGCTGGCGTGGAAGGTGGATCGCGGCAGCTTCAACGGCATCGCCATCGACGGCCTCTCGGTCGTCGCCGCGATGTCGGGCGATCGTAATCTCGGCATGACCGAGATGGGCGGCGAGAAGCCGGCGGTCCGCACCGCGATGTTCGTCGACCAGCGCGCTAACGCGGCCCAGCAGATCGCGCTCGTCGCGATGGCCAGCGAGCTTTCGAAGGGGCTGGTCGGCACCATCGTCCAGGTCACGCCGACGCCGATTCAGTTCGCCGATCACGGCAGCGAGATCGACGTCTCGGCGGCGCAGGTGTCGCTCGCGGTCAGCAAGCACCTGACGCACGACCCGACGTGCGGCGCGATGCAGTGGTTCCACCCGTTCGCGTCGATGGACGAATCGGCGATGGGCGTCGCCAACCAGCACCTGTTCACCGGCTCCGCGCTCGGCACCAAGTGGAGCGACCCGAACAAGCGCTCGGCGTTCTTCGGCACCTTCAGCTACTAAGTCGCCGGCCGGAACCACGAAGGGGCGAACGCACGCCTTCGTGGTTTCGTGGTTGTATTTGTTCTTGTGATTCTCGCCAACCGAGTCGCTCTGATCACCGGCGGCAAGCGCATCGGGCTCGTCGTCGCGCGCGAGCTCGCGGCGCGCGGCGTCGACGTCGCGTTGAGTCACGCGCGCTCGCGGACGGAGGCGGAGCAGGCCGCCGGCATCGTGCGCGCCGCCGGCCGGCGCGCCGCGACGTTCGCGGCCGATCTGTCGCAGCCGGACGCCGCCGCTGCGCTCGTGCAAGCGACGGTCGACACCTTCGGGCGGCTCGACATCCTCGTCAACATGGCGTCGGTTTACGTCCAGAAGCCGTTTGCGGCGCTGACCGCCGCCGACTGGGACGCGGCGATTCACGTCGATCTGCGCGCCGCGTTTCTGTGCGCCCATGCCGCGGCGCCGCACATGAAGGCGCAGGGCGGCGGCCGCATCGTCAACTTCAGCGACTGGATCGCGAAGAGCGGCCGGCCGCGCTATCCCGGCTACGTGCCGTACTACGTCGCCAAGGCCGGCGTCATCGCGCTCACGGAAGCGCTCGCGCTCGAGCTCGCCGGGGACAACATCCTCGTCAACGCCATCGCGCCCGGCCCCATCGTCGCGCCGCCCGGCACGACCGACGCCGAATCGAAAGCGATCGAGGACGCGACGCCGCTCGGGCGGTGGGGCGGCGAGATGGAGATTGCGAAAGGCGTCCTCGCGCTGCTCGACAGCGACTTCATCACCGGCGAAACCATCCGGATCGACGGCGGCCGCCACGTGAAATAGCCGCAGCGAGGGCTGAGCGTGTGGCGAGGACCGGTTCGCCGCCGAGTAGTGGGAGTCGAGCGGCGTCGCGCGACGCGACGGCTAGACGCGGACGCCGAACAGCTGCTTCATCGACTGCAGCGCGCCGGTCAGCTCGCGGCGATCGCGCGCGAAGCAGAAGCGGACGTAGCCTTCGCCGTTCGGGCCGAAGTCGACCCCCGGGACACAGCCGATCCGTCCCTTCTCGATCAGATACTCCACCATCCGCCACGATGCCGAAGCGGTCGCGGCCTCGCCATCGGACCAGGCCGGGTCGATGCGCAGGAATGCATAGAAGGCGCCCGCCGGCGGCTCGCCGCTGAAGACGTCTCCCGCGGACTCCTTGATGCCGCGATAGAAGAGATCCCGCCGCCCGCGCAGCTCGGTGCGGAAGGTCTCGATGCAGTCCTGCGGCCCCTCGAGCGCGCCGATGCCGCCGTACTGGACCACCGAGGCGACGTTGCTCGCGGTGTAGAACAGGATCTTCTTGGCGCGATCGCGGATCGCGGCGTCCCTGATCGCGACATACCCGAGACGCAGCCCCGTCATCGCGTAGGACTTGCTGAAGGTGTAGAGCGGGAGCGTCCGCTCGTACATCCCCGGCAGCGACGCGATGCTGACATGCTCGCCCTCGAACACGACGTCCTCGTACGCTTCGTCGGAGATCACCCAGAGATCATGCCGTTCGGCGATCGCGGCCAGGCGTTCCAGGCAGGCGCGCGTCAGCACTCCGCCGGTCGGGTTGCTCGGCGAGTTGAGATACAGCACGCGCGTCTTCGGGGTAATCGCGGCTTCCACTTCATCGAGGTCCGGCTGCCATCCCGCGGCCTCGTGCAGGCGGTAGCCGACCGGGACGCCTCTCGCCGCGAGGATGTTGCCCGCGGCCGGCGGCCACGCGGGATCGGGAATCAGGACTTCGTCGCCCGGATCGAGCAGCGATAGACACAGGATGTAGAGACCGTGGATTCCGCCGTTGGTCACGAGCACGTCTTCGACATCGTCGATCGGGATGCGGTTGGTCGCGCGCAGTTTGGCGGCAAGCAGCTCGCGCAGGCGCGGGACGCCGGTCGTCTGCACGTAGTGCGAATGGTTGTCGGTAATCGCGCGGGCCATCCCGGCCTTGACCGTGTCGGGCGCGTCGAAGCTGACGTCGCCCTGATCGAGACGGTATGGATCGGCGACGGAATACATCATGTCGCGGATGCGGATGATGCCGGAGAACGGCACGCTGTCGAGGTACGACGCCATCGATCGAGGTTACGTTAACCGAGGGCACGGAGGCAACGGGATCAACACGGAGACACCGAGCAACGGAGTTCGAACGAAGAAGTCATCGTACCGGTACACGCCTGCTCCGTTCGTTCTCTGTTTTCCCGTTTCTCCGTGTTGAACCCGTAGCCTCTGTCCCGCCGCCGTTATCGGTACGAGAAATAATCGGCGACGTCTTTCGCCACCAGGCCGATGGCGTTCTCCAGCATTTCGCCCGATCCGAAGTGGTTGCCGGTGAAGACCGTCAGGATGATCGTCTTCCCCGGCGCCTCCAGGATGCCGACGTCATCGCCGACGTAGGGCAGGAAGTCGCCGGTCTTGTGCGGGATGGTGTAGCCGGTGACGTAGCGGGGGATGCGCGTGCGATAGAGCTGGCCGCGCATGATCCGCAGCATCAGGTCTGAGGACGGCTTGTCGACCAGCGTGCCGCGCTCCATCCTCTCGAGCAGCGTCCCCATTTCCCTCGGCGTCGAATAGCCGAACGGAAATTTGCCGTCGCGATAGAACTGCTCGGTCGTCGGCGCCGCGCGCAGCGCCGGGAACCATGTCGACGGCACGTTCATCGCGCGCGTCGCCTTGAGGCCGAGCGCCTGCATCCGCGCGTTCACCGGTTCGATGCCGCCGACCATCCGGTAGAGCACTTCCGTCGCCGTGTTGTCCGAGACGATGATCATCATCGTGATCAGATCCTTCACGGTCATCACCGCGCCGTAGTCCAGCCGCTGAATCGTGCCGGTGCCGGGCTCCGAATCTTTCTCGGCGAAAGTGTACTTGTCGCTCAGTGTGAACCTGCCCGCCTTGATCTGCTCGAACACTTCGATCATCAGCGGAATCTTGATCGTGCTCATCGTCTCCATCTGACGATCGGCGTCGATCGCGATCTGCTCGCCGGTGTCCAGCGACTTCACGTAGATGCCCCACGTCGCATTCACGCTGCGCGTCGTCCGCAGAATCGACGCCTCGAGCCGCTGCAGCGGCGTCTGCTGTTGCGTCCGGGCAGGGATGCTGGTGACGCCGAGAACCATCAGCACCCCGAGCATCCCGAGCACCCCGCGAACACCGACCGTCTCGCTGTTCATTCCGACACTCCTGCCTTCGACAGAATGTTTCCAAGCACCTGCTGCGCCTGAGCGATCGGCAGGTTGCTGATATAGAAATGACGCGCGCCGGCGTCCATCAACGATCGGATCGTTCTGGCGCAGATTTCTTCCGGCGTCGCGCCGTCGCTGAACTCGCGCGTCAGGCCGTCGACCGGCACCGGCAGGAAGCCGTTCAGCGCGTCAAGCGTGCGCGGGTTGGCGCTGCGATAGTAGAAGACGCCGAACAGACCGGGAATTGCCAGGCCGCGACGCTCCGCGGTGCGAACGAACTGCTCGACCTGCGCGGCGTGGTGATGGCTGACGACCTGCGTCAGGTAAAACTCGGCATGCACGTTGGCCGCGGTCAGATAGTCCACCTGTCGCTCGGGATCGCCATGCGGGTTGGCCCAGCCGCCGAGCGCCAGCGCGTGATCGCGCGCACGCAGCATCTGCCGCAACTGCCAGGCGTGCGCCACCGACCGGGGCGCGCCGACGCTTTTGTCGCCGCCGAGCACGACCAGCGCCGGAAACCCGCTCTGGTGCGCGCGATCGGCATACGAGAGGCAGTACTCGATCGCATGCTTCGTGGTCAGAAAGGGGACGATGCGATCGCGCGGCACGTCGCGGCCGAGGTTGGTGACGAGGTGACGGAGGTTGTCCTCCTCGGCGGCACCGACGGCGCTGTCGGTGAGGAAAACAAAGGTGCCCTGGCGCGTCAGCCGCCGCACCGCGTGGTAGGTGTCGATCCACGCGTCCATCCCCTCGGCGGTCGCCAGCTCCGCGCGCGGCGGCCGCAGCTCCGCCGCGAACACCGACCGACCTGATTGCAGCGCCGACAGGAGATCCATTGAACTCTGAACTATGAACTATGAACTCTGAAATCTGACTTACTATACCGTCCGTGACTCCCGCCGCGCTGCGCGAGATGGTCGCCCGCTTTCCGTCGCTGCCGTTCGTGGCGGCACCGACGATCGTGGAACCGATGCCGGCGCTGCGCACCCTGCTCGGCGGCGGCCCGGGCCTGTTCATCAAGCGCGACGATGCAATCCCATTCGGGTTCGGCGGCAACAAGGTGCGGAAACTGGCGCTGGTCGCGGCGCAGGCGGTTGCTGAGGGCGCCGACACGTTGGTGACGGCTGGCGGCATCCAATCGAACCACGCGCGCGCGACGGCGTCGGCGGCCGCCAAGCTTGGCCTGCGAGCGGTGCTGGTCGCGAACGGCGACGCGCCGAGCCGGTTCACCGCCAATGCCCTGCTCGATCGGCTCCTCGGCGCCGACGTCGTCTACGTCGCGACGCGCGAGGATCGGGCGCCGATGATCCTGACGGTCTGCGAGCGCCTGCGGGCGGAGAACCGCCGGCCGTTCGCGATCCCGATCGGCGCCTCGACTCCACTGGGGGCGCTCGGTTTCGCGCTCGCGGTGGCCGAGCTCGTCGATCAGATGCCGGCGCCGCACGTCATCGTCCATTCGACCTCGTCGGGCGGCACCCAGGCCGGCCTCGTCGCGGGCTGCCGCCTCCTCGGTCTCCACACCCGCGTCGTCGGGATCAGCGCCGACGACAGCTCCGCGTCGCTGCAGCGTCAGGTCCGCGCCATCATCAGCGGCGTCGCCGACCTGCTCGATCTCGATCTGGAGACGCTGTCGCGCGGCACCGCGATCGAAGTCGACGATCGGTTCGTCGGCGGCGGTTACGGGATCCCCACCGACGCCTCACAAGAGGCGATCGAGCTCGCCGCGCGAACCGAGGCGATCTTCCTCGATCCGACGTACACGGCGAAGGCGATGGCCGGCCTGATCGCGTACGTCCGCCAGCAGAAATTCAAGGACCACCAGACCGTGGTGTTCTGGCACACCGGCGGACAAGTCGCCCTGTTCGCATGACGATGCGCACCTGGCGGCGTCCGACACGGTGGCACGCGGCGATGGCCGGCGTGATTGCCGCGACGATGCTTGCCGCGCCCCCGAATAGCCCGCGTCTGAGGGCCATGACCAGCTCGTATCATCTGGTCGAGGGATAGCCGCAGGCGTCGGCGTCGCGGCCGATGGGGTATGTGTCGTGGGTCGCCCTCGACGCGGCGGGGTTGGCGTAGGTGTTTCGACGCTGTCCGCTGCTGCGCGCCGCGGGCGCCACGCCGCCTCCGGCCGATCGCATCACGAACACCGGCCTCCGCTCGTCGGAAGTGTGGTACGCGCCAGGCTGCGAACCGGCGACGCTCGGCTCCGAAGGCAAGTGCAAGCCGTAGCGCGACGTGAACGCCGGCAACAGCCGGCCTGAACACGCGTGGCACGCCCCGCAGTAACGGCGATCGAAAGCGACAGGTGAGGACAGGACCCGAGCGCGTCCGTCCGCCCGTTGTGGCGCGGACGGCTCGCCTCTGATCAGCGCACGCGGCGGAGCACCAGAGGGGGCGGTTCGAGGACAGGACCCGAGTGCTTTTGGTTCGGCGTCGGCGAATGGCAGGCGTGACGGCCTGTACTTAAACGACAGGCACGTGCGGCAGGCCTGAAGCCCTGCACTACATCGAGCTGCGCGGCGAACGGTGGGACTTGAGGACTTCGTCGATCAGGAACAGGTCGGTCAGCAGCGCGCGCAGATGGATCGAGGCGTTGAGATTGTCGACCATCTGCGAGCTGATCGCCGGCTGCGCAAGCACGAGCTGAATCGCCGCCTGTGAGTGTGTCGCGTCGCGCGCGATGACGTCGATGAACGCATCGTACGGCGCGGTCGGCTGCAGGCCCTGCTGTTCCACCGAGCGGGTGAAGACGCCGGGCAGACCGCTCAACGCGGCGTCGCACTTCGTCAGGTAGACGCGCACCTGGCGGCCGGGATCGTTATCCTGATCCGAGGCGAGGCCCTGGGAGGCGTACGCGAGCATGAATTCGTACGCCTCCTCGATGAGGTTGATGCGCGAGCGGAGCTCGGCGACCGTGTCCGTCGCGTTCACGCTTACGCCTGGCCCGCGGGCTTCGCGTTCGAGCTCTTCGTGCCGACCGGCCAGCGCGACGGCTCGTGATGCTCGAGGTACTGGCGCCGGGTAATCCAGCCGAGGACCATCGACTTGGTGATCCACCATTTCTCCGGCCGAATCGCAAAATAGACGTGTGCGATGACCAGACCGACGAGCCCGACGCCGGCGAGCCCGTGCGTCACGTAGGTGATGCCCCAGGTCGCGTCGCCGAGATAGTACGGGTTGCGCGTGACCAGGCCCGTGCGGATGCGCGGGATCATCATCAGCCCGGTGATCGACGCGCCGAGGCCGGCGAATACGATCGCGGTGTGATAGAGCCGGTTGCCGAGCGGGTACTTGCCGTCCTTCGGCCCCGGCACGTCGTGGCCGAACTCGCGCATCAGCTCGGCCTTCAGTTCCGGGATGTCCTTCGGGCCGACCCAGATCGACC
This sequence comes from Acidobacteriota bacterium, assembly GCA_025463215.1. Taxonomy (GTDB): domain Bacteria; phylum Acidobacteriota; class Vicinamibacteria; order Vicinamibacterales; family CAVVIG01; genus CAVQFC01. The sequence continues at coordinate 3,488 of JAOBWF010000023.1, read as the reverse complement.
AGAAGTCGAGGAAGAAGGTGGCGTGGATGATGTGGAACACGATCGAGGCGGCCAGGACGAGCCCGGCCATCCAGTGCCACTGCACCCAGGCGAACTTGACGCCGGCGATCGGCAGGAACGCGGTGAACAGCAGCACGAACATCGCCGCCGCCATGATCCAGTGGAACAGGCGGGCGCCGAGCGTGTGCCGTTCGATCTTCGCCGGCAGGTTTTTGTACTGCGCCTCCAGCGCGTCGGTCTCAGCGGTCGCGCGTTTGCGGTGCGCCGAGAACAGCATGTAGCTGGCGTGCGCCACGAAGAACAGCACGCCGGCAAACAGCGACGCCCAGAACAGGCTCCACGAAACGTGGGTGAGAACCCATTCGCCCCACGGGCTCCGTCCCCACCTTAAGAGGTCCATGTCGCCCCAGCTCCACCGCGAATCGCGCGCTTCACGAGATTGCGCATCAGCGGCACCTTGTAGCCGTTGTGGCGCAGCGTCTGTGCCCCGTCGACCGCCATCTTGCCGGCCATGTCGGCCGTCTCTTCATTCCGCGCCTTGCCGATAATCGCCGTCTCGACGTTCTTCAGCCGCCGCGGCGTCGCCGCGACGGCGTTGACCACCAGGCGGATCTTCGAGATCGTGTCGCCCGAGACCACCATCGCCGACGCGACGTTGACCAGCGGGAAATCCCACACCGCGCGATCCCGCACCTTCTCGAAGTAGAACTGCGCGCCCGCCATCGTCGACGGGATGCGGATCGCGGTGAGGAGCTCGCCCTGCTGGAGAATGTTCATCCGGGTGATGTCGATGCCCGGGCCGATCCAGTATTCCTCGGCCGGAACGATGCGCTCGCCCTTCGGTCCGCGGATGACCATCGAGGCGTCGAGCGCGACGAGGGCCGGCGCGGTGTCCGACGGGTTGACGGCGACGCAGCGGTCGGCGTCGAAGATCGCGTGCTCGCGGTTGACCGCGGTCGGCGTATCCGCGTAGCAGATGTTGCCGCCGGCGCGGTAGCAGGTCCAGCCGCCGCGGTAGTACCAGCAGCGGGTGTCCTGCGACACGTTGCCGCCGATCGTGCCCTGGTTGCGGATCTGCGGCGAGGCGACCAGCTCCGCCGCTTCCATCAGCAGGCTGAACTTCTCGCGCACCACCGGATGCTTGACGACTTCGGTGAGCGGCGTCATCGCGCCGATCTCGAGGCCGCCGTTCAGCTCCTTGACGCCGCGGAGCTCCTTGATCTGTCCGAGATCGACGACCGCCTTCGGCTTGCGCAGGCGGTCCTTCAGCCAGTCCATGCTGTCGAGGCCACCGGCCAGCACCATGGCGTCGGCGCCGTGCTTGTCGAGCAGTTTGATTGCATCGTCGATACTGGCCGGTTGATAGAGCTCGAAAACCGGCATGACGTCGCGAATAACGGCCATATTCGTCCTTTTCGAAATTGCTAATTGCTAATTGCTAAGTGCAAATTCAAATCAGCAATTTGCAATCAGCAATTTGCATTTCCTATACGTGCGCCGTGAGCGCTTCGTGGGTCCGCTGACCACCGTTTTCGAGTGCGGCAAGAATGATGTCCGGCGACACCGGCGACTTCCGGAAGATCTCGTCGCCGACGGCGTCCGCAATCGCGTTCATGATCGCACCGTAGGCCGCGCCGACCGGCGGCTCGCCGACGCCGCGCACGCCGGTGGGCGTCTCGGGATCGGGCAGGCCGACCGCTTCGGCGTTGTAGGTCTGCGGCGCGTCGAGAATCGTCGGCGGCTTGTTCTGATAGAAACGACGCGCGAGCGCGACGCCGTAGTGCTGATCGTAGGCCCAGCGCTGGCTCTTGGCGTGGCCGAGGCCGAGCATCGAGCCGCCGAAGATCTGACCCTTCAGGCTGCGCGCGTTCAGCACCGTCCCGACGTCGGCGATCGCGGTGTAGTCGATCACCTTGACGACGCCGGTTTCGGTGTCGACTTCGACTTCGGCGAAGCCGACGACGAACGACTGCGACTGGCCGTCGCGCGGATACGCATCCTTGGCGACCGCCATCAGCCCCTGGCCGACCAGGTTCTTGGCCGACGTCTTGGTGAAGTTATTGATGTCCTCGGGCAGCTCGTGGCCGTCGTACTTGCCGCCGTACTCGATCGCTTTCTGCGCCGCCTGCGCCAGGGTCATGCTGCCGCCGGGGCCGGAGACCTTGCCGCCGGCCACTTTGTAGGCTTCCGGCTTGCCGCCGTGCGCCTTGGCCGCGATCTCCTGCAGCTTCGTGATCGCGTCGGTCGCGGCCGCGTGCGCCGCGCGGGTCATCGCATGCGCCGTCTGGCTGCCGGCCGAGATGCAGGTCCACGGCAGGTTCTTCGCGGTGCTGCCGAAGTTGACGTCGCACTGATCCCACGCAACGCCGAGCATTTCCGCCGCCTGGCGATGCACGTCGAACACCGAGTGGGTGCCGTGGTTGCCGATGCCGGACTGGAAAGTGAGGCGGCCGTCCGGCTTGATGATGAACAGGCCGTCGAAGCCGATCGAGCCGCCCGAGTACGGGCTGACGGCGACGCCGATGCCGCGGGCGAGATGGCCCTGCTTCTTGCCGCTGTAGGAAGCCTTCTTCGCATCCCACTGGAACAGCTCGCGGCCGCGGTCGAGCGCTTCCTTGACGAACGCGCTCGTGACGTAGGCCTGTTTGCCGTTGGGCAGCGCCGGACCGAACGGCGCTTTGCCGGCCGGCGCGTTGAGGCGGCGGACTTCGACCTGATCGAGACCGAGTTTCTTGCAGGCCTTGGCGAGCATCGGCTCGAACAGCCCGATGCCCTGGGCGCCGCCCGGCGCGCGCTGCGAGGTCTTCGGCGGCGTGTTGGTCAGCACGGTGAGTCCGCGCCACCGCATCGTCTCGGGCTGATAGGCCAGCGACATCGTGGTGCCGGCGGAGCGGCCGTCACCCTGGGCGTCGTACGGCCCGTTGTCGCAGATCGCGTACATGTCGATCGCGGTGATGCGGCCGTCCTTGCGCATGCCGAGCTTGACGCGCGCGAGGATGCCCGGACGCGCGCGGCCGATGAAGTGCTCGTCTTCGCGGGTGATGCGCATCATGACCGGCGCGTTGGCTTTCTTCGAGAGCAGCGCCGGAATGGCCATCGAGATGGCGCCAGGAATCTTGCTGCCGAAGCCGCCGCCGGTGTACTCGCTGATGATGACGACCTTGTCGGGCGTCAGCCCGGTCCAGCGTCCGACCGCGGCGACCGTCTGCACGGTGCTCTGGGTCGAGCCATGCAGGAACAGCTTGCCGTTCTGCCAGTAGGCCATCGCCGTGCGCGTTTCGAGCGGCTGATGGCCGGTCGACTGCGTCATGAAGGTTTCGTCGAGGATCAGGTCGGCCTTCTTGAACCCCTCCTCGACGTTGCCGAAGACCCACTCGTCGGTCGCTTTGCCGAGCGGCATCTGATTCGGGCCCGCTTTCGCGAAGTCTTCGTCGGTCCATTTCCAGACCGCAATCTGCGGCGGCGCCGGAGCGCCGGCGGCTGCACCG
>JAOBWF010000018.1 GCA_025463215.1 Acidobacteriota bacterium | reverse complement strand
TCGATCTCCTGCTGACGCTGATGTGGATCGTCGGCATGACGAACGCCTTCAACCTGCTCGACAACATGGATGGGCTGTGCGCCGGCATCGCGATGGTCGTCGGCGCGGCGTTGATGATCGATCTGCTGCCCGGCACGCTCGACCCCGCCGTGTTTTCGCAGGCCCGGTACCTCGCCATCCTGCTGGGCGCCACCGGCGGATTCCTCGTCTACAACCTGCATCCGGCCTCGATCTTCATGGGCGACAGCGGCAGTCTGCTGCTCGGTTTCAGCTTCGCGGCGGTGACGCTGACGTCGAGCCGCGCCGCGCCCGGTCGATCCGATGTCCTGTCGATCGTTGCCGCCCCGGTGCTCGTGCTGCTGATCCCGATTTTCGACACGACGCTGGTGACGTTGTCGCGCTGGTTCTCCGGGCGCCGCGCGTCGCAGGGGGGGCGCGATCATTCGTCGCACCGCCTGGTCGCGATCGGTCTCTCCGAGCGGCGCGCGGTCGCGCTGCTGTGGGCGCTGGCCGCGGTCGGCGGCGGATTGGGCGTGGTGCTCGATCGGTATCACACCAGCTACTCCGCGCTCGCCGCGGCGCTCGCCTTCGTCGTCGGCATGGTGCTGTTTGCCGCCTATCTCGCCGGCATCCGTGTGTACAACGACACCGATGTACGCGTGCAGCAGGGGTCGCTGACGCCGATCGTGGTCGACTTCATGTACAAGCGGCGCGTCGCCGAAGTGCTGCTCGACTTCTGCCTGGTCTGCCTCTGCTACTACGCGGCGTACCGGCTCCGCTTCGAGGAGCCGGAAGAGTTCATGAAGAACTTCCAGATGTTCACGAACTCGCTGCCGATCGTCGTGACCGCGCAGCTCGCGGCCTTCTTCGTGGTCGGCGTGTATCGCGGCGTGTGGCGGCATTTCGGCATGGCCGACACGCTGACGGTGGTGCGCGGCGTGTTCTTCGGCACCTGCGCGGCGGTGCTCGCAATCCTGTTCATCCCGTATTTCCTGACCTACTCGCGGACCGCATTCGCCGTCTATGCCGTGCTGCTGACCGGCGCGGTGACGCTGTCGCGCGCGTCCTTCAGGCTGGTCGGCGAGTTCATGCAGCGGCAGCGGCAGACCGGGCGCCGGATCGTCGTTTACGGCGCCGGCGATGCGTCCGGCCTGGTGCTGCGCGAACTGCTCGCGCGCGACGCCGAGAACGTGCGCATCGTCGGCTTCATCGACGATGACTCGCGCAAAGCGGGCAACCGGGTGATGGGGTATCCCGTGCTAGGCGGCTTCTCCGCGCTCGCGGTGCTGATCAAGGCCGCGTCCGTCGACGCGGTGGTGATTAGCGCGCGCTCGATGCCGCCCGAGCGGCTGAACAACCTGCAGGTGCTGTGCGCCGATGCCGCGGTCGGGCTGACCCGGCTACGCGTCGATCTCGAATCGCTGGTCGATGTCGACGGCGCGCCCGGCGATCTTCGCGTCCGCCGCGACATCCGGCAGTTTCGATCCTGACGTCGGGCCGGGCGCTGGAGCGGTTTCTCGTGAGCGACCGGGCAGGGCTCACGCGCTGCGCTGCACGGCGGCAGAAAGCGCCGCCAGCCCGCGCCGCGCATCTGCAGACCGCTCTACTGACCGTCGCGCGGGCCCGTGAAGCCTGGGCCGCCGGCGGCGACGAAGCCGCGGCTGATTCCCGACGGCTGGGGGCTCACCCAGAACGCGAACAAATCACCGTCGGTCAGCGTGAAGCGAAACCGGACCGGCCGTCCGGCCAGCGCCGCCACCGAGGGGACACCGCGCCACGTCACCGCCATTTTGGTGCCGTCGCCGCGAACCGGCTCGCACTGGGCAGCGCCATACGGCGCGATCACCCTGCCTTCACGATCGAGCATCTCGACGGCCAGCCCGCCGCGGATATCCGCGTTCACGAACACGTGCGAGCCGCTGAACGTCACCGGCCGTGTGACCAGCGTGCCGCGAAGACGCGCGGTGTCGTCGCGGCGGATGCCGCGCGCATCACTCCGATCGGTCATCGAGGCGAAGCCGTCGCGGCGCAGCGTCGCGAGGCCGGTGCTGCAGAAGCCCGGTTCGGTCGTGCCGGGCACGCCGCGGCGTCCGCTGACGTAGAAGTGCAGACGGTCGCCGACGATCAGACAGCAGCCGCCCGCGGACTGGACGTTGGCCCAATTCCAGTCGCCCATGTGCTCGGACACCGGCAGGAACGCACGGCGATCCGGACGGTCCCAGTGAAAGCCGTCGCGGCTGTAGCCGACACAGACGTCGTTCGGCTTCTCGCGGTCGAGGCGCTCGCCGCGGAAGATCGTGAAGAGGCCGAGCATCAGGCTCTCGTAGCCGACGCAGTCGAGGTTGTAGAGCTCGGTCGGCACGTTGTACTCAGGCCGGCGCGGGTCGTCGGCGTCCGCGCCGACCCACATGACCGGCTGATTGGCGCGCCAGCGCGAGGCCTCCACGAAGTCCTCCCCTTCCACGTAGCGGCGATGCCGACCCTGCGCGCCGGGCACGTCGTCACGGATGCTGAAGACCCAGCGCGCGCGGAACGGGTTGTGGAAGAAGGTCGTGCGATCGCCGGCGGGGCCGGATCGGCCGCGCTCGTGCCAGTGGATGCCATCGGGCGAATCGAGCAGTACGAGATAGTGGTCGTACCAGTACGCCATCTTGAAGCGGCGCGCCGGATCCCGCTCGGTCTGATCGAGCCACACGGTCGAGGAATCGCGGTGCCCGCCCATCGTGATGTTGGTCCCGGCGACGATGTCGAGGGACGGTTTCTCCCAGCGCATGCCGTCGTGCGAGTAGGCGTAGCAGACGTTCTGCGAGTAGCCGCCCATGTACCACATCTTGAACAACCGGTCGTGCGGGTCGAAGAAGACCCCGTCGCTGAACACCATCGCCGCGGGATTCGAGCGCGTCTTGGTGCGCTCAGCGTACTCGTCGTACTTCTCCCAGCGCGTGTTCGGCCACAGGATCGGGTTGTCACTGTAGTACTCTGGCCGGTGGAAGGCTCGCTCGAGGGTCGTCTCTTGGATCAGGAAATCGTCGACGAACATCTGCCGGCCGACGTCGATCGGGATCACGTCCGGCGGCGCGACCAGGTACGGCGGCGGCAGCGGCCGCAAGGGCAGCGAGCGGCGATCCGGCGGCCACGGGCGCGGCAGACGAATGCCGTTATAGAGCGTCTCGCCGGCGGCGTCCGGCGTCGGCCATGCCGGCCACGCCAAGCCGGCAGCGGCCGCCTTCATGAACGTGCGGCGATCCACGCCGGACGTCGATCTGATAGTCACGTGTGATCATTGTACCAGTCCGATCCGTCTGCCTCGCCGGCCTGCTCGCGCTGACCGCCGCGTGCGGCGCGGTTCACCCCGGATCGCCGCTCCAACTCGATCGACGGCTCGAGCGCTCGGGGCTGCCGCCGATCGATGTCCGCTTCACCATCCAGCCTGACCATGCCCGCGCGCGCGAACGCTACGTCGTCGCGGCGATGGCGGCATTGACCCAGAGCGGTGAGTGGCTCGGCGCGTCACCTCTGTCGTCGTTGACGGTGCTGGATCCGCCGCTGCACGGCGCAATCGGGACCGTCGCGGACGACGTCGTGGTGCTCGATCGCACGCCCGCGTGGAGCACCGCCACGTCGATGACGCCGGAATTGGCGGCGGCGCGGGGCGTGACACGGCGGTGCCTGGCGGCACTCGTCGACACGCGCGCGCTGCCGCCGTGGTTCGTCGACGCCCTGGTCGAATCGGCCGCGCGCCGGGTCGTCGCCGGCCTGTTCGAGCAGGAGAACCCGCCGGGATACGCGTTCTACGAAGAGCGCTATTTCGGCCGGTTCGTCCCTCGGGCGACGCGTATCCATCTCCGGCAGGAAAGCGACGGCGATCCGCTGCCCGCGTACCGCGCCGGGCGCGCGGCTGATTCCACGAAGCGCGAGGCCAAGGCGGTGCTGACGCTCGGCACGCTCGAACGATGGGTCGGGCGGCCGGTGTTCGACCAGCTGATCGCCGAATTCGTGCGCGCGCGTTGGCCGACGCCGCCGACGATGGCCGATTTCGTCCGTGTCGCGAGCGACGTCAGTGCGCAGGATCTCTCCTGGCTGTTCGACGAGGCGTTCGGGTCCGAACGGGTGTTCGACTACGGCGTCGAACGCTTCACGAGCGAGCCGGACGCGGGCGGCGGGTTCACGACCACCATCGTCGCGCGGCGCTACGGCGACGCGCGGTTTCCAGGGACCAGCGCGAAACCGGTCGGTGGATTCGAGAGCGGTCGGGGTATCACCGTGCAGGTGCGATTTGCGGACGGTCAACGCCGGCGTGATGTCTGGGACGGCCGGGATCCTGCGAGAACGTTCCGTTACCGCAGCGCCGTGCGCGCCGCGGCCGCGGAAGTCGACCCGGATCGGACGCTGCTCCTCGACGTGGCTCAGACGAACAACAGCATCACGCTGTCGCCGCAATCCGGCACCGCGGCGTCACGATGGGCGGCGCGCTGGCTCGGATGGTTGTCGCACGCGCTGCTGACCTACGCCGCTCTCGTCTGATCGCGCGGCCATCGCCGCCCCCACTGCGAGCGCGATCGCCATCAGCACCAGGACGGTCAACCAGGGCGTCGGCCTCGCGCGCGACGGCTCGATGCTCGCGAGGACCGCATGCGCGATTACCGCGACCCCCACCATCACGGCGGCACACCGGCGCCGGTCAACCGGCCGCAACTGCTGAAACGCCCGACGGGGCCGGTACATTGCCGCGATCGCGCGCGAACCGTGGGCGGCTGCCAGCGCAACGCCGATGAAGCGATCGAGCCACCTCGCCACGTGACTGGCGCGAAGAATGGCGCGGGCGCGCGCGAACGACGCGTCGTCCGGTGTTCCGCTCACCTGGCCCCGCCCGCCCTGCCGATCTGCACGTCCAGCACCGAGCCGGCCGCCATGTACCGTTCCGTCGTCAGTGTGAACGGTGCCCCTGCCTTGATCGGCCGTCCCCGATAACGCATGTCGTCCCCCGACAGGTCGACGCCAAGCCGCAGCGTCGCGTCCACGCTCGAACCGCGTCTGACGATGTCGGTGAGGACGGCGGCGCGATCGTCGAGGGAATCGTCGCGATCGCCGGTGCGCAGCATCTGCAGGATCTCTGGCGGGCCCGTGACGCGAATGCGCGCGATCGCGGTGACGGGAGGAGAGACGGGGAGAATTTCGCTCAACGCAAACGCCAACGTCGCTCCGGATGGGCCGCTCACCCTCACCGTCGGCCAGGGCATCGCAATCAACACACCACCCACGCTGCACGCCTCACCATTTGGAGCGGGATCGCACGCGAGCAGGATTTCGGCAGCGCGCTGCCTGAGCCCGCCGGCTTGTTCGCGCACCGGACCGAGCTTCACGATCGCGTTCGGGGTTCCGGTGTCGGCCGCCGGCGTCAGCGCATCGGCAATCCCCGTGTCCATCTCGACGAGCGTGCCGACCGCGGCGATCCGCCTGGGCGCGGCAGACTCGATCGTCACTGCCGCGGCCAGCCGCGCCACTTCCTGGACACCATCGAACAGAATCAGGTCGTGCGGGCCTGGCGGTACGTCGCCGACCAGCACGTCGGCGGAGTTCGGGTTCTCGAACACGAATCCGAGTGCCGGTGTGCCGTCGATCGATGCGTGCAGCATCGGCCGCAGACCGCTGCCGCGTACTTTCAGCTTGGCCGTCAACCGGTTGCCGCCGGCGACGCGACGCTCTTCGAGCCCGATTGGTGCGCGCGTCACCGACGAGATGTGCGGCGTCGGCGCGCGAAACAACAGGAAGGTGCCATAGGCAATCGGGACCAGCACGACCACGAATCCGGCGATCGCCGCATCGAACAGGTTGACCCGCCCGAAGAGCCGGCCCTCATCATCAATCCACGCCATCGTGTCCTTCCGTGCCACACGGTTGATCGTCGCGAGAAACCCGACCGCGCTGACCCACGCCAGAAACGGGACGACCAGGCCGCGCAGGCGCAGCAGCGTGCCGACGTTGCCATTGGTCAGCGCCAGGGCGATGGCCGTTGGCGCGACATAACCGACGAGCATACAGGTGACCAGCCGATCGCGGCGGCAGCCGGCGACGATCCCGATCGGCAGCAGCAGCACAAGGATGTACCACGCGATCTGTTCAGGCAGGTACGCCAGCTCGCGCACCGACTGCAGCTGCCACGGCGCCGGCGTCGTCACGAAACTGCTGGCCGCGCGCATCACGTAACGCGCGGCTTGAGCCCCGGTCAACGTCAGCGTCGACGCTGCCGGCGCCTGCGGATTCACGTAAAAGCCGGCGTCCAGCAGCTTGTAGTCGTGACCCACGGTGAACACATGGCCGGTGTGTGTCTTCGCCGTCCCCTCGAGCGCCGAGATCACGCGCGCGGAGACCGCCGGCTGCGACATCCCGAACGCGACAACCAGCAGCGCGGCCGCCACGAGCGCGACCGCGATCCGCCTCGACCTCGACACGAAGAACAGGGCCAACCCGGTGACGAATCCGGCGCCTGCGAGCCCGAGCGCGCCCGGACGGAGGCCCTGAATCAGCACCGCGGCGAGGGCCGCGCCGGCGAGCGCCGCCCCCCGGATGCGCCAGCGCCGCGCCTGAAGGGCGGTGACCGCCGCGGTCAGAATGGCCGCGCCAAGCAGGAAGTACAGCGACTCCTTCAAGAGCGAAATCGACCACACGAACAGCGATGGCCAGAACAGCACCGCGGCCAGGCCGGCGAGCGCCGCGGTGAATCCGAATGCCGCGTGGGACAGGCGGAAGAGCAGCAGCGCGCCGATGGTGAACAGCACCGCATTGAGCAGGCGGAGCGAGTAGGGCGTGGGACCGGCAATGACTTGCAGCATCGTTGCCGCGGTGACGTAGCTGCTGCTGCCGTACTCGTCGTAGGTGACGAAAAAATCGTACAGGCTCGGTGCCGAGCCGCGCAGAATCTCGCGCGTCCGCAGCGCCCGCGACATCGTGTAGGCCTCGTCGCCGCTGGTCGCACCGGTGAACAGATCGTCGTGGTTCGGCAGGTTGCGGACGAACAGGCCGCCGATCGCCGCGACGCGAACCACGAGCGCAACCGCGACGACGGCGGTCAGCCATCGTCGTTCGCAGGCGGCAAGGCCGCGCCCGAACCAGGGCAGGACGACGGCGGCGACAACGATGACCACGATCGTCAGCGGCGTGATCGTGTAGAGCGCCGCGAGACCCAGGCCGCACGCGACGCTCCACGCGAGACGATGTCGCGGGACGCTCACAGCCGCTATTCTACCGGCCGGACCGCGCCCGGTCGCGATATGATCCGGATCATGCCGATCGGTTCTTGATGCAGACCGCGTTTTCCGCTCTCGACGCCTCGATCATCTTCGTCTACCTCGCCGTCCTCACTGGCGTCGGCATCTACTTTTCGCGGCGGCAGCAGACGCTCGATCAGTTTTTTCTCGCCCGCCAGTCGATGACCTGGCTGCCGGTCGGCCTGTCGCTGATGGCCGCGCTCGACAGCGCAATCGACTACCTGATGCAGCCCTCGTCGACGATCAAGTACGGGCTGATCCTGCTGATCGGCACCTCGTCGTGGCTGTTCCTGTATCCGTGGGTCGCCTACATCACGCTGCCGTTCTACCGCCGGCTGAATTACTACACCGCGTACGAATATCTCGAGGCGCGGTTCGACGTCCGGGTCCGCAGTCTGGCCGCCGGCATCTTCATCGTCTGGCGCCTCGGCTGGATGGCGACCGCGATCTACGTGCCGTGCCTGGCGATCAGCGCCGCGACCGGTGGCCGGATTCCGCTCACCCAGACGGTGTTCGCGCTCGGCTGCATCGTCACCCTGTACACCGCGCTCGGCGGCGTCCAGGCGGTGATCTGGAACGACGTCATTCAGTTCTGCGTCCGCTTCGGCGGCCTGACCGCGGTGGTGGCGATCGCGGCGGCGTCGGTGCCCGGCGGGCTCGCCGAGATCTGGCGGGTCGCCGCGGCCGGCGGCAAGACGACGATCATCGCGCCGATTGCGGGATCGAGCGGCGGGCTGGTCGCGCACGTCCAGGCGTTCTTCGAGCAGCCCCTGAACATCGTCGCGATCATGTTCGCGCTGCTGGTCGGGCGGATGGCCGCCTACGTCGGCGATCAGATCATGGTTCAGCGGCTGCAGACGACCAAGTCGCTGGCCGATGCGCGCAAGGCGTTCATCGTCAACGCCGCCGGCGACATCATCTGGATGTTCGCGCTGTCGTTCGTCGGCCTGGCGCTGTTCGCCTACTTCCAGCTCCACGTCCTGCCGGCCGATTTCTCGACCGACAAAATCCTGCCGTACTTCATGTCCCTGACGTTTCCGCGCGGCATCGTCGGTCTGGTGATCGCCTCGATCATGGCTTCGTCGCTGTCGAGCGTCGACTCCGCGATCAACTCGTGCACGTCGGTGGTGGTGATCGATTTCTATAACCGGCTGTGGCTCGGCAGGCAGACCGGCCGTGAGGTGTCGAGCGCCGAGCAGCGGCACGAGGTCGTCGTCTCGCGGGTGGCGACCGTGGCGTTCGGCGCCGCCGGGACGGTACTGGCGACCAACGTCTCGCGGATCGGCAACCTTCTGGAGATTGCGAACAAGTTGATCAACGCGTTTACGGGCCCGCTGTTCGGCATCTACGTGCTGGCGATGTTCAGCCGCCGCGCCACCGCGACGCCGACGCTGATCGCCGGCATCGCCGGGTCGCTGGCGAGCTACTACGTCGCCTATCACACCTCGATCGGCTTCATGTGGCCGTCGACCTTCGGCCTCGCGGCGACCCTGATCGTCGGACTGGCGCTGACCGCGCTGAGCGGCGCGCGGCCGACGGCCGCGGCCCTCGGCCTGACCTGGCGCGCGGTCACGCAGGCACCGGAAGGGTCGTTCTAGCGCATGTGCGGCATCTGCGGTGAGCTGCGGTTCGACCGCACGCCGGTCGACGAGCGGCAACTGGTCGCAATGCGCGATCAGCTGGTGCACCGCGGGCCGGACAGCTTCGGCGCCTTCGTCTCTCCGGACGGATCCGCCGGACTGGGGTTCCGGCGCCTCAGGATCATCGACCTGACCCCGAACGCGAGCCAGCCGATGTCGAACGAGGACGGCCGCGTCCAGGTGGTCTTCAACGGCGAAATCTACAACTACCGCACCCTCCGTGAAGGATTGATCGCGCGCGGCCACCAGTTCCGCTCGCACAGCGATACCGAGGTCATCGTTCACCTGTACGAGGAGAAGGGCGCCGACTGCATCGCCGATCTCGAGGGGATGTTCGCGATTGCGATCTGGGACGATCGCGCCGCGCGGCTGACGCTGGCGCGCGACCGCGCCGGCAAGAAGCCGCTGTTCGTCTACCGCGACCATCGCCTGCTGGCCTTCGCCTCCGAGATGAAGGCGTTCTTCCATCACCCGGACATCTCGATCGAGATCGAGCCCGAATCGGTGCCGTCCTACTTCATCTACGGCTACGTGCCGCAGCCGGCGACAATCTACAAGCGCGTGTCGCAGCTTGCGCCCGGCACGGTGACGACCGTCGAGGCGGACGGCCGCACGGCGACCCGCCGTTACTGGCAGCTGCGGTTTCCGGAGGAGGCCGAGGTGCGTCCGGTGACGCGCGCCGACGCCGCGGCCGGGGTGCGAGCGCGGCTGACCGACGCGGTCGAGCGGCGGCTCGAGAGCGACGTGCCGCTCGGGGCGTTCCTGAGCGGCGGCCTCGACTCGACGATCGTCGTCGGGTTGATGAGCCGGATGATGTCGGCGCCGGTCAAGACGTTCAGCATCGGGTTCGAGGGCGATGCCGCGTTCGATGAAACCGCGTACGCGCGCCTGGCCGCCGCACAATTCAAGACCGACCACACCGAGTTCCGCGTCACGGCGTCGGCGATCGATCTGATCGACACGCTGGTGTGGCACCACGATGGCCCGTTCGGCGACTCGTCGGCGATCCCGACGTATCTGGTCTCGAAACTCACCCGCGAGCACGTCACGGTGGTGCTCACCGGCGACGGCGGCGACGAGCTGTTTGCCGGCTATCTGCGCTTCTATGCCGCGTTGCTGGCCGAGCGGATTCCGGCCGCCGCCGGCCGCGCCGCCGGGGCGATGCTCGCACTGGTGCCGCCGCCGCCGAACGAGCGGCACTGGCTGGCGCGCGCGCAGCGCTTCTTCCGATCGATGAGCCTGCCGCTGCACGATCGCGTCACGCGCTGGAACTCGCTGTTCTTCGACGATCTCGACGCGCTGCTGCGCCCCGATTTCGTCGCCGGCCTGGCGCCGATCGACAAGCTGCGGCACATCCGCGGCGAGCGGGAACAGATGGCGGGACGGTCGCCTCTCAGCCAGCTGCTGCACGGCAACTTCACGTCGTATCTCGCCGACGATCTGCTGGTGAAAACCGATCGATGCACGATGGCGAACTCGCTCGAGGCGCGATCGCCGTTCCTCGATCGCGAGCTCGTGGAGTACGCCGCGGCGCTGCCGGACAATCTGAAGCTGCAGGGGCGCAGGACCAAGGCGATTCTGCGTGACGCGTTTCCGGATCTGCTGCCGCCGGCGATCGACCGGCGCGGCAAGATGGGCTTCGGCGTGCCGCTCGACGCCTGGTTCCGCGGCGACCTGCGCGACTACATGCGCGATCTGCTGCTGGCGCGGGACGCGCGCTATGCGGACATGCTCTCGCGCCCCTTCGTCGAAAATCTCGTGGCGCGCCATCTCGCCGGCCGCGCCAATCTCGGCCAGCAGCTGTGGTCGATCATCTGCTTCGAGGTATGGCTTCGCCGCCTGCCCGGATGGACGAACCGCTGATGCTCGATTTCCTCAAAGAGCACCTGCACCCGTCGCAGATGGCGTGCCTGCTGATGCTGCTGACGCCGGGCACCGTGCTGCTGTTCGTGCCGCCCCTGGCCAGATGGGGCCGCCGCTGGCTCGCGACGGTGGTCATCTTCTACGCGGTCAGCAGCAGCCAGGCCGGCGCGGGCCTGCTCGCCGGCACGCTGACGAGCGGCTACCGGCCGCTCACGTCGATCGCCGAGGCCGGCGGTGCGCGGGTGGTCGTGCTGCTCGGCGCGGGCAGCGTCAACCTGCGCGGCGCCGGGCGGCAGCTGTCGTCCGTCAACATGCCGGCCGGGTTGCGCGTGCTCGAAACGGCCCGCCTGTTCGCGCTCCTGAACCGGCCGCTCGTGATTGCCTCCGGCGGAATCACGGAGCCGGACGCGGCGGCCGCGCCTGAATCGGCCGCGCTGCGGCGCGCCCTGGTCGACGTCGGCGTGCCCGCCGACCGGATCGTGCTCGAGTCCGAGTCGAAGAACACCCGCGACGAAGTGATCATCATCAAGCGCATGCTGGCGGAGCGCGGCGAGACCGCGTTCGTCCTGGTGACGTCACCGCTGCACATGCGGCGATCGATGCGCGCCTTCGCACACGAGGGTCTGTACCCGATTCCGTCGCCGGCGCCGCTGGTGCCGGAAACATCCGAGCCGCGCAGCCGCTGGCTGCCGAGCGATCTCTGGCTGCAGATCGCCGACGCGTCTATCTATGAATGGCTCGCACGTGCCTACTATCGCTGGCACGGCTGGGTGTGACGCCTGCTAGTCGCGGAACAGCCGCGGCTCGCCGACCTGAACGCCGACCGCACGCAGGTCAGCGCTGCCGGCGATGTAGAGCGCCGGCTGCCATACGCGATCGACGCGGAGGTCAATCCGCTTGAACTGCACGCGCGGCGCGGCCGGCGCCAGCGGCACGCTGATGATCGCCCACGTCCCGTCGACCAGCGTCCGTCCGCGATCGACCCCGCCGGTCATGACCTCGACCCCGACCGGCGCGAGTCGTCCCTCCGCCGGCAGTCTGACCGGAATCTCGACGCGGCTGACGTCCTCCGGCACGAACAGGCTCGCGTACTGCCCGGTCCAGCGGATGCGCGTCCCGTCTTTCAACGTCTCCCACGCATAAAACCCATCGACCGACTGCGACGCCGGCGGAGCCATGACGGTTCCGGCGGCGATGACCGGACTCGCGATCAGGATGGCTGCAGCCGCGGCCACCGGCCACGATCGCCGGAACCGCGGTGCGTCGCTGCCCGACGTCTCGACGCGTCCCGGCATCACCTGGTTCAGCAGCGCCGACCCCGCCAGCGCGCTCATCAGGCCGAACACGATCCAGAACGGATACGCCACCTCGCTGACGAGCAGCGGATGGCCGCTGAACGACGTAATCAGGAATGCCGCGACGCCGCTGCCGGCGCCGAGCAGCCGCGCGTCACGCGGCACCCAAGTCAGGGCGCGCCCGGTCCGCAGGACCGCGGCGGCCACGACGGCCGCGAACAATCCCAGGCCGACGAGGCCGAGCTCGCCGCCGACCTGCAGGAAAAAGTTGTGCGCGTTTTCCGCGCCGTACGTCCATGCGAGCTGAGGCGACAGAAACAACGGCGACGAGGCGTAATACTGCCCCTCGCCGACGCCGAACAGCGGCCGCGCGCGGATCATCCGCACACTGGCCTCGACGAATTGCTCGCGAAAGCCGCCGCCGCGATAGGTCGGATCGGCGTCCAGCAATCGCGCGCGGATCGCCGCGCCGCCGATCAGTGCGATCACGACCGCGGTCAGCAATGCCGCTCGCGTCCGTGCGGCGACGCCCTTCGTGGCCGCCCACGTCACGGCCACGATCACCACCGCAGCGGCGGCGCCGAGGGCGCTGCGCGACGCGCTCATCCACAGGCCGACGCCGCTGGCGGCGGCGAGGGCGCACCACAGCGCGCGCATCCGCCCGCGTTCGCAAGCCGCCATGCCGAGCGCGAGGCAGCCGATCAGGGCAAAGTAGCTACCGGCGGCGTTGACGTCGCCGACATGGCCGCTGACCCGATAGCCGATCAGTTTGTAGCGCGCCAGCGCCGCCGCCGATCCGATGCCGCGCGACAGCAGCACGCTCGACAGCGCCGCGCCGGCGGCCGACATGCCGAGCGCGAGCGGCAGCGTTCGCGCCAGCGACGGCTGACGCCGGAACAGCATCATCGTCGCGACCGCCAGGCCGAGGCCTTCGAGCAAGCGGGCCGCGTCGACGAACCCGATCGGGTCGGTGATGAAGAAGTAGATGTGCGAGATCTGGTCGAGCGTCCCCCCCACTTCGCCGGGGTAGCGGCCCAGCTGCCACGCCAGTCCTGCGACGGATGCGGCGATCGTCGCGGTCAGCAGCCAGGCCGCCGTCGCCCCGGGGACGCGCGGCCCACGCCGATCCGGCAGCCCGCGCAGCAACCATCCCGCCAGGAACGTCATGACGATGACCTCGCCGATCCGGAATGTGCGGGCGCCGATCATCGGCGCGATCAGTTCGCCGAGCGGCGCGGTCAGCGCCACCAGCAGCAGTCCGGCGCCCGGATTCGCGAGCGTGAGTCCGAGCACGACCGCGACGATCATCTTGATCGGCCGGTCGACGTTGGAGATGAGGATGGGAACGGTCAGCCAGCAGGGAATCGCGGCGACCGCCAGCCGCAGAAGCAGCGAGCGCCAGACCAGCGGCGCGTGCGCCTCGTCGGCGCGCCAGGCGAGGTCAGGCATCCCTGCGATCGCGGCGCTGCAGCCCCGCGATCTCCTCGCGCAGCGCGGCGACTGTCGCTTCGAGCGCCTCGACCCGCATGTCGTGCCGGCGATCGCGCGCCAGCGTCGCTTCCGATCGCTTCAATACTTCGTCGGCGACGCCGTTGATCGCGCCGGACAGGCCGCGCAGCAGTCCGGCGACGTCGCGGTCGCGGGTGTCGACGTACGGGGTCACCTGCTGGAGGAACTCCACCAGCAGGCCCTGAAAGCCGATCAGCTCGCTGATGGTGTCGCGCATCACCGTCAGCGTGCTCTCGATCGCGGCCCGCGTCTCGCGCGCGACCGGCACGGTGCGATTGACATGATCGACAATCGCCGCGTTGAACGCCTGCTGCTGCTCGAACAGCGGCGCCACGATCCGCCGGATCGCGCCGACGAAGGGGCCGGCGACGCCGGTGGCCGGCGGCATGTCGATCTTCCACAGCGTGTTGAGCGGGGTGACCTGATGCTCGTCGGGCACCGGCGGCGGCTGCGGAAAATCGGCGGGCAGCCGCTGGATGGCGCGATCGAGCCGGGTGAGCGCGTCGTTATACGCGAGATCGGCCGCCGCGCGTTCCGCCGTGAGCGCCTCGAGATCGTCGGGGCTGTTCGGCACGCCTATCGCCCGACCAGTCCTTCCATCGGGCTGCTGGCGTTGGCGTACAGCTTGCGCGGGATGCGTCCCGACAGGAACGCCAGCCGTCCGGCGCGCACCGCCAGGTTCATCGCTTCGGCCATCGCGACCGGATCCTGGGCGCCGGCGATCGCGCTGTTCATCAGCACCGCATCGGCGCCGAGCTCCATCGCCAGCGCCGCGTCGGATGCGGTGCCGACGCCGGCGTCGACCACCAGCGGCACGCGAGCGAACTCGCGGATGATCCGCAGGTTGTTGACGTTCTGGATGCCGAGCCCCGATCCGATCGGCGCGCCGAGCGGCATGATCGCCGCCGCGCCGGCGTCCTCGAGCTTGCGGCAGGCGACCGGATCGTCGCTGGTATACGGCAGCACGACGAAGCCCTCGCGCACCAGGATGCGGGTCGCCTCGAGCAGCCCTTCGTTGTCGGGGAACAGCGTGCGCTCGTCGCCGATGACTTCCAGCTTCACCCAGTTCGACAGGCCCGCTTCGCGTCCGAGCCGCGCCGTCCGCACCGCCTCATCGGCGGTGTAGCAGCCGGCGGTGTTCGGCAGCAGAAAATATTTCGATGTGTCGATGAAGTCGAGCAGCGACTCCTTCGAGCGGTCGGAGATGTTGACGCGGCGCACCGCGACCGTAATCATCTCGGCGCCCGACGCCTCGTGCGCACGCACCATCACCGCCGGCGACGAGTACTTGCCCGTGCCGACGAACAGCCGCGAGGTGAACGTCTTGTCGGCGATAGTAAAGCGATCCACGGTGTTTCCCATCAGCCCCTCGCCTTCAGCCCTCGATCTCGCCGCCACCGACGAAGTTCACGATTTCCACCGCGTCCCCTTCCTCGACCATCGTCGTCGCGAACCGGTCGCGCTTGAGGACGATGAGGTTGTGCTCGACCGCGACGCGCCGCGAGTCGATCGCGAGCTGAGTCAGAAGGTCGGCCACCGAGAGCGGGCCGGCGACCTCGTGCGGATCGCCGTTCAACGTGATCTGCAATTTACAGCTCATTTTAGTCGGTTTTCGTATCAAGATGCAGGGATGGCTTTCGATCGTCCGGCCGCCGCGGCGTGGTACCGGCGGAACCGTGCGCGCTCGCGCGGGCTCTTCGACCTGCTCGCGGACGAGGCGTATTACAGCAAGCCGATTGCGCTGCGGCATCCGATCGTGTTCTACGAGGGGCACCTGCCCGGGTTCAGCTTCAACACGCTGGTGAAGAAGGCGCTGCGGCGCCCGAGCATCGATCCGCGCCTGGAGACGCTGTTCGCGCGCGGCATCGATCCGCACGAGACGACCGCAGGGACAGGGGCAGGACATGCAGGAGGGGACGCCCGCGCGGGTTGGCCGGAGCGCGATGAGGTGCACGCGTTCGCCGACGAAGCCGATCGTCAGGTGATCGACGCGCTGCTGCACGCGGACGTCGAGCGTCCCGGCGATCCGCTGCTCGATCGCGCGGAGGCGGTGTTCACCATCCTGGAGCACGAGGTGATGCACCAGGAGACGCTGCTGTATATGTGGCACCGGTTGCCGCTGGCGCAGAAGCGCGCACCCGCCGGTTACCGGCCGCGGGTCGACGGCGTGCCGCCGCCGCACGAGTGGATCGACATTCCGGCCGGCTGCGCCACGCTCGGCGTCGCGCGCGGCACCTACGCCTTCGGCTGGGACAACGAGCACCCGGCGCTGAGCGCCAACGTGCCGGCGTTCGCGATCGAACGGCACGACGTCACCAACGAGCGGTATCGCGAGTTTGTCGAGGCCGGCGGTTATCGCGACGCGCAGTGGTGGCGGCCGGACGACTGGGCATGGCTGCAGCGGGAGCAGATCGCGCATCCGTTGTTCTGGGAGCAGCACGACGCCGAGTGGTTCTGGCGCGGCATGTTCCACCTGGTGCCGCTGCCTGCCGCGTGGCCGGTGTACGTCAGCCAGGCGGAAGCGTCCGCGTATGCGCGCTGGCGCGGCGCCCGGCTGCCGTCCGAGGGCGAGTTCCAGCGTGCCGCCTACGGATCGCCCGAGGGCGAACGGATCCATCCGTGGGGCGGCGCCGAGCCGGACGCGAGCCGCGGCGTGTTCGATTTTACGAGCTGGGATCCTGAAGCGGCCGGCAGCCACCCGGCCGGTGCCAGCGCCTGGGGCGTCGAGGATCTCGTCGGCAACGGGTGGGAATGGACGAGCACGGTCTTCGGCCCGTTTCCCGGTTTTCACGTGATGGCGTCGTACCCCGAATACTCGGCGGACTTTTTCGACGGCGAGCACATAGTGATCAAAGGAGCGTCGACGGCGACGGCGAAGGAACTGCTGCGGCCCTCGTTCCGCAACTGGTTCCGCGCCCGCTATCCGTACGTGTATGCAACCTTCCGCTGCGCGAAATAACGAAACCGGCGAGTTCGCGGCACCGATCGGCTCGCTGGCCGGCGACGTCCGCTATTACCTGACCCTGTCGCCGCGGCAGCTGCCGTCGCGCTACTTGTACGATCCGCTCGGCTCGGCGCTCTTCGAAGCGATCTGTGAGCTGCCGTGGTATCGCATCACCAAGGCGGAGCGGGGGCTGCTCGCGGCGCACGGCCGCGAGATTCTGGCGCGGGCCGATCCGCTGTCGACGCTGGTCGAGCTCGGGCCGGGGAGCGGCGAGAAACTGGCGGCGCTCGTGACCGCGGCCGGCGCGCGCGCGCGGCCGTTGACGATTCACCTGGTCGACGTCTCCGGAGCGGCGCTCGATCACGCCGGCCGCACGATCGCGGCGCTCGATGCCGGCAATCTCCGCCTCGTCCCGCACCAGGCGACCTACGAGCGCGGCCTGCTGGAGGCAATGGCCGTGCGATCGCGCGCCGGCCATGCTCTGGCGCTGTTTCTCGGCTCCAACATCGGCAATTTCGATCCGCCGGGAGCCGCGGCGTTCCTCGTCGGCACGCGCGCCGCCCTCGCCGAGGGTGATTCGCTGCTCATCGGCACCGATCTGGTCAAACCGGAACGCGAGCTGCTGCTCGCGTACGACGATCCGCTCGGTGTGACCGGCGCGTTCAACCGCAATCTGCTGGTCCGCATCAACCGCGAGCTCGACGGGGACTTCGACGTCGACGCCTTCCGCCATTGCGCGCGCTGGAACGCGGAGGAGTCGCGGGTCGAGATGCACCTGGTCGCGGTGCGGGCGCAGCGCATCCGCATCCCCGGCGCCGCGCTCGAGGTCGCGTTCGAGCAAGGCGACACAATCTGGACCGAAAGCTCGTACAAATTCAAGCCCGACGCCGTGGTGGATATGCTCGACCGCGCCGGCTTCCGCCGCGTCGATCAATGGATCGACGACGCCGCCGGATTCGCCCTGACGCTCGCGCGCGCCGTGTAGCCGCTGCTGTTTCAGCTCGCCCCCTCGCGGTAGCGCCGCGCCGCGAATGTGATGTACCGTCGATAGGATCCTATGACTGTTGCGTCGACTCCCCTGGGTGTCCCCGGCTATACCTTTGCCGACCTGCACGAACCTGAGCGGCTGGCGTCTTTATACGATCGGTTCTGCGAGGAGGCGGCATCGGCCGACCCGGTGCTGTGGCGCGAGTGGGACGCGTATCGCCAGGCGCCTGACGCGCCGCGCCCCGCGATTGCGCTGTCGCATCTGCTGATTGCGATGGCGCCGCACGTCAGCCGATTCGTCAAGCGGCTGTTCGACGTCGACGCCGCCGCGTCGGCGATCGCCGACGCAACCCGCGCCCAGGACGACCTGTTTCGTTTCAAGGTCGACTTCGTCAGACGCCGCGTGCTGCCGCTGTTGAAGAACGGCGCGCACGTCGCGTCGACGCCGGAAGACGAGGCGATCGTCGAGGCGCTGATCGCCGGAGCGCCGGCCGCCGACCGCGAGCTCGCCGTCGCTCGTGCGGGGTGTGCCCTGCTCGATGACGAAAAGGCGAATCCGCAATCCAATCCGCAACCCAGTCCGCAATCCGCAATCCGTCACCCGCAATACGAAGCGCTGCGAAGATGGTGCGCGGCGCGCGTCCACGACCGCGCCTATCGCGACTGGGTCGTGTTCCGGTTTCCCGAAAACGTCGAGCCGTTTCATCTCGTCGAGGTCGAACATCCGGATGCGCGCCTGCCCGAGGCGCAGGTCGGGCCGGCGTGGCGGCTGCGGCGGCGCGACGGCTTCACGCTGACCGACGGCCGCATGCGGCCGCGCGAGGTGCTCAGCGAGATTCATTACTGCGTGCTGTGCCACGAGCGCGACAAGGACTCCTGCGCGAAGGGGCTGCACGACAAGGACGGCACGGTCACGGTGAACCCCCTCGGCATCGCGCTCGAGGGGTGCCCGCTCGACGAAAAAATCTCCGAGATGCACACGCTGCGCAAGGGGGGCGATCCGGTCGGCGCGCTCGCGCTCGTCGTGATCGACAACCCGATGTGCCCTGGCACCGGCCATCGCATCTGCAACGACTGCATGAAGTCGTGCATCTATCAGAAGCAGGAGCCGGTCAACATCCCGCAGATCGAAACCGGCGTCCTCACCGACGTGCTGGGACTGCCGTTCGGCGTCGAGATCTACGGTCTACTGACGCGATGGAACCCGCTCAACGTCCGGCGCCCGTACGCGCTGCCGTACAACGGCAAGAAGGTGCTGGTCGTCGGGCTCGGCCCGGCCGGCTACACGCTCGCCCACTACCTGGTGAACGAAGGGTTCGGCGTGGTCGGCGTCGACGGCCTCAAGATCGAGCCGCTCGCGGAAGCGATCACCGGGACCGACACGGTGGCGCCGCGGCCGATCCGCGACTGGAGCGAGATCTATCGCCCGCTCGACCAGCGCGTGCTCGAGGGCTTCGGCGGCGTGTCCGAGTACGGCATCACCGTGCGCTGGGACAAGAACTTCCTGACCCTGCTGCACCTGACGCTGGCGCGGCGCCGCGGCATCCGGATGTACGGCGGCGTCCGCTTCGGCGGCACCCTCACGATCGAGGACGCCTGGGCCTCGGGCTTCGATCACGTCGCAATCGCGGCCGGCGCCGGCAAGCCGACGATCATCGACATGAAGAACAACCTGATCCGCGGGATCAGGAAGGCGAGCGACTTCCTGATGGCGCTGCAGCTGACCGGCGCCTTCAAGCGCGACGCGCTGCCGAACCTGCAGACGCGGCTGCCCGCGATCGTGATTGGCGGCGGCCTCACCGCGATCGACACCGCCACGGAATTGATGGCGTACTACCCGGTGCAGGTCGAGAAAACGGTCAGGCAGTACGACGCGCTGGCGGCGGAGCTCGGCGCCGATCGCGTCCGCGCCTCGTACGACCCCGAGGAGCTCGCGCTGCTCGACGAATACCTCACCCATGGCCGTGCCGTGCGCGGCGAACGCGCGCGTGCCGCGGCCGCGGGCGAAGCGCCCGATTTCGTCCCGCTGGTTCGCGGCTGGGGCGGCGTCACGATCGCGTATCGCAAGCGCATGGTCGACTCGCCGGCCTATCGCCTCAACCACGAGGAAGTGATCAAGGCCCTCGAGGAAGGGATCGTGTTCGCGGAGAACCTGAACCCGACCGAGGCGGTGCCCGACGCGAACGGCGCGCTGATGGCGGTGATCTTCAAACGCGAAGGGCAGGACCAATCGGAAGGGCAGGACAGGCAGGAGGGGCCGGACGGGCAGGAGGGTCGCGACCCCGTTGTCACGCTGCCAGCCCGGACGCTGCTCGTGGCGGCGGGGACGTCGCCCAACATCACCTACGAGAACGAAGCGAAAGGGACGTTTCAGCTCGACGCGAAGAAGCGCTTTTTCCAGCCACATCAGGTCCAGACGAACGAGGACGGCCGGTTCCACCTGGTGCCGGATGCCGACGGCTTCTTCACGTCGCATGAGACCGGCGGCAAGTTCGTCACCTACTACGGCGACAACCATCCGCGCTACGCCGGCAACGTCGTCAAGGCAATGGCGTCGGCGAAGCACGGCTTTCCGCACGTGACGCGGTTGTTCGCGCGGGATCTCGCGGCGCTCGATCCGGCGGGGCAGACCGGCCGCGACGCGCAATGGCGCCAGTTCACCGCCGCTCTCGATGCCGACCTCGTCGCGCGCGTCGTCGACGTGGTCCGCCTCACGCCGACGATCATCGAGGTGATCGTCCAGGCGCCGGCGGCGGCGCGCCATTTCGAGCCGGGGCAGTTCTACCGGCTGCAGAATTTCGAGTCGATGGCCCGGCGCGCGGGCGACGTCCCGCTGTTGATGGAAGGGATTGCGCTCACCGGCGCGTGGGTGGACAAGGCGCGCGGGCTGCTGTCGCTGATCGCGCTCGAGCTCGGCGTCTCCAGCCGCCTGGCGGCGCACCTGCGCCAAGGCGAGCCGGTGGTCGTCATGGGGCCGACCGGTACGCCGACCGAGATCCCCGACGGCAAGAACGTGCTGCTGCTCGGTGGCGGACTCGGCAATGCCGTGCTGTTCTCGATCGCGAAGGCGATGCGCGATCACGGCAACCGGGTGATCTACTTCGCGGGTTACAAGAAGGGCGAGGACCTGTTCAAGCGCGAGGACATCGAGGCGGCGACCGATCAGGTGATCTGGAGCACCGATATCGGCGCGGCGATTGCCCCCGGCCGTCCTCAGGACGCGCACTTCCGCGGCAATATCGTGCAGGCGATGCTCGCGTATCAGAACGGCGAGCTCGGCGAGCGCGTCGTGCCGCTCGACACGGTCGATCGCATCATTGCGATCGGATCGGATCGGATGATGGCGGCGGTGAAGGCCGCGCGTCACAGCGTGCTGGCGTCGCACCTCAAGCCGGATCACGTCAGCATCGCGAGCATCAACTCGCCGATGCAGTGCATGATGAAGGAAGTCTGCGCCCAGTGCCTGCAGAAGCACGTCGATCCGAAGACCGGCAAGGAGACGATCGTCTTCTCCTGCTTCAACCAGGATCAGGAGATGGATCGGGTCGACTTCCCGAACCTCGCGGCGCGCCTCCGTCAGAACACGGTGCAGGAGAAGCTGGCCAGCCTGTGGTTCGACTATCTCCTGGCTCACCCGACCGCACACCCGCCTGATCTGCCGTAAGACGTGGGTACCGCTCTTGCGTGGAACACGCACGAGTGGTCAGCCCGCCGATCCGTTCTCGCAGAATTTCCCTGTTCGCATTACTGCTGAGTTCGCTCACGTGTGTAATCGTCACAGTGAATACGATCGTGCTCAGGACCACCGGCGTTGGTGCGGTCACCTCGACCGCCGCCTCAGGCGCCACGTTCGGGACCGATGCCTTCCGATTCTGGGTAATGCGGATGCGCGATGGATACGGACGGGTTCCACCGGACGGCTACATGCGCGCGAGGGCCCGCGTCGACCTGCTGAAGTGGGCCGGCGCGACGCGACGCGTCGAGTCCGGGTTCGTCGCACCTGTAGGTCCCCAGACGTTCGACGCCTCCGCGCCCGCTCCGGCGTCGAGCGTGAATGTCAACGCCGCGGCCTGGCGAACGCTCGGTCCGGGCAACATCGGCGGCCGCATTCGCGCGATCGCAATCAGCCCGGTCGATCCGAACGTGATCTACGCCGGCAGCGCCGGCGGCGGCATCTGGAAGACCATCGACGGCGGCCGGTCGTGGCTGCCGCTCGACGATTTCATGGCGGTGCTCTCGATCTCGTCGATCGTGATCGATCCGGCGAAGCCGGCGGTGATGTACGCCGCCACCGGCGAGGGCTACGGCAACGGCGATGCGATCCGCGGCGCCGGCATCTTCAAGAGCGCTGACGCCGGCGACACCTGGTCACAGCTCGCGCCAACCGCGTTGTGGGGCACGGTGAATCGCCTGTCGTTGTCGCCCGACGGCCGCGTCATGCTCGCCGCCACGCCGACCGGCATTTTCCGGAGCAAGGACGCCGGCGCCACCTTCACGCGTGTCCTGGCCCAGCCGGTCATGGACGTCGACATCAGTTCAATCGACGGTCTGCGGGCTGCCGCCGCCGGTAGCGGGCGGATCTCGTACTCGCTGGACGGCGGCGCGACGTGGCGCGCGTCGAGCGGCGTTCCCGCCTCCGCCGGCCGCATCGAAGTGGCCTACGCGCGCAGCCAGCCAGAAACCATCTACGCGCTCGCCGACTACAACGAAGGCACGCTCTACCGCAGCACCGACGCCGGCGCCACGTTCGTCGAGGTGTCGAACCCGCGCGTGCTCCAAACCCAGGGCTGGTACGCGAACACGCTGTGGGTCAACCCAATCGACAGCAACCACATCGTTACGTGCGGCATGAAGCCGACACAATCGTTCGACGGCGGCGCCACGTGGGCAGCGGTCGCGCCGGGCATCCACCCTGACTGCCACGTCGTCGTCAGCGACCCGCGCTTCGATGATGCCGGCAACCTGACGGTGTTGCTCGGCAACGATGGCGGCGTTTTCAGGATTTCGAATATCCGGACCGCGCAGACCAGCGGCTTCGAGAGCCTGAACAACGGCCTCGGCGTCACGCAGTTCTACAGCGGCGCGGCGAGCATCGACGGCGGAACGATCGTCGGCGGCACCCAGGACAACGGCACGCTGCTTCGCGCGCCGTGGTCCGGCACATCGTGGCAGACGATGGTGGGGGGCGACGGCGGATTCACGGCGACGGATCCCGGCGACGCGTCGTTCTTGTATACGGAGCTGCCGTACCTCCGGCTGTACCGCAGCGCCGACGGCGGAGCCAACTGGACCTCCTTCGCCGGCGGCTTGGCCGACGCCGGCAGCGCCGCCTTGTTCATCGCGCCGTTTGCGCTCGATCCGAACAATCCGAACACCCTGCTCGCGGGGGGCGCGAGCTTGTGGCGGTCGACCAACATCCGCGCGGCGTCGCCGTCGTGGACGCAGGCGATCGGCAACGGCGGCAGCGATTATGTTTCGGCCATCGCGGTCGCCGCCACCGACTCGAACGTGATCTGGGCGGCGCGGGCCTCGTCGCGCATCTACAAGAGCGTGAACGGTACCGCGACGCCGCCCGCCTTCACAACCGTCGTCGCGCCGACCGGCGGCAAGTTCGTGACGCGGATCGTGATCAGCCCGGCTGACGCGAACACCGTCTACATCACCACCGGCGGATTCGCCGCCGACAACATCGTCAAGACGACCGACGGCGGGGGCACGTGGACACGCGCGGCCGGCGCCGGCACGACCGCACTGCCGAGCGTTCCGGTGCACGATCTCGAAGTTGATCCGGCCGATGCCAACGTCCTCTACGCGGGGACCGAAGTCGGCGTGTTCGTCAGTCGCGATGCCGGCAGCACGTGGGACGTCCAGCAAGGCGGTCCCGCGAACGTGTGTGTCGACGAACTGTTCTGGATGGGTTCGACGCTGATCGCCGCGACTCACGGCCGGGGCATGTTCGCGGTGGATCTCGGCGGCGCAGCCGGCTCGGGGTCGCCGACCGCGACGGTGAGCCCCACCAGCCTGTCGTTTGCCAGGCGGCCCGCCGGGAGCGCCAGCGCCCCTCAGACCGTCACCGTGGCGAATACCGGTTCGGCGAACCTGACGGTTTCCACCGTGACGATGTCGCATCCTGCGGAGTTTTCGATCGCCGACACGAACTGCTCCGGCGTCACCCTTCCTCCCGGCGCGAGCTGCGTGATCCACGTGATCTTCAAAGCGTCGGTCGTCGGTGATCGGGCGGCGGATCTGACCATCTCGGACAACGCCCCGTACAGTCCGCAAATCCTCCACATGACCGGCATCGCGGACCAGCCTCCTCAAACGCTGCCGTCGCCCTGGACTTCCCAGGACATCGGCGCCACGCAAACCGGTGGTTGGTCGTCCTACTCCGGCGGTACATTCTCGGTGACCGGTGCCGGCGCGGACGTGTGGGGGACGGCTGACGCGTTTCAGTTCGCTCACCGACCGTTGTCGGGCGACGGCGCGATCGTCGCCCGCGTCGCCACCGTCGAGAACGTCCAACCGTGGACGAAGGCTGGCGTGATGATTCGCGACGGCCTCATGGCGGGGGCCGCGAACGCCGCGATGATCGTGGCCGCCGGCAAGGGATTGTCGTTTCAGTACCGCAAGGCGGCGGGCGGGACGACTGCAAACGTGCTGGTGCCGGGTGCGCCACCGCGATGGGTGAAGCTGGCGCGCACGGCCGGCGTGATCACCGCGTCGACCTCTCCGGACGGTCAGGCGTGGACCGTCGTCGGACACGCGACGATCGCGATGGCGGCCAAGGTCGAGGCCGGACTCGCGTTGG
This sequence comes from Acidobacteriota bacterium, assembly GCA_025463215.1. Taxonomy (GTDB): domain Bacteria; phylum Acidobacteriota; class Vicinamibacteria; order Vicinamibacterales; family CAVVIG01; genus CAVQFC01. The sequence continues at coordinate 15,349 of JAOBWF010000018.1, read as the reverse complement.
CCAGCCACTCGACGATCGGGCAGCCGGCCACCGGAACATTCGACGGGGTAAGCCTCACCAGCGCCGCGGCGCTGCCCTCGGGCTGGCAGAGTGGGGACGTCGGGCAAGTCGGCGTCGCCGGTTCGGCGTCAGCGGCGGGCGGGCTGTTCACGCTGTCCGGATCGGGCGCCGACATCTGGGGAACGGCCGATGCGTTTCAGTTCGCGCACAGGACGCTCGCGGCCGACGGTCAGGTGATCGCCCGCGTCGCGAGCGTGGAAAATACGCACCGCTGGGCCAAGGCCGGCGTCATGATTCGGCAGTCGCTCGCGGCGTCTTCGCCCTTCGTCGACATGATCGTGTCGTCGACCTCCGGCACCGCGTTCCAGTATCGATCGACCGCGGGTGGTGCGACGACGAGCGTGCCGGGCGCGGTGGCGCCGGCGCCGCGCTGGGTGAAGATCGTCAGGGCCGGCAGCAATCTGTCGGGGTATCAATCGGCGGATGGCGTCAACTGGCAGGTGATCGGCCGCGCCGTCGTCTCGATGACCGGGCCGGTGGAAGTGGGGCTGGTGGTCACGAGCCACGACAACACCAGGCTCGCGAAAGCGACGTTCGATCAGGTGCAGTAGGACGCGGAGGCAGGGGACGGCTAGGCGACGCGCCAGCCGTCGCCGCGCAGCGAGTTCATCAGTTCCACGGATCGCTCGATCAGCTCGGTCGGCTCGTCGACTTCCTCGACCGATTCGCTGCCATCCGGGTGAGTGATGATCACCTTGTAGCGGCCGACGAGGCGGTCGTGGCTGATTTCGTAGCGAAGCTTTTCGCCGTTTCGATCAAAAAACCAGATCATCCAGCCGTCAACGATATCCTAACGGATCGCCGCTTTCCACGAGCCTATGGTATCGGCGGTCGCATCTGTTCGCTGCCTGACGTTCGTGTCAGGTAGTGAAACAGAAATGCGCATGAATCAGCCTGCTCGGCGACCTGCTTTTCCAGCGGCTTGCCGGCGCCATGACCGGCGCGCGTTTCGACGCGCAGCAGCACCGGCCCGCCCTTTTCTTCCTGCAGCCGAGCCGCGAATTTTTTCGCCATTCCCGGCGCCACCCGATCGTCGGTGTCGGCGGTCATGACCAGCGTCGGCGGATACGCGGTGCCGTTCGCCACGTTGTGATACGGCGAGTAGCGGAGCAGGAAGGGGAAGTCGTCCGGTTCGTCGGCGCAGCCGTACTCGGGGATCCAGAAACGGCCGACGGTGAACAGGTGATAGCGCAGCATGTCGGCGACCGGCACGCGGCAGATCGCGGCGCCGAACAGATCCGGGCGCTGGACCAGACAGGCGCCGACCAGCAGGCCGCCGTTGCTGGCGCCTTCGATCGCGACGCGCCCGCGCCGCGCGCGGCCGCTCGCTTCGAGCCATTCCGCCGCGGCGATGAAGTCGTCGAACACGTTCTGTTTCCGCTCGCGCATGCCGGCGCGGTGCCACGCGTCGCCGTATTCGCCGCCGCCGCGCAGATTCGCGACCGCGATGGTACCGCCGGCGTCGAGCCACACGAAGTCCGACGGATCGAAGGACGGCGTCAGGCTGATGTTGAACCCGCCGTACCCCGTCAGCAGGCAGGCCTGACGGGCGCGACCACCGTCGCCGCCACCGCCCGTGTCGCCGCGGCTCACGAGAAACATCGAGACCGGCGTGCCGTCCTTCGACGCATACCAGACCTGCTCGGTGACGTAGTCGGCAGGATCGAACGGCAACGTGCTCTGCCGGATCGGCGTGAGCGCCGCGTCGCTGCACGCCATGATCACCGGCGGTGTGGTGAAGGAAGTGAACGCCGCGAACGCCCGCGCATCGGTCCAGCGCGCCCCGAGGCCGTTGATGGTGCCGATTCCCGGCAGCGCGATCTCGCGCTCGCCGGCGCCGTCGAGCGACCACGACGCCAGGCGGCTGCTCGCATTGCGCAGCGAGCTGACCAGCAGCCGTCCGTTCGCGACAGCGGCGTCGACGATCGTGTCGCGCGATTCGGGCACGATGACGGCCGGCGAGCTGTTGTCGCGCCGACCTTCAGGTGTGCCGTCTCGCAGGTCGAAGCGGACAATCCGCCCGAACGGCGCGTCCGCATCGGTCCGGAAATACAGCTGATCGTCACGCCCATCGATGAAATGCCAGCCGGCGGCGAAGCCGGTGACGAGGGGGCGCGGATTCCGCCCTTCGTCCGGCGACACGATGTGAATCTCCGCGTGATCGCTGGCCCCCTGGTAACTGGCGATGACGAGCTGCCGGCCGTCCGACGTCATCTTCACGTCGAAGGTGATCTCCGGCGCGTCGGGTCGGTGATAAATCAAGCGATCGTCGCGCTGCGGATCGCCGACGCGGTGATACCAGACCTGGCAGAAATACTGTTCGTGCTCGGGATATCGCGTGTAGAAAAATCCGTCGCCGCGCCACGCGACGGAGGCGAACTTGACCCACTGCAGACGATCGCCGAGCGGCGCGCCTGCGGCGGCGTCATGAATCAGCAGCTCCTGGGCGTCGCTGCCCTGCCGCGACAAACCGTACACGATGCGAGCGCCGGTGTCGTCCGGCTCGAAGGCGGTGATCGCCGTCGTGCCGGCGGCGTCGAGCAGGTTGGGATCGACCAAGCGCTCAGCCTTCAGCCCTGAGCCGTGTGCGCAGTAGAGAATCGGCTGCGCGCGCACACCGTCGCTTTCGGTGAAGAAGATGCGATCGCCGCGCACCGCCGGCACCGACATCCGCGGCACCCGGTGCAGCTCGCGCAGCCGCGCGGCAACACCGTCACGCACCGGACCGTCGAGCAGGCGGCGCGTCTCCGCATTCTGCGCCGCGACCCACGCGACGGTCTCCGGATCCTCAGCCGACTCGAGGCGGCGAAACGGGTCGGCGACGGCGACGCCGTGGAGGACGTCGACGAGGTCGGCGCGTATCACCGATGGCCGGCGGCGAACACCGCGGCGCCGAGCAACCCCGACTCGGCGTTGAGGATCACCTTGACCGGCATCGCGGAGAGCATCGGATCGAGCGGCGGCTTGGCGCGGAATGCGCGCAGGAAGGCGCCGTTCGTCAGCATCGGCAGGATCTTCGGCGCGATGCCGCCGCCGATGTACAGGCCGCCGGTGGAGACCGAGCGCAGCGCGAGGTTGCCGGCTTCGGCGCCGTATGCCTCGATGAACATGTCGAGCGTCTCGACGCAGCCGGCGCAGCGCCGCTCCATCGCCGCGGCCGACATCGCCGCCGCCGCGTCCGGCGAATCGAGGTCGACGCCCGCGGCGCACGGCTGGGTGTGAGCGACCGGATGAATGTTGATCAAGCCGCGGCCGGACACGACGTGCTCGACGTCGGCGCGGCCGAAGCGCCGGATCACCTCGCGGGCGAGCGTGATTTCGCGCTCGGTTCGGGCCGCGAAGTCTGCGTGTCCCGCCTCCGATGCCGACGGCAGGAACCGGCCGTCGACGTTGTGCAGCAGCGCCTCGCCCAGGCCGGTGCCGGCCGCGATCAGGCCGATGTTGCCGCCGCGCATCGCCTCGCCTTCCTGCAGCACGTGGGTCTCGGATTCGCGCAGCACCGGCACCGCATGCGCCAGCGCCTCGAGGTCGTTGAGCAGCGACACCCGCGCGACGCCGAGCGCCGAAGCGACCCGCCTCGCGTCGACGAACCACGGCACGTTGGTCACCTTCACCGTCCCGTCGACCACCGGTCCGGCGACGCCGAAGCACGCGATTTCGACGCCGCCGTGCGTCGCGCGCGCATCCGCGGCATCCTCCGCCTCCAGGAACTCGGCGATCATCGTCTGCAGATCCGGGTGGTCCAGCGTGCCGAAGGAACGGACCACGACCGGCCGCGGCCGCGCGGTGACCGCGTCGAACAGACCCAGTAACGTTTTGGTGCCGCCGATGTCGCCTGCGAGAATCATTGTCTTGACTTCGCTTCCATTCTCCATCATCTTGGAGCCGTTTCGTCTCCCCAGCCGGACAGCCTGAGAGGCCGTTTGCCCTCAACCTCGCCTGATTCGAATCACGTGCCGCTCACCGGACAGGTCGTCACCTTCACGGGAAAGCTGAGCTCGCTCAGCCGCAAGGATGCACGTGCGCTCGTTACACGTCTCGGCGGCGTGACCGGCGACGAAGTGAACGCGAAGACGACGATGCTCGTGATCGGTGCCGAAGGGTTTGGTCCGCCGCCCAATCTGGACGAGGCGGCGACCGCCGCGCGCGAGAAATCGAACAAGCTGAAGCGGGCCGAGGACTTGAACGCGCAGTCGGGCGCGGCACGGCCGATTCGCATTCTGACCGAAGAAGAATTCTGCCGCCTTGCCGGCGTCGCGACGCCTGACGCGCTGAAGCGGCAGTATCACGCGCTGCGGGACGTCCTGGCGCGCTACCGGGCGCTGCGCGAGGATCACCTGCGCTACCTGGTCAAATGCGGCGTGCTGCGCCCGGTGCTCCGCACCAACGCCGATACGTTCTTCGCGTTTCCGGATCTGGCCACGATCAAGCAGGCCAACGACGGCCTCGTCCAGGGCATCAACTTCCGCAGCATCGTCCGCACGCTGATCGCGGCAAGGCAGGGGCAGCTCGAGTTCGATTTCCGGATCGACGCGGCGCCGGCCAAGATCATCACGCTGCGGCGGCCGGAGGGCGGGCGCAAGGAGGCGGCCAAGGCGGCGGCGGGCGCCAACGCCGCGATGCGCGACACGGCGCTGGCGGAGGAATATTTCCGCGCCGCTTCGGCCCTCGACGAGGGGGACGATGCGACGCAGGAAGAAGCGGCGATCGCCTATCGCAAGGCGCTGGAGCTCGATCCGTATCTGGTGGCGGCGCTGATCAACCTGGCGAACATCCACTACAGCCGCGACGAGCTCGCTGCGGCGCAGGCGCTGTACGAGCGCGCGATCGGCCTCGAGTCCGATTTCTTCGAGGCCCACTTCAATCTCGGCAACATCTACCATGACCTCGGCCGCTACCCCGAGGCGCAGGCGTGCTACCGCGAAGCGCTACGGCTCAACCCGTTCTACGCCGACGCGCATTTCTATCTCGCCGTCACGTTCGAAAAAATGGGGTTCTCCCCGGACGCGCGCCCGCACTGGCGCTCGTACCAACAGCTCGCGCCGCAGGGGGAGTGGGTGGAGTTGGCTCGGGAGTTTTCTGAGTAATGCTGATGGCTGATTGCTGATGGCTCAGGGCATATGGTCGGTGGATGCTATGCCATCAGCGATTAGCCATCAGCATTACTCAGCCCTGACTAGTATCGGTAATCGTCGCGCTCACGCTTCTTCGGGGTGCGGCGCAGCTTGTAGAACTGGCAGTCGGGGCACCACGCCTCGGGGTCGAACCCGGTCGTGCCGGCCATCGGCAGCACGTCGCGGTGGCCGCAGCATTCGGGACCGTCTTCCGGCGGACGCCGCCAGCGGCACGACTTGAATCGCACCACCGCGGCGGATTGCGCGGGTGCATCCGCCGCGCTCTCGGCGGCGGGAGTCCCGGGCGCCGGAGACGTCGGCGACATCGGTGACGCCGGCGGCACGCCGAACGGATCGTTCATCGCACTCATTCTAATTGAAGCCCGACAGCCTTGGAAAGGAACGCCAGCGCGCGGCGTTCTTCCGGGGCCACGAGCGTGATCGCCTGACCGACCGCGTCGGCGCGGCCGGTGCGTCCGACGCGATGCACGTAGGCGTCGGGGGAGTCGGGCACTTCGTAATTGATCACCGTGTGGATCGCATCGATGTCGAGACCGCGCGCCGCGATGTCGGTCGCGATCAGCACCTTGTATTTGCCGCTCTTGAATCCTTCGACCGCAATCCGCCGCTGATCCTGGCTGCGATCCGCATGGAGCGCCGTGCACTTGACGCCCGCGGCCGCCAGCCGGCGCGCCAGGCGATCGGCGCCGACTTTGGTCCGCGAGAAGATCAGCACCGGACCTTCGGGATTCTTCAGGTGGGTGATCAGCCAGTTCGCCTTGTCGTTCGCGGCGACCGCTTCGATCCGGTGCGTGATGCTCTTGGCCGGCGCGCTGCGCTGCCCGACCTGGATGTACTTCGCGTCGCGCGTGATTTCGAGCGCATCGCGCACCACTTCGTTCGGCATCGTCGCCGAGAAGAGGAGGGTCTGACGCACCGCCGGCATCGCCGTGATGATGCGGCGGACGTCGGGCCAGAAGCCCATGTCCATCATGCGATCGGCTTCGTCGAGGATCAGCAGTTCGATGCCGCTGAGATCGGCGTTCTGCTGCCGCATGTGATCCATCAGCCGCCCTGGCGTCGCGACTATGATGTCGACGCCGGCCTTCAGCGCGCGCTCCTGCATCCCCATCTCGACGCCGCCGTAGACGGCGGCGCTGGTGACGGTGGTGTGATACGCGAGGCCGTGGATTTCGTCTTCGATCTGGACCGCGAGCTCGCGGGTCGGGGCCAGCACCAGGACGCGGCTCTTGCGCGGCAAGCCGCTCTCCGCTTCGGCCGCGAGGTTCTTTTCGTGATCGAGCAGCAGCCGCTGCAGCGTCGGCACGACGAACGCGGCGGTCTTGCCGGTGCCGGTTTCGGCGCACGCGATCAGATCGTTGTTGGCGAGGGCGAGCGGGATCACGGCCGTCTGAATCGGCCGGGTATCCTTCCAGCCCAGATCGCGCGTGCCTTCGAGCAGCCGATGGTCGAGTCCGAGCGACGCGAACGGGACCGGCGTCGTATCGACGTCGATCGCCTGAAGCATGGGGGCGGTCGATGCGGCCGGACGCGACGACGGACCGGCTGACGACTTGCCGCCGCCGCTGCCGCTACGCGGTCGTCCACGGCCGCCGCCGCGGGGTCCGCGGCTGCGAGCGCCTCTGTCAGTTGTATTCGAATTCAAACTGTTTGTGGCTAGCGTGCGCGGAAGGTGATGATGCCCCGGACCGGATCGTACGGCGACACGCCGACGGTCACCCGATCGCCCGGAACGACCTTGATGCGGAAGCGGCGCATGCGGCCGCTGAGCTGGGCCAGCACCTCGTGGCCCGCGTCGCATTGCACGCGGTACAAACCACCACTGTGCACCGCAACGACGGTGCCTTGCATATCAATGAGATCATCCTTGCTCAACTGCTAGCACGTCCTTTCATTCAAACAAACATTGTGCCACATATTTCATCTGATTATCTAGTCATTTGCTAGAGCGCCCTGACCGCCGATTCAACCGCGTTGGCGAGGCTCTCGTAATCTTCGCCAACCAGCCGCAGCGGCGCACCGAAGGCGACCCGCACCCGGCCGGGGCGCGCCATGTGGCCGCCGACCCCCAGCACGTGCTGCAGTCCGTCGATCCGTACCGGCACGACCGGAACGCCGAGCTTCGACGCGATCATGCCGATGCCGGGCCGGAACAGGTCGATCGCGCCGCTGTCCGATCGCCGTCCCTCGGGAAAGATCAGCAGCGAGTGGCGGTCGGCCAGCAGCTCGCCGATGTAGCGCAGCGTCTGCCGCGCGCCCGCTTCACGCTGCGGCAGCGGGAAGGCGTTGAACAACAGGACGGCGAGATAGTAGTTCAGGCTGTTGGTGAACCACGACACCCTGCCGTGCTGCTGCGGAAAGAAATGCGCGGCGAACATTTCCTTGCCCATCGCCGGCGCCAGCCGGTACCGCCAGCGCGGCGGCAATGACGCCATGATCACCGGGCCATCCATGAAGCTCTGGTGATTCGACGCGAAGATCACCGGACCGTCCAGATTGCGCAGGTGCTCGAGCCCTTCGACCCGCGTCCACGCGAACATGCGCGCCAGCGGCAGGATCCAGGTCGCGAGATTGACGCGCCGGATCGCGCGGGCGAGACCGCGCCGCGTCCACGCCGGGAAGTCCACCGGTTCGGCCGGCGGCGCCGCTGACGACGACGCCCGGTCCACGAGTGCGCGCAGCTGCCCCACATCCCGCGCGCTCGCGAACGAGGCCTCGTCGATCCGCGTCTGGAACGTGTCCTCCAGGGCGACCATCAGCTCGACGCGATCGAGCGAGCTCAATCCCAGCTCCTCCAGCGTCGTCGCCGCCGACAGATTGTCGCGGCCGGCGTACTTCGCGATCAGCGCCGCCAGGGCATCGGTGCCCTGCCGTACCGGCGGCGGTGCCGCCGCGCCCCCCTTCACCCACTCGCGGATCGCCGCACGTTTGAGCTTGCGGGTCCCGTCGGTGCGCGGCAGCTCCGGCTCCGGCCACGCCACGGCCCGGCGGATCTTCTGATGATCGTCGAGCTGCGCGTTCGCGGCGCGAACGACCGCGTCGACCTCGACGCCGGGATCGAGCACCAGCACGGCGTGCACGCGCTCCTCGGATCCGATCGGCACGCCGACGACGGCGGAATCGCGCACGCCGGGAATCACGTTGAGCACCTTCTCGACGTCCTCGGGAAACACGTTCAGCCCCTCGGGCGTCACGATCATTTCCTTCTTGCGGCCGCGGATGTAGAGCTGCCGGTCGTCTCCGATTTCGCCGATGTCGCCGGTGTGGAACCAGCCGTCCTCGAACGCCTTCGCGTTCTCCTCGTCGGCGTTGAAGTAGCCCTTGGTGACGTTGTCGCCGCGCACCAGGATCTCGCCGTCGGCCGCGACCTTCACCTCGACGCCGGCGATCGCCTTGCCGACCGATCCTTTCTTGGTGCCGAACGGGTGATTCAGCGTCACGATCGGCGCCGTCTCGGTCAGGCCGTAGCCCTGGATGACGACGAACCCGAGCTCGCCCCAGAACGCCTCGAGCGCGCCGTCGAGCGGCGCCGCGCCGACGACGAACGACCAGAACTTGGGACCGAAGGCGCGGTGAATCTTCCGGTACCGCCACCACCGCCTGGCGACGTGCTGCTTCGGCCCCGGAATCGGCGGCTCGGGCGCCACCCGCAGCACGTGATCCTTCAGCACGTCGAGAATCTTGGGCACGGACACGAGCACCGACACCTTGCGCCGTTTGATGTGCTCGACGATCTCGACCGGGTTGTAGCCGCGCATGAAGATCACCGTGCCCGGCAGCATCGGCGGGATGAATGTCGCCATCGCCTGCCCGAACATATGGCTGAGCGGGAGCAGGTTCAAGAACCTGAGTGGGAAGAACGGTGTCCCCCACTTCCGGTACTTGAGGATTTCACGCTCGACGGGAACGATGTTCGCGAGGACGTTCCGGTGGGTGATCACGACGCCCTTTGGTTCGGCGGTCGCGCCCGAGGTGAAGATGATCTCGGCGATGTCGTCGCGCGCGATCGCGGCGTCCGGCAGATCGGCGTCGGCAGCCGCACGCCAGTCGAATTCCTGCAGCTTCCACACCGGCACGTCCGATGCGAAGGCGGGAACGTCCTGGCCGATCAGGATCAGCCGCGCCGATACGATCGAGACGACGCGCGAGAGAAAATCGGGCGAGGCGCGATAGTCGATCGGCACGACGATGATGCCGCGCAGCAGGCACGCCCAGAATGCGACGATCCACTCGGGCCGGTTCTCGCTCCAGAAGACAATTTTGTCCCCCTTGCGCAAACCGAGCGCGTGCAGCCGCGCCGCCAGGCCGCGCGCCGCGCTCGCCACCTCGCCGTACGAATAGCCGCGGCTGCGGAAGCCATCGTCGTAGACGAGGAACTCTCCGCGTGCCTGCGAGAGATCGGCGAAAAAGTCAATGAGCGTATCGCGAGCCAAGGGTGAACTATGATACACAGCCGCGATGCGGATCTTTCTGACTGGAGCGACGGGCTACATTGGCGCCGCCGTGCTCGACGCGCTGGTGCGCGGCGGACACGACGTGACCGCGCTCGTCCGCAATAACGAAAAGGCGCGCGGCGTCGCCAAGCGCGGCGCCCATCCGGTCATCGGCAACCTTAACGATCTCGAGTCGTTCCGCGGCAGCGCCGAGGCGCAGGACGGCTACGTGCACGCCGCGTACGACTCCTCGGCCGCCGGCGGTCCGACGATCGAGCGTGCCGCACTCGAAGCGCTGATCGCGGCGGCGAAGCGTCCGCGGACCGGCGCGGCGTCGGCGCCGGCGAGCCGCTTCATCATCTACACCTCCGGGGTGTGGATCCTCGGCAAGACGCCCGAACCGGTCGGTGAGGACGCCCCGATCAACCCGATTGCGATCTCCGCATTCCGCCCGGCGCACGAGCAGCTCGTGATCGACGCCGCGAACGATCAGCTGCGGACGATGGTGGTGCGCCCCGGCGTGGTTTACGGCGGCGGCAGCGGCATGATCGGCGATATCTTCAAGGCGGCGAGCAACGGCCTGGTACGCGTGATTGGCGACGGCAACAATCACTGGCCGCTCGTCTACGACCGCGATCTCGGCGATCTCTACGCCCGCCTGGCGGCGAGCACCGACGCCGGCGGCGTGTATCACGCCAATGACGAAGGCGACGAGCGGGTCAACGACATCGTCGGCGCGATCAAGCCGTATCTGCCGGTGAAGCCCGACGTCCGCTACGTGCCGATCGAGGAAGCCCGCGCCAAGATGGGCGGCTTCGCCGACGCGCTCGCGCTCGATCAGGTCGTCCGCAGTCCGCGCGCCCGCGCGCTGGGATGGACGCCGACGCTGCACTCGGTCGCGGGCAACGCCGCGCGCCTGCTCGAGGAGTGGCGGGCCAAGCGCAAGTAGAGCCGGCAGGGCGAGCAGGACAGAAGGGGCGAACGCAGGGAGACTAGAGCGGCGGCGGCGGCACTGGCAGGTTGTCCGCCTCGCCCGTGCCGTTCGACCCAGGGGCCTCCTCCGACTCATTCGATCGCTCGCGCGCCGCCATGCTTTCCGTCGTCGCCGTGGCGTCCGACGTTTCGGAGGCCACCGGTTTCGGCTTCGGCAGCTCTCCCGCCACCACCGCGTCAATCAGTCCGTATTCGAGCGCGCTCTGGGCATCGAGGTAGAAGTCGGTGCGTTTGGTGTCGCGGATGATCTGCCGCAGCGGTTTGCCGGATCGCGACGACAGAATCCGGTAAATCTGATCCTGCATCTGCTTCAACCGCTCGAGATGCTGCGCCGCCGCGCTGGTCGACTGCCAGCCCGCCCACTTCGCCGGCTCGTGGATCATGATCCACGAATGCGGGAAGGCGAAGCGCTGTCCGTCGGTCGCCGCCTGCAGCACGATCGAGCCCATCGAGTAGGCCATCCCCTGCACGATGATGCGGACTTCGATGCCGCGGCTGATGATGTGGCGGATGACGTCGTGGATGGCGAGACCGTCGGTGACGTTGCCGCCGGCGCTGTTGATGAAGAGGGTGATCGGCCTGCCGTTATCGTTGGCCAGCTCGCGCAGCCGCTCGATGCAGGTGCGCGCCGTGTCCTTCTCAATGTCGCCGATGAGGTAGACGTCGCGCAGCCGATCGCCCGCCTCCTTCCGCATCTGACCGCGGACGGCGTCGACGAGCTCGGCTATGAGGCGTTCGTTCAGCTCCCCCATCGAGTCGATTATGGCATCGACCGGCGCTCAACCGGCGTGCGGGACGAAATAAAACGCCAAGGCGAGGATGAGATAGACGCTGAGAAGCTGCAGGCCCTCGACCCAGTTGCTCTCGCCGTCGACAACGACGATCGACGTCGCGAGCACCGACAGCGCGATCGCGGTGATCTCGAACGCGTTGAACAGCAGCGTCATCGGCCGGCCGAGCGCGAAGGAATACAGCACGAGGGCGGGCGCGACGAACAGCGCGATCTGCGCGCTGCTGCCGACAGAAATTTCGACGGCGAGCGTCATCTCGTCCCGGCGCGCGGCGGTCACCGCGGAATAATGCTCGGCCGCATTGCCGATGAGCGCAATCACGATCACGCCGACGAACAGCTCGGTAAAGCCGAAGCGCGCCAGCGCCGGTTCCATCGCCCCGACGAGGATCTCCGCCTGGACTGTCGTCAGCAGCGTGCCGGCGGCAAGGACGCCGACCGCCGCGGCGGTCGAGAACACCGGACCGTCGTGCTCCCCTTCATGCGTCGGCCGGAAGAGATCGCGCTGGGCGGTGAAGGCGTAGATCAGGCTGCCCCCGTACGCGACCATCAGAATCAACGCGCTCCAGAAGCTGAGTCGCTCGATCGCCGGCGGCCGGGCGCTGAGGCTGCCGTACAACGAGAGGTCGAACACCGCCGGCATCACCAGCGCGACGACGCCGAGAAAGAGCATCGCCGAGGTGTTGGTCGCGGAGGTGCGGTGGAATTTCTGGGTGCGGCGGCCGAGTCCGCCGACGAAAAAGGAGAGGCCGAGCACGAGAAGGAGATTGCCGATGATGCTGCCGGTGATCGAGGCCTTGACCAGCTCGATGTGTCCGCTGCGCAGCGCGACCACCGCGATAATCAGCTCGGCGGCGTTGCCGAAGGTGGCGTTGAGAAAACCTCCCCATGCCGGGCCCGCGCGCCGGGCGAGCTGCTCCGTGCCAAGGCCGATCAGGCCGGCGAGCGGAATCAGCGAGGCGGCCGCCGTGATGAACACCCACGGCGAACCGGGGGACGTCGCCGCGAGCACCCAGGCCGTCGGCGCCGCGACGAGCAGGATGTTGATCGGCGACGAGACGATCGCCCGCAGCATCAATCCCCGAACTTCTCGACGTCCTCGTCCTCCGCGCCCGGCAGCAGATCGAAGAAGGCGTCGAGGCTGCGATCGAGCGAGCGGCGCAGCTGCGGGATGGTACCGTCGAAGGTGTGGAGCGTGAGGCCCGCCGACGATCCGTCGGCCAGCTTCAGTGTCGCTTCGTCGACGCCTTTCAGCGTGCCTTCAGGAATGAGCCGGACGCCGTAGACGAGTGTGTATCGAGCCATCGACCGATTGTAGTGCAGGCCTTTAGGCTTGCCTTATGGGCGTCGGCCGCTCACCGCTGCAGCGTGTCTCTGCCGCTCACCGCCGACCCGCAGACGGTTCCGGTATAGCTGATGGCGAGGTCGGTCGACGCCGCAGGCACGCTGGTGCCGCTCAACGTGAACGGGCACCCGCCGGCGTTGCCGCTCGTTGTCCAGTTCATCGAGGTGCCGTTGAGCGTGCCCGCTGCCGAACCGCTGACCGGCACCCCTGCGCAGGTCGCGCTGTACGCGATGGTCGCGGCGGTCTCGCTCGTCGGCGTGATCGTCCACGCGGTCGAGGTACATGTACCGGTCGCCGCAGTTGAGTGCCACGTGCCCGCGAATGCGCTGATTGCGGTCGGTGCCGGCGTGGTGGGGGTCTGTGGTGCGGTCGGGGCGGTGACGTTGCCGGTGGTGGGCGTGCTGTTGCACGCCGCGAAGGTCAGGAGCAAGCCGAGCAGGGCAGGAAGTTTCAGGTTCACGATCCATGTTAGCAGGCGAGAATCGATACCGCCCCGACGTCAGCTCGACGGTGCCTGATTCAGGCGCGCCTGCGCTGCGGCGATCGCTTCGTCGAGATTCGCGACGGCGCCGTCCATCTGTTGTTCGTACACGGCCTTCAGGATCTCGCCGACGCGCGGTCCCGGCTTGACGCCGAGCGCGAGCAGGTGACGGCCGAGCAGGATCGGCGGCGGCGGGCGATGCTCGACCCCGAGCGCGCGGGCGCGTTCCAGGAACCAGTCCATCGCGCTGCAGTCGAACTGTCCCGGCTGACGCCCCTCGCAATCCGATTTCGCGACGCGCGCCAGCAGCTCGAGGTCGACTTTGTGCGCGAGGCGGCGGAAGGCGCCGTCGCCGACTTCGTCGCGGACCTTGAACCACGATCCGGGCTTGAGGTGCTGCGCCGTGATCCCGAGGACCTGGCGGCGGACGTCGTAGCCGTCGAACGCGTTGACGTTGAGGCGATCGAGCAATGCGCTCGCCGGCGCGACGCCCTGCTCCTCGTGATCGAGGGATCGAATGCGGCCGTCGAGAAACCTGGTCGTCGCCGGTTTGCCGAGGTCGTGGCAGACCGCGCCGAGCATCACGGCGATCTGCTGCGGCCGCGGCAGGTCGTCGACGCGCGTCCGCGCGCCGTCGATCACCTGCAGGTTGTGGACCCAGACGTCGCCTTCCGGATGCCACTCCGGCTCCTGCGGACACCCCGCCAGCGCGTGCAGCTCGGGAAAGAGCGTGGCGATGACCCCGAGGTCCATCGCGATCGCGAACCCGATCGACGGCTTCGGTGCGAACAGCAGCTTTTCGAACTCGCCCCACACGCGTTCCGGCGGCAGATCGTCGAGCGGAATGTCCCGGCAGAGCGCCGCGGTCGCGGGCTCGAAGGTGAAGGCGAACCGGGCGGCGAACTGCACGCCGCGCAGCACGCGCAGGCTGTCGTCGCCGAAGGTCTGGGGATCCACGACGCGCAGCAGCCGGCGATCGAGATCGGCGCGGCCGTCGAACGGATCGAAGTACTCGCCGGTGAGCGGGTCCCACGACATCGCGTTGATCGTGAAGTCGCGGCGCCGCGCCGCCTCCGCGATCGACATGTCGGGGTCGCCGGTGACGACGAAGCCGCGATGGCCGCGCCCCGCCTTGGAATCGCGGCGCGGCAGCGAGACGTCGACATCGCCGATCTTGTAGACCTGAAAGCTTTCGCCGACCGCCTCGACGCGTCCGAGCGTCTCGAGCAGCGCGCGCAGCCGATCGCCCGGCAGGCCGAACACTTCGACGTCGACGTTGGTCGACTCGGGCAGCCCGAGCAGCGTGTCGCGGACCCAGCCGCCGACAATCAGCGCGCGTCCGCCGGCGGCACGGACGGCGGTCGCGAGGCGGTTCACGAGGGAGTTCGGCATGTCACGTGACGGAGCGGACGGAGGAACCGTGATCTCCGTCATCTCTATTCGCTCCGGACCGGTTTGCGCCCGAAGCGCTGCACCACCCGATCCGTGATCCCGGGCGCGATCGCATTGAGGATTACGAGCGCGCGCGATAGCGCATGCGGATAGACCTCCGCCGCTGGACGTTCGATCGCGCGCGCGATCGCGTCGGCGACGACCTCGACACTCTGCCGCGGCCCCATCGCGCGCGTCACCGTCGTACCCGTCTCGCGCGACATGACGCCGAAGAACTCCGTCTCGGTCGACACCGGGTAGACGACGGTGACGTGGATGCCGCTGCCGAGGAGCTCGGAGCGCAGGCATTCGGCGAGGCCGACCTGCGCGAACTTGGTCGCCGAGTACGCGCCCATGTACGGGACGCCGCGCTTGCCGACGATCGACGACACCATGATGACGTGGCCGCTGCCCTGACGCCGGAACACCGGGAGCGCGGCGCGGGTCGCATGATAGGTGCCGGTGTAGTTGACGTCCATCAGCTTCTGCATCTGGTCCGGGGCGATCTCGTCGATCGCGCCGGCGATGCCGAAGCCGGCGTTGCACAGCATTACGTCGAGACGGCCGAAGCGCGCGACGGCGGCGGCGACGAACGCGTGCATGTCCTCGGCACGCGTGACGTCGGCGACGATCGGCAGCGCCTGCCCGCCGGCCGCGACGATTTCGGCCGCGACCGTGTCG